>NZ_JBEAFN010000067.1:0-64693 GCF_040061795.1 Klebsiella sp. GN_Kp190
CCTGTGACCCCATCATTATGAGTGATGTGCTCTAACCAGCTGAGCTACGTAGCCATCTTTTTGCGCGTTACCTTATCGGCGTTGCGGGGCGCATTATGCGTATTGAGCCTTGAAGCGTCAACCCCTTTTTCATCGAAAATGGACTGAACGTAACTGTTTGGTTAGGTTGCGAACAGCGTGGTGCAATAATCGGCAATTATTGGTTATTTATCGTTTTTAACGGCTTAAATAAGGCACAAAACAAAAACGGACCCCGAAGAGTCCGTTTTGAAAACAGCGTCGGTTAGTAGGCCGACTGGTGTACGCCAACCGCGCGTCCCGACGGATCGTTCATTTTTTTGAAAGATTCGTCCCACTCAATCGCTTTTGCTGAAGAGCATGCGACGGAAGGGCCGCCAGGAACGCATTCGGCCGCGCTCGGTACCGGGAACAGCTCTTCGAAAATCTCACGGTACAGATACGCTTCTTTCGAGGAAGGCGTGTTGTACGGGAAGCGGAAGCTGGCGGTTTCCAGCTGCCGATCGGAAATCTGTTCAGCGGCCACTTCTTTTAAGGTATCGATCCAGCTGTAACCAACGCCATCAGAGAACTGTTCTTTCTGGCGCCAGGCGACGCTCGCCGGCAGGTAAGATTCAAAACATTCACGCAGGACATGTTTTTCCATTTTACCGTTGCCGCACATTTTATCCTGCGGGTTAATACGCATTGCCACGTCGAGGAATTTCTTATCCAGGAACGGGACGCGCGCTTCAACGCCCCAGGCGGACATCGCTTTGTTGGCGCGAGCGCAGTCAAACATATGCAGCGCCTGCAGTTTGCGCACGGTCTCTTCGTGCAGCTCTTTGGCGTTGGGCGCTTTATGGAAATAGAGGTAGCCGCCAAATACTTCGTCAGAACCTTCGCCGGACAGCACCATTTTGATGCCCATGGCTTTGATTTTACGCGACATCAGATACATTGGCGTTGACGCGCGAATCGTTGTCACGTCGTAGGTTTCAATGTGATAGATAACATCGCGAATCGCGTCCAGGCCTTCCTGCACCGTAAAGTGGATCTCGTGGTGTACGGTACCCAGATGGTTAGCCACTTCCTGCGCGGCTTTCAGATCGGGGGCGCCCTCCAGGCCGACGGCGAAGGAGTGCAGCTGCGGCCACCAGGCTTCTGATTTTTCCTGATCTTCGACGCGGCGCGCGGCATATTTTTTGGTGATGGCGGAAATCACCGATGAATCCAGGCCGCCGGAGAGCAGTACGCCGTACGGAACATCGGACATCAGGTGGCTTTTCACCGACTCTTCCAGCGCCTGACGCAGTTCGTTTTTGTCCGTGACGTTGTCTTTGACCGCGTCGTAGTCGAACCAGTCGCGCTGGTAGTACTCGCGGATTTCGCCATCTTTGCTCCACAGGTAGCTGCCTGCCGGGAACTCTTTAATCGTGCGGCAAACCGGAACCAGCGCTTTCATTTCAGAGGCAACGTAGAAGTTGCCATGTTCGTCGTGACCCATATACAGCGGGATGATGCCGATGTGGTCGCGACCAATCAGATACGCGTCTTTTTCGCTGTCGTAGAGAGCGAAAGCAAACATCCCCTGCAGATCGTCGAGGAAGTCCGGGCCTTTTTCCTGATACAGCGCGAGGATAACTTCGCAGTCGGAACCGGTCTGGAACGCATAGCGGTCGCCGTATTCCGCGCGCAGCGCCTGGTGGTTGTAGATTTCACCGTTGACGGCGAGAGCGTGAGTTTTAGCGGCGTTATACAGCGGCTGCGCGCCGGCGTTGACGTCGACGATCGACAGGCGTTCATGCGCCAGGATGGCTTTATCACAGGCATAGACGCCGGACCAGTCCGGACCACGGTGGCGCATCAGTCGGGAAAGCTCCAGTGCCTTTTTACGCAGCTCACCCGCGTCAGTTTTAATATCCAGTACGCCAAAAATCGAACACATAGCCTTCTCCGTTACCCTGTCTTGTTTGATGTTGTGCAGACTTCGTCTTATTGCGAAGCCTCAGTGCATGCTTTAGAAAATGCCGCAAAGGCGCGGAGGGCGCAAGGGGTTTACGGCAGTAAAAGGAAATAATGCAATTGTGATTGTCGAATAGTGAAAAAAGAGCACGTTTTGAGCACTTTTGTTGCTGAATATTTAGTGATGGCGCTTTTTTTTTAGATAAAAGCGTTCAGGAGAGGCTTAGAAATAAGAAACCACGTCGCAGGACGTGGTTTTATTTAGAAGATATCGATTTCCGCAACGGAGGGATAAATCCAGGAAGGGCGGAACGGCATGCTGTCGATATCATCGAGCGTGGCAACGCCCGAAAGCACCAGAATGGTTTCCAGACCGGCCTGGAAGCCCGCCAGAATATCCGTTCGCAGGTTATCGCCGACGATCACCGTCTGTTCCGAATGCGCCTGCATTTTATTGAGCGCGGAGCGGATAATCCACGGGCTCGGTTTCCCCACGTAGAACGGCTTACGACCGGAGATTTTTTCTATACCGGCGCACAGCGCCCCGCAGGCCGGGTAGTAGCCGCGACCGTGGGTATCCGGGTTAGTGGCGATAAAGCGCGCGCCGTTGGCGACAAAAAAAGCGGCCTTATGCATCATCTCCCAGTTAAAGGAGCGCGTCTCACCGACGATAACAAAATCCGGATTGACGTCGGTGATGGTAAAGCCGGCTTTGTACAGTTCGTGAATCAGCGCGCCTTCCCCGACCACATAGGCTTTTTTGCCTTCCTGGCGACGCAGAAAATCCGCCGTGGCCATTGCTGAGGTATAAAAGGCGGTATCAGGAACATCGATTCCCGCCGTCGCAAAGCGGTTTGCCAGATCCTGACCGGTTTGAGAAGGGTAGTTGGTCAGCATCACCAGCGGCATCTCTTTCTCGAGTATGCGTTTGATGAATTCAGCGGCGCCCGGCACGGCCACATTGTCGTGCATCAGCACGCCGTCAATATCACAAATTACGTTTTGAATGGTCATGAACTGTCCGACATCGTTGGAGAAAGGCGAAACTATAAAGCGGCTTTAGCTTTCCAGCAAACGCTGGAGCAGAGTCCCGTTGAGCATCGCACGCTTTACCAGGGCAAAAGCGCCAATGGCTGAGCGATGATCGAGCGTGGATCGCACTACCGGTAGGTTTTTGCGAAACGCCTTCAGCGCCTGGGTATTAATACAGCCTTCGATTGCCGGCAGAAGGACTTTTTCCGCTTCCACGATCTCCCCGGCAATCACCACTTTTTGCGGATTAAACAGGTTAATGGCGATAGCGATGGTTTTACCCAGATGGCGGCCAACGTGCTCGATCACCTCACAGGCCAGCGCATCGCCTTTATTCGCGGCTTTGCAGATCGTTTTGATCGAACAGTCATCGAGGGAGATTTTGCTCTGATAACCCTGTTCCAGCAGATGACGAACGCGATGTTCAATAGCGGCATTGGCGGCGACGGTTTCCAGACAGCCGAAGTTACCGCAGTGGCAGCGCTCGCCTAACGGGTCGACCTGGATATGGCCGATTTCCCCGACGTTACCGTTACGGCCAATAAAAATCCGCCCGTTGGAGATGATCCCTGCGCCGGTTCCGCGATGTACGCGCACCAGAATGGAGTCTTCACAGTCGTGGCTCGCACCAAAGTAGTGCTCCGCCAGCGCGAGGCTACGAATATCGTGGCCGACGTAGCAGGTAACTTTAAAGCGTTTTTCCAGCGCTTCAACCAGCCCCCAGTTTTCCACCTGAATATGCGGCATATAGCGAATGACGCCGCTTTCCGGATCGACCAGCCCCGGCAGGATCACCGAAATGGCGATCAGCTCGCGGATTTTACGCTGACAGCTCTCCATAAAGGTGGCGATGATGTTAAGCAGGGCGTGTTCCAGCGTTTCCTGGGTTCTTTCCGGCAGCGGGTAGTGCTCTTCTTCAAGAGTCTTGCTGCTTAAATCATAGAGGGTCAGGGTGGCGTCGTAGCGGCCAAGGCGTACGCCGATGGCGTGGAAGCCGCGGGTTTCGGCAACAATGGAGATGGCGCGGCGGCCCCCGGTGGAGGCCTGCTGATCGACTTCTTTGATCAGTCCGCGTTCAATAAGCTGACGCGTAATTTTGGTTACGCTGGCAGGGGCAAGCTGGCTTTGTTCCGCAATCTGGATACGCGAGATGGGGCCGTGCTGATCGATGAGCCGATAGACGGCCGCGCTGTTCAGCTGTTTTACGAGATCGACGTTACCAATTTGAGCCTGTCCGCCTGCTGTCATACTTTTACTTACTCAGTGACGACCTCGTTACCATTAACGATGGTCTTGGTGATTTTATAATCACGGGTGAATGCGGTCAGGTTAGCGACCATCCCCGGGGCAATGCTGCCTAACTGTTTGTCTACGCCAATGGCGCGGGAAGGGTAGAGCGTCGCCATACGCAACACTTCATCCAGCGCGATGCCGCAATGCTCAACGAGGTTACGCACCCCTTCAATCATGGTCAATGAAGAGCCGCTGAGGGTACCGTTCTCATCTACGCACAGGCCGTTCCGGTAGTATATTGTTTTACCGGCAAAAATGAACTGCTCAATATTGGCACCCGCCGGCGCCGTCGCGTCGGTAACCAGACACAGCTTGTCGCCTTTCAAGCGTTTAGCGAGGCGCACGTTAGCGAAATCGACGTGCATACCATCGACGATGATGCCGCAGTAGACATCCGGCTCGTCGAAAATCGCGCCAGCCAGGCCCGGCTCACGGCCGGTAATATACGGCATGGCGTTAAACAGATGGGTAGCAAAGGTAATCCCGGCGCGGAAACCGATTTTCGCTTCTTTAAGCGTCGCGTTGGAGTGACCGGCGGAGACAATGATGCCGGCGGCCACCAGTTTGCGGATAACCTCCGGTTCCACCCGTTCCGGCGCAAGCGTGATTTTGGTTATCACGTCCGCGTTTTCGCACAGGAAATCCACCAGCGCGGCATCCGGTTTGCGTACGTAGTCCGGGTTGTGGGTGCCTTTTTTAACAATATTCAGCCACGGGCCTTCAAGATGCAGACCCAGCGCCTGGTTAGGATGTTTTTGCAGGTATTCGCGCATCACGCGTACGCCCTGTTTCATCAGGTCGTCGCTGGAGGTGATCAGCGTGGGCAGATAGCTGGTGCAGCCGGAGCGTTCATTGGCCTTCTGCATAATCTCCAGCGTTTCAACGGTGACCGCGTCCGCCGTGTCGTTGAACTGCACGCCGCCGCAGCCGTTAAGCTGGACGTCGATAAAACCGGGGGCAAGGATCGCGCCATCAACCGAGCGCTGTTCGATCCCGGTGGGCAGTTCTGTCTGAGGACAGATACGTTCGATAAGGCCATTGGCGATAACAATCGCATGGTCATCCAGAATTTCATGACCGGTATAAATCCGGCCTTGGGTTAATGCATACATTACGACCCCCGGTTGTCAAAAATGGTTGTCCCGCGGGGGCAGCCGCGGGACGAGACTACATTACAGACCTTTGATATTTTCGGCTTCTAACTCGTTGAAATATTTCAGTGTCTTAACTTTTAGTTCCATGGTGGACGGCTCATCGCAGACCACCACCGCTTTCGGGTGCAGCTGCAGACAGGTAATGGTCCACATATGGTTTACGTTGCCTTCCACCGCCGCCTGCAGCGCCAGCGCTTTCTGATGACCCAGCACCAGAATCATCACTTCCTCCGCGTCCAGCAGCGTGCCCACGCCAACGGTCAGCGCGTACTTAGGCACCTGGTCAACGTCACCGTCGAAGAAACGGGAATTCGCTACGCGAGTATCATGGGTCAGGGTTTTGATGCGTGTGCGTGAAGCCAAAGAAGAGGCTGGTTCGTTAAAAGCGATGTGGCCATCGTTACCCACGCCGCCCATAAACAGGTGGATTTTACCGTAAGAACGAATTTTTTCTTCATAGCGACGGCATTCTGCATCAATATCCGGCGCGTTACCATTCAGCAGGTTAATATTTTCCGCCGGGATATCAACGTGATCAAAGAAGTTGCGATGCATAAAGCTATGATAGCTTTCCGGATGCTCTTTCGGCAGCCCAACGTACTCATCCATGTTGAAGGTGACAACATGCTTAAAGCTAACCTGGCCTGCTTTGTGCATCTCAACCAGGGCTTTATAAGCGGTCAGAGGCGTACCGCCGGTAGGCAGGCCCAGGACAAACGGACGGTCCGCAGTCGGTTTGAACGCATTGATGCGGTTAACGATATGCCGGGCAGCCCATTTACCGACTTGTTCAGCTGTTACCAGGGGGATCAGTCTCATTGTTCACCTCTATAGTTAAATTAGAACCTGGCGGATTGGCGCCAGCATACTATTAAGAGTATCGCAGCAACTGCGCCGAGCGGGGTCAATCCGTGTTGATTTTTTGAATGATAAAATAAGTTTTCGTTGTTAGCCAGTCAAAGGCGGAGGTGAATACGATATTTGGTGACTATTGTCACAAAAAATACCCATTTAATTTGCGAGACGAATTAATTTTTCAGACACTTTGCAGGTAAGTTAAAAATTTAACCAGGTTACACAATAATAAAGTGGCTTTAATGAGCCTTATCGGGGTCTCATAGGGGGAATAAGATGAATATTTTAGGTTTTTTTCAGCGACTCGGTAGGGCGTTACAGCTCCCTATCGCAGTGCTGCCGGTCGCGGCGCTGCTGCTGCGATTCGGTCAACCGGATCTGCTTAACATTTCGTTTATCGCCCAGGCGGGCGGGGCAATCTTTGACAACCTGGCGCTGATTTTCGCTATCGGCGTCGCATCCAGCTGGTCGAAAGACAGCGCCGGTGCCGCAGCGCTGGCGGGGGCGGTAGGTTACTTCGTGTTGACGAAAGCGATGGTCACCATCAACCCGGCCATCAACATGGGCGTCCTGGCGGGTATCATTACCGGTCTGGTTGGCGGTGCCGTCTATAACCGCTGGTCGGGTATCAAACTGCCTGACTTCCTGAGCTTCTTCGGCGGCAAACGCTTTGTACCTATCGCAACCGGCTTCTTCTGCCTGGTGCTGGCAGCCATCTTCGGCTACGTCTGGCCGCCGGTGCAGAACGCCATCCATGCAGGTGGTGAATGGATTGTGGGCGCGGGCGCGCTCGGCTCCGGTATCTTTGGTTTCATCAACCGTCTGCTGATCCCGACGGGTCTGCATCAGGTGCTGAACACCATCGCCTGGTTCCAGATTGGTGAATTCACCAACGCTGCTGGCGCCGTGTTCCACGGTGATATCAACCGCTTCTATGCGGGTGACGGCACCGCGGGGATGTTCATGTCCGGCTTCTTCCCGATCATGATGTTCGGTCTGCCGGGTGCGGCGCTGGCGATGTATTTCGCGGCCCCGAAAGAGCGTCGTCCGATGGTCGGTGGTATGCTGCTGTCGGTTGCCATCACCGCGTTCCTGACCGGTGTGACTGAGCCGCTGGAATTCCTGTTCATGTTCCTGGCGCCGCTGCTGTATCTCCTGCACGCCATCCTGACCGGTATCAGCCTGTTCGTTGCCACGGCGCTGGGTATCCACGCGGGCTTCTCTTTCTCCGCAGGCGCCATCGACTATGTGCTGATGTACAGCCTGCCGGCAGCCAGTAAAAACGTCTGGATGCTGATTGTGATGGGCGTTGTGTTCTTTGTTATCTACTTCCTGTTGTTCAGCGCGGTAATCCGCATGTTCAATCTGAAAACGCCGGGTCGTGAAGATAAAGTGGATGACGTGGTCACTGAAGAGGCCAACAGCAATACCGAAGAAGGTTTAACCCAGTTGGCGACCAACTACATCGCGGCGGTCGGCGGTACGGATAACCTGAAAGCGATTGATGCCTGTATTACCCGTCTGCGTCTGACCGTGGCGGACTCTGCGCTGGTTAACGACGCGGCCTGTAAGCGCCTCGGCGCTTCCGGTGTGGTTAAACTGAACAAGCAGACCATCCAGGTTATCGTGGGTGCGAAAGCCGAATCCGTCGGCGATGAAATGAAGAAAGTGGTTGCCCGTGGCCCGGTTGCCGCGGCGGCTGCAGCGTCTCACAGCGCACCCGTAGCCGCTCAGGCTGCTAAACCGCAGGCTGTTGCTAACGCGAAAACCGTCGAAGCGCTGGTTTCGCCGATTACCGGCGACATTGTAGCGCTGGAGCAGGTCCCGGATGAAGCGTTCGCCAGCAAAGCCGTCGGCGACGGCGTGGCGGTGAAACCGACCGATAAGATTGTTGTTGCGCCGGCGGCTGGCACCGTGGTGAAGATTTTCAACACCAACCATGCTTTCTGTCTGGAAACTGAAAACGGTGCGGAAATCGTCGTCCATATGGGTATCGATACCGTCGCGCTTAACGGCCAGGGCTTTAAACGTCTGGTGGAAGAGGGCGCGGAAGTGAAAGCGGGTCAGCCGATTCTGGAACTGGATCTTGAGTTCCTGAACGCTAACGCGCGCTCGATGATTAGCCCGGTCGTATGCAGCAATAGCGACGACTACAGCGCGCTGGTTATCCAGGCAACCGGTAAAGTGGTTGCTGGCCAGACGCCGCTGTACGAAATTAAAGGCAAATAAGACTCCTGAGTGGCGTTTATGCCTCAGCGGCGCAGCGAAACCTGCGCCGCTTTTTTTACCGCAAACACCCCCATAATCTCCTTCCGATCGCTATTTTGCGTAACTAATAGTTGTCTCTACGCCCTGCTTGTAAGATCATGTGCCGTTATACGTTGTTTACGCTTTGAGGAACCCACGATGAGTGAGGCAGAAGCCCGCCCGACTAACTTTATTCGTCAGATCATTGATGAAGATCTGGCTACTGGTAAGCACACCACCGTTCATACCCGTTTTCCACCGGAACCGAACGGCTATCTGCACATTGGCCACGCGAAGTCTATTTGCCTGAACTTTGGTATCGCTCAGGATTACCAGGGCCAATGCAACCTGCGTTTCGATGACACCAACCCGGTGAAGGAAGATATCGAATACGTTGAGTCGATTAAAAACGACGTGCAGTGGTTAGGTTTCCACTGGTCCGGGGATGTTTGCTACTCGTCTGATTATTTCGATCAGCTGCACCAGTATGCGGTTGAACTGATCAATAAAGGTCTGGCCTACGTTGACGAACTGTCAGCGGAAGAGATCCGTGAGTACCGCGGCACGCTGAAAGAGCCGGGTAAAAATAGCCCGTATCGCGATCGCAGCGTGGAAGAGAACCTGGCGCTGTTTGAAAAAATGCGCAGCGGTGGATTTGCCGAAGGTAAAGCCTGCCTGCGCGCGAAAATCGACATGGCCTCTCCTTTTATCGTGATGCGCGATCCGGTGCTGTACCGCATTAAGTTTGCCGACCATCACCAGACCGGAAGCAAGTGGTGCATCTACCCGATGTACGACTTTACCCACTGCATCAGCGATGCGCTGGAAGGGATTACCCACTCGCTGTGTACTCTCGAGTTCCAGGATAACCGCCGCCTGTACGATTGGGTGCTGGATAACATCAGCATCCCCGTGCATCCGCGCCAGTATGAATTCTCGCGCCTCAACCTCGAATACACCGTGATGTCCAAGCGTAAGCTGAATCAGCTGGTGACCGAGAAGCACGTTGAGGGCTGGGATGACCCGCGTATGCCGACCATTTCCGGTCTGCGCCGTCGCGGCTATACCGCTGAATCCATCCGCGAGTTCTGCAAACGCATCGGCGTGACCAAGCAGGACAACACCATCGAAATCGCTTCGCTGGAATCCTGCATCCGTGAAGATCTGAACGAAAACGCCCCGCGCGCGATGGCCGTTATCGACCCGGTTAAGCTGGTTATCGAAAACTATCCGCAGGGCGGCAGCGAAATCGTGACCATGCCGAATCATCCGAATAAACCGGAGATGGGCAGCCGCGAGGTGCCGTTCAGCGGCGAAATCTGGATCGATCGCGCCGACTTCCGCGAGGAAGCGAACAAGCAGTACAAGCGTCTGGTGCTGGGTAAAGAAGTTCGCCTGCGTAACGCTTACGTGATCAAAGCGGAGCGCGTGGAGAAAGATGCGGAAGGCAACATCACCACTATCTTCTGCACCTACGATGCCGATACCCTGAGCAAAGATCCGGCCGACGGCCGCAAGGTGAAGGGCGTGATTCACTGGGTGAGCGCGGCGCACGCGCTGCCGGTAGAAATCCGCCTGTACGATCGCCTGTTCAGCGTACCGAACCCGGGCGCGGCGGAGGACTTCCTCTCGGTGATGAATCCGGAGTCGCTGGTGATCAAACAGGGTTTTGCCGAGCCGAGCCTGGCGCAGGCGCAGCCGGAAAAAGCGTATCAGTTCGAGCGCGAAGGTTATTTCTGCCTGGATAGCCGCTATGCAACCGCAACCCAGCTGGTGTTTAACCGCACCGTCGGTCTGCGCGACACATGGGCGAAAGTCGGCGCGTAGCTACCCGCCGTTATTGAGAACGCCGCTTACTGCGGCGTTTTTTTTATTCAGAATCAGAGAATTAAATCCTCATATTTTTGCGATGCGAATTAATCTTGTTTACAGATTGTAATAACCGCTTTTTTTAACCCTTTCCATCTATTGCATATAAATATGTAATCGCTTTCATTTCCCCTAATTTTCTCTTTTTTTGCAAGCACTTCACCCGAAAAAAGTGTGACATCTACGACTGAAACAAAAAGACATAAATTATGTGCGCTTTGTCATAATCTTCATCTTTGGTCGGCGAAAGAGATTGATAATTCGCGTCACGAAAAATAGTCTATACCTAGTGGTTATGCGAATTTTTACCGCACCACTTTTTAAGCAGTCTTATTTTATTTTTTTGCGCGTTGCCATTGGTAACCGCACTTTAAAACGTCAAAGAGGATATGCATATGCGTACGTTTAGTGGCAAACGTAGTACGCTGGCGCTGGCTATTGCCGGTGTCACAGCCCTGTCAGGATTTGCAATGGTGCCGGATGCAAAAGCAGAAGGGTTCATTGATGATTCAACGTTAACCGGCGGCATCTATTACTGGCAGCGTGAGCGCGACCGTAAAGATGTGACCGACGGCGATAAATATAAAACTAACCTGTCGCACTCCACCTGGAACGCCAACCTCGACTTCCAGTCCGGCTATGCCGCCGACATGTTCGGTATTGACGTTGCTGCCTTTACCGCCATCGAAATGGGCGAAAGCAGCGAGAGCGGTCACCCGAACGAAATCGCTTTCTCCTCGCGCAATAAAACCTACGATGAAGACTATTCCGGCGATAAGAGCGGGATCAGCCTGTATAAAGCAGCCGCAAAATTTAAATTTGGCCCGACCTGGGCGCGCGCGGGCTATATTCAGCCAACCGGCCAGACGCTGCTGGCGCCGCACTGGAGCTTTATGCCGGGTACCTATCAGGGGGCAGAAGCCGGTGCGAACTTTGACTACGGCGATGCGGGCGCGCTGAGTTTCTCCTATATGTGGACGAACGAATATAAAGCGCCGTGGCACATTGAGATGGATGAGTTCTACCAGAACGACAAGAAAACCAAGGTGGATTACCTTCACTCTCTTGGCGCCAAATATGATTTTAAAAACGACCTTGTGCTGGAAGCGGCGTTTGGTCAGGCACAGGGTTATATCGACCAGTATTTTGCCAAGGCCAGCTATAAGTTTGATGTTGCAGGCACGCCGTTAACCACCAGCTATCAGTTCTACGGCACCCGCGATAAGGTCAGCAACGGCGGGGTTAACGATATCTATGACGGTACCGCGTGGCTGCAGGCATTGACCTTTGGCTATAAGGTTGCCGACGTTCTGGACCTGCGTCTGGAAGGAACCTGGGTTAAAGCTGATGGTCAGCAGGGCTACTTCCTGCAGCGTATGACGCCAACTTACGCATCGTCTAACGGGCGACTGGATATCTGGTGGGATAACCGTTCGGACTTCAACGCCAACGGTGAAAAAGCGGTGTTCTTCGGCGCGATGTATGACATGAAGAACTGGAACATGCCGGGCTGGGCCTTCGGCGCCTCCTACGTTTATGCCTGGGATGCGAAGCCGGGGAGAATGTCCTCGCCTGATGCGTACTACAACCCGGATAAACGCCTGGAAGAGTCCGCCTATAGCCTGGATGCCATGTACACCGTTCAGGAAGGACGCGCTAAGGGCACGCTGTTCAAACTCCACTTTACGCAATACGACAACCACTCCGATATCCCAAGCTGGAGCGGTGGTTACGGCAACATCTTCCAGGATGAGCGCGACGTGAAGTTCATGGTTATTGCTCCGTTCACCATTTTCTGATGCCACTGCGGCGGGGGAAACCCGCCGCAATTTCCCGAGGTTCATGATGAAAAAGTTAATACTTGTCGCCATTATGGCAGCAGGTCTGGTTGCCTGTACCCAGTCGCCAGCGCCTAAGGAAGACTCAAAGTTAAAAGATGCCTACAGCGCCTGCATTAATACCGCAGAGGGCAATCCGGATAAAGTTGAAGCCTGTCAGAGCGTACTGAACGTGCTGAAGCAGGAGAAACAGCATCAGCAGTTCGCGACCCAGGAAAGCGTGCGGGTGCTGGATTATCAGCAGTGCATCCAGGCGCGCAAAACTGGGAACGATCAGGCTGTAGAGGCGCGCTGCGACCAGATCTGGAAAGAGATCCACAGCAACAATACGCCGCGTTAAGCCAGACGGCGGCAAGCAAACGGGCGGAGCGTCAACTCCGCCCGTTGCTATTTTAGCGGGGTATTTCTGCCGGCTGGTAGCCGCGGCCCAGGCGTACGAAGAGCATCGCGGTAGCGGCCAGGCCGCATAGCGCGGCGCACATCAGCCACCAGCCCGGCGAGCTTTTGTCGCCCGTTATCTCGACCAGCGCGGTGGAAATGGCCGGCGTCAGGCCGCCGAAGATCGCGGTGGCGAGGCTAAAGGCCAGTGAAAAGCCCACGGTGCGGACGTAGACCGGCATCACTTCCGTCAGGGCGGCCACCATCGCGCCGTTATACATCCCAAAGAAGAACGAGAACCAGAGCAGGACCAGCGTCATGCGGGTGAAATCCGGCGCGGCGGTGAGCCAGTGCATGACCGGCCAGGTAGTGAGCAGCGCCAGCAGGGTTATGCCCATCAGCACCGGCCGACGGCCTATTCTGTCAGAAATTGCCCCGCCAATCGGTAACCAGATAAAGTTAGAGATGCCGACCAGCATGGTCACCAGCAGACTGTCGCGGGCGCTCAGATGCAGAACGGCTCTACCGTAGGTCGGCGTATAGACGGTAATAAAATAAAAGGTGGTGGTGGTCATCGCCACCAGCAAGGTCCCCGCCGTGATGATGCGCCAGTTTTTGGCAATCGTGCTCAGGATCTCACGCGTGTCAGGGCGATGCTTGCGCTGCAGGAAGGCTTCGGTTTCCTGCAACGAACGCCGCAGCACAAAAATCAGCGGAATAATCATACAGCCAATAAAGAAGGGAATACGCCAGCCCCATTCGGCAATCTCATCGTGGCCGAGCGTTTCATTCAGCGCGTAGCCAATCAGCGCCGCGACGACGATAGCCACCTGCTGGCTGGCGGATTGCCAGCTGGTATAGAACCCTTTTTTCCCCGGCGTGGCGATTTCCGACAGATAGACCGACACGCCGCCGAGCTCGACGCCCGCCGAGAATCCCTGCAGCAGGCGACCCACTAATACCAGAACGGGGGCGAGAACGCCGATGGTTTGATAGCCGGGAACCAGCGCTATCAGCAGCGTCCCGCAGCCCATAATTGCCAGCGTCACCATCAGCCCTTTACGCCGCCCGATTCTGTCAATATAGGCGCCCAGCACTATCGCGCCGATGGGGCGCATCAGAAAGCCCGAACCAAACACGGCGAAGGTCAGCATTAACGCCGCAAACTCGCTCTCCGCCGGAAAGAACGTTCTGGCGATATAGGTGGCGTAAAAGCCAAACAGAAAAAAGTCGAATTGTTCGAGAAAATTACCGCTGGTCACGCGGAGAATGGCGCCAAAGGTACCGGCGCGCGATGAGGGTTGCGTCATAGGGGTTGCTCTCCATTGTCTTTATCTTGTTTTTATAGAGGTAAGAGGAGCGGACTAGTCGCCTGCGACTGCCGCCTGTTTTCCGCGTCGTTTCTCAATCGCCCACTTGAGTAACGCCGCACAGCGATAAAATCCGTGGGCGAATTTTCCGTATGGCAGGGTCAAAAACAGCGCCATGACCACGCCGAGATGAATGGCAAGCAGAATGCCCATCCACGAGGTGTCTCGTCCCGCCAGCAGGGCGAGGCCGGTGAAGCTGGTCAGCAGCAGCAGCAGAATAAAGCCGCGATCCATCGGTTTTTGCCGCGGGTCGCCGTGCAGCGGCGAGCGGCGCAGGTTCAGCCATAGCAAACCCGCCGGGCCCACCAGCAGGCCGATGCCGCCGAGCGTGCCCAGCACAACCGGTACGCTGAAGAACGGGTAGGGGGCCTCCCAGCCGGCGATATAGTGATACCCCGTGGCCACCACGGTGGCGGCGAAACAGAGCAGAAACCCGTAGAAGGTAAAGTGATGGAAACGGCGGCGCAGCAGGGTAAACGCGTCATCGGCCTCGTTGCAGCCCTTACCGTGCCCGCCGTCGAGATACTTCAGCGTGAGCGCATTATGCGAGGCTTTAGCGATGTCGATGGCCTGAGGCTGACCCGGCGAGATCTCGCGCCAGAAGCGGATCACCCCGGCCATCAGTAACCCCATGGCCAGTATGAAGACCGTGCCAAACATCCACGCCAGCAGGTTATGGGGAAAAATCTGGTAGAAATCGCCGGCCAGCGGCGGATGAAGCAGGGAGCCTTTGAGCCCCATCGCCAGCAGCAGAAAGAGGATCAGCCCGCCGACCAGCGCCAGTACCGTGGTTACGCCGGCCCGACGATACAGGCTGCCGAAAGCCGCGGGCTGAGCATAGTGTTGATAGGTCTCCAGGCGCACTTCCGCCATCGCCTTCGGGACATTAATGGCAAACTCGTGCGGCGGCGCGTACTGGCAGGCATGCAGGCAGGCGCCGCAGTTATGGCACAGGTTGGCCAGGTAGTTTATATCCGCTTTGCCAAAAGCCAGGCGCTGGGTCATGGCCGGAAACACGGCGCAAAACCCTTCGCAATAGCGGCAGGCGTTACAGACCTGCATCACCCGTTCAACTTCCGCTTCCGACTCGGTGATGATTTGCGCGTCAATGATCAGCTTTTCAAGCGATTTCATGGTGTGTCTCCTGCTGCGCCGCGCGGGCGGCCTGCTGGCCGGCAATGCGGCCGAACGTCGTACCGATGGACATGCCCACGCCGGCGGTATACCCCTTGCCCAGCACGTTGCCGGCCATCATTTCGCCGGCGACGAACAGGTTGCGGCTCGGCTTGCCCGCAAAATGGACGGCGGCGCGTTCATTAACGTACAGCCCAAGGTAGGTAAAGGTGATCCCCGGCCGTAGGGCATAGCCGTAGTAGGGCGGGGTATCGATGGGCCGCGCCCAGTGGGTTTTCGGCGGCGTCAGGCCGGATGTCGCGCAGTTATCAAGGCGGGTATGATCGAACTGGCCCGGCGTACAGGCGGCATTGTAGCGGGCGATGGTTTGCGCCAGGCGTTCCGCGTCCAGCCCCAGCTGGCGAGCCAGCTCTTCAATGGTATTGGCCTGGGCGCCGGGGAAAACGGGCGGCATAAAGTGGCCGATCGCGTTGCTGTCGATGATCGAGTAGCCGATTTGCCCCGGCTGGTGGGCGACCAGCCTGCCCCAGATGGCATAGCGTTTGGGCCAGAAATCTTCCCCTTCATCATAAAAGCGCCCGGCGTCGCGGTTGACGACCACCCCCAGCGACACGCAGTCCACGCGCGTGCAGATCCCGCCATCGTAGAGCGGCGCCCTGGCGTCAATGGCGACGCAGTGGGATTGCGAGGGGTCGCCAATAATGTCAGCCCCGGCGTCAATCATAAACTTGAGCAGCACGCCCTGATTGAAGCGGGTGCCGCGGATGAGAAAGTTATCGGCTGGCCATTCACCGCGCTCGTTCTGTCCCCATGCTTCACGCAGCCACTCGCGGTTAGATTCAAATCCGCCGGCGGCGAGGACGCAGGTTTTGGCGACGATCCTCTCTTCGCCCGCCAGCGCGGCGACGAATTCGCCGTTATCTAATTCGAGCGCCTGTACCGGCGTGTTGTAGCGGATCTTTACGCCCATCTGCTCCGCGCTGCGGTAATAGGCATTTATAAGAGCCTTGCCGCCGCCCATAAAAAAGGCGTTGGTGCGGGCCACGTGCAGGGCGCCGGAGAGCGGCGGCTGAAAGTTAACCCCGTGCTGGCGCATCCAGTCCCGGCACTGCGATGAGGTGCGGATCACCAGGCGCGCCAGCGCTTCGTTGGTGTTGCCCTCGGTGACGCGCAGCAGGTCCTGCCAGTACTCTTCTTCCGGATAGCTGTCGACCAAAACATCCTGCGGAGCATCGTGCATACAGCGAAGATTCCGCGTGTGCTGAGAGTTGCCGCCTCGCCATTCCCGCGGCGCGGCCTCCAGCAGCAGTACGGACGCGCCAGCTTCCCGGGCGGTTAAGGCGGCGCATAGCGCGGCATTGCCGCCGCCAATGACCAGTACATCCACCATTTATGGCTCCATTACGCTTTGCTTGATTGTTAAATTTGTAATGGAAATGTATGCGTTACGGCCGGCTGGACGCTATGGCGTATTGCTAAAGGGGGGTTTAGTTTGCGTAAAGGCTGGCGCCGGGCCAGCGATCTGACTCAACCAGCTGACGCATGACTTTCGCCAGTATTACGCGGGCCGCAAGGCCTGCCGGAGTCAGTTCATCATCGGAAAGGCTGACGAGAAAATTAGGTCGACTGAGTATCGGATTGTCGACGCCGATCACTCTCAGGGACTCGCTGTCGAGATGGGAAATTGCCGCCCCCGGCTGCAAAGTGGCGCCGAGCCCGTCGCGGACGGCGCGCATCAGCAGGGCCAGGCCGTCGATTTCAGCCACCACATCGACGCTCAGGGCATGCTCCTGGCAGATCGCCTCCAGCCTGCCGCGCAGTCCATGCCCCAGGCTTGGCATAATCAGCGGGATAGCGGCCAGCTGGCCAGGCGAGATGCTCGCTTCGGGAAGGGGAGAGAGCACGTCATGGGTGCCAATCAGAAACAGACGCTCTTCGAGAATAGGTCTGGCGCTCCAGCGCACAAGCTTCTCCTTCTGGAACACGATAGCTAAGTCAAGCTGGCGGGTGTTGATCATGCGTTCAAGGTTACCGGAGAGGCTCTCGACCAAATGCAGGCGGACGTCGGCATAGCTTTCGCGCATCGCGTGAATAAAAGGCACCCCGAGAACGGAGGCGGTGCTGGGGGCCATACCGACGCTGACGTGGCCGGAAAGGCGCGCCTCGCGCGCGGCGAGAACCGCATCATCGGCGTGACGCAGCGCGAGCTGCGCCTGGGAGTAGAAGGCGAGGCCGGCGCTGGTCGGCATTACGCCGCGAGACGTCCGCTGCAGCAGGCGAATGGCGAGTTCGTTCTCCAGGCGCGCCATCTGTTGGCTAAGCGCGGAGACGCCGATATCCAGGTCAAGCGCGGCGCGGCCCATACTGCCGGTTTCAATAATGCGCACAAAATAGCGTAGCTGGCGAAGCTCCATGTCGACTCTCCGTACACGTCAGGATGCACTGACAGTAAACGTATTGCAGCGCGAGAGAAAGAGGCGGCAGATTCCGGGCAAAAAAAAGCCAACCTTCAGGTTGGCTTTTGGCGGTATACGATGCGGTGATTATTTCTCTGCCGCGTCGTGGGCATGTTCATCTTCGCGGCAGTCGCCTTCTGCGCAGTGGCCGTACAGGTACAGGCTGTGGTTAGTCAGGCGAATACCGTGCCTTGCGGCAATTTCACGCTGGCGCGCTTCGATGGAATCATCGCTAAATTCGATCACTTTGCCGCAGTCGAGGCAAATCAGGTGATCGTGATGATGCTGCTGCGTCAGTTCAAAAACGGATTTACCGCCTTCGAAATTATGACGGGTGACGATGCCGGCGTCGTCGAACTGGTTCAGTACGCGGTAGACGGTAGCCAGGCCAATCTCTTCACCCATATCAATCAGGCGTTTGTATAAGTCTTCCGCACTGACATGATGGTTATCCGGTCCTTGCAGCACTTCCAGGATTTTTAATCTCGGAAGCGTCACTTTCAGGCCAGCTTTCTTTAATGCGGTATTGTTGTCAGTCATGCGGAATCTGTCCTGTTGCTAAACGATCTACTTCCATCAGCGGAAGTAATACAGAGAATCACCCGATGTAATGCGTCTCATTATAGAACTGCCATGGTGAAATGAAAACTGCAAGCATCGGGCCTTGTATGCTGTCAAAAACGAGGCACTCGCTACAAAGTGCTTCACGCGACCCCGTTAAATCAGAGGACATTGTACAGATATGTGATTAAAAGTTAAAAACTTGTAGCTATAACTTTGATTGCTTTTATCTATCAATTCGGCGAAACCTGAGGATTACGCCGTTCAGACTCAGGCATTCTTGATTTCTTCGAGGTGCAGCTCTTCAGAAATCTGTTTTACCCATTTTTCCACGCGTTCGTTAGTCAGCTCAGGCTGACGGTCTTCGTCAATGGCCAGGCCAACAAAGTGATCGTCATCGGCCAGGCCTTTAGAGGCTTCAAAATGGTAGCCGGCGGTCGGCCAATGGCCAACGATAGTTGCGCCGCGCGGTTCGATGATATCGCGGATAGTCCCCAGCGCATCACAGAAGTATTCAGCATAGTCCTCCTGATCGCCACAGCCAAACAGAGCCACCAGTTTGCCATTGAAATCGATCTCTTCCAGCGTCGGGAAAAAATCGTCCCAGTCGCACTGGGCTTCGCCGTAGTACCAGGTGGGAATGCCGAGCAGCAGGATATCGTGAGCTTCCAGATCCTCTTTGCTGCTTTTGGCAATGTCGTGAACATCAGCAACGTCTTTACCAAGCTGCTTTTGGATCATTTTTGCAATATTTTCGGTGTTGCCGGTGTCGCTGCCAAAAAAGATGCCGATGATTGCCATGAGTAAAATAACCTCTTGAAACTTAATGATGTGGTAGTGGCGTAATGCCCGCAGATAGGGGCAATGATAGCAGAACTGAGAAGGGCGCGGAAACAGCAATCACGCCCAACTGCACACTCTGCTACACGAAAGCTTATTTTTTGAGGGTTTTAGGCTTTATCCTGGCCGCGCAGGGCTGCCAGCTGGTTCATCAGCATCTCTTCGATGAGATCGCTGCGGTTCATGTTACGGGCTTCGGCCAGCTCATTAAGCGCATCGACAGCATCGGCATTGAGCTTTAGCTCCACGCGCTTCAGACCGCGACTCTTATCGCGTTTAAGCTGATTGCGTTTGTTGATGCGCAGCTGTTCATCGCGCGAAAGCGGATTCGTTTTCGGTCTACCCGGCCGACGCTCAGTTGCGAACAAATCTAATGTCGTACGGTCCGTTTGTTCTTTTGCCATGATTCAGAGTGACTTCGGGGGAAACAAGCTATCGGGCATAGCCGACGCAGACAGCGCGCCATAATACATCAGGCGACGGGCTGCGCCAACGGCCGCGGGCATTAAGCCGCGCGGTCGAGTATATTTTAGGCAGTTATGCGGCGATAGAGGTCAAATAACGACGGATCGCGCGGATAACGGCCTCCGGTTTTTCTGCATGCACCCAGTGCCCGGCGCCGGCGATAACGTGCGCGCGCGCCTGGGGAAACTGAGCTAATAAAGTCTCGCGGTAGGCATCGGTGACGTAGGGGGAGTTGCCGCCCGGGATAAACAGCGCCGGATGCGGCCAGGGCGGAACGGTTTGCCAGCCGACGATATTATCGTACTGCTCCCACAGCACCGGTACGTTAAACCGCCACTGGCCGTCCACGAAAGATTTTAACAGAAACTGAATCACGCCCTCTTCGTTAAGGTGCTGGCGCATGACCGTCGCCGCCTGCTGACGCGTAGCGGCCCCCGCGTCGGTGACGGCATTGATGGCGGCGAAGATTTCATCATGGCGGCGGACGTGATAATCCACCGGGGCGATATCAATGGCGACCAGGCCCGCGATGCGCTCCGGGGCCAGCGCGCTCAGCGCCATCACCGCTTTACCGCCCATTGAGTGACCAATAAAGGTGGCTTTCTCAATCTGTGATTCATTGAGAATATCAAGCAGATCCTGGGCCATCGCGGGATAGGTCATGTCAGGCGAGCGTGGCGAAAGGCCGTGGTTTCGCATGTCGACCTGGATAATATCGCGATCGAGAACCAGATCGCGGGCGAGGATCCCAAGATTATCCAGGCTGCCAAAAAGGCCGTGGACCAGGACGATAGGGGGATTATTGTGCGGATTCTGTGCAGATTGCGCTCGGCTATTTAATTTCATGGCAAAGTTCTTTTTTTCGCTCCGTCGGGTTAGGGTATTATGTTGGACATTCTGCCATCCGGCTGCAAGACCCGGAAGATATCCGAGTTTTACCGCCATCCTGGTTTGACGCTATCCGCGGTTGGGATTTGTCCCTATAATCCCGACAACTTGTATTCAGAAAAAGATATCGCACTGGATTAAGATGAAAACAATTGAAGTTGATGATGAACTCTATAGCTATATTGCCAGCCACACCAAGCATATTGGCGAGAGCGCATCCGACATTTTACGGCGCATGTTGAAGTTTTCCGCCGTTTCCCAGCCTGTCGCACCGGTAGCGAAAGCCGCTCCGGCCCCTGCGCCAACGCCTGTCGTTGAAGTGAAACCCGCCAATCCTCTGAAAGATAAAGTTCGCGCTATGCGTGAGCTGCTGTTATCTGATGAGTACGCCGAACAAAAGCGCGCGGTAAACCGTTTCATGCTGGTTCTGACCACCCTCTACGCCTTAGACAGCAAAGCGTTTGCCGAGGCGACCGAGTCCCTGCACGGGCGCACCCGCGTTTATTTCGCTGAGGATGAACGCACGCTGCAGAAAAACGGTAATCAGACGAAACCTAAGCAGGTACCGGGAACGCCGTGGTGGGTCATTACAAATACCAATACCGGTCGCAAATGCAGCATGATCGAACATATCATGCAGTCAATGCAGTTCCCTGCGGAATTGATCGAAAAGGTTTGCGGTACGATCTAGTTAGTTAACTTTGCACCAGAAGGATCAGGCAATGGCAATCGATAAGCGCGCGGGTCAACCTGCGCAACAGAGTGATTTGATTAACGTCGCCCAACTGACTGCCCAGTACTATGTGCTGAAGCCGGAAGTTGGCAACGCGGAACATGCAGTGAAGTTTGGCACCTCCGGTCACCGCGGCAGCGCGGCGCGCCACAACTTCAACGAGCAGCATATTCTGGCGATTGCTCAGGCAATTGCTGAAGATCGCGCGAAGAACGGGATCACCGGCCCATGCTATGTCGGTAAGGACACTCACGCACTCTCCGAACCGGCTTTCATTTCCGTACTGGAAGTGCTGGCGGCGAACGGCGTTGACGTCATCGTTCAGGAAAACAACGGCTTCACCCCGACGCCGGCGATTTCCAATGCGATTCTGGTGCACAACAAGAAGGGCGGCCCGCTGGCTGACGGTATTGTTATCACGCCATCCCACAACCCGCCGGAAGACGGTGGTATCAAGTACAACCCGCCTAACGGCGGCCCGGCGGATACCAACGTGACTAAGGTGGTAGAGAATCGCGCCAACGAACTGCTGGCTGCCGGTCTGCAGGGCGTGAAGCGTATTTCTCTTGATGCGGCGCTGGCCTCCGGCCACGTCACAGAGCAGGATCTGGTGCAGCCGTTTATTGAAGGGCTGGCGGATATCGTCGATATGGCGGCGATCCAGAAAGCCGGACTGACGCTGGGCGTCGATCCGCTGGGCGGCTCCGGTATCGAATACTGGAAGCGTATCGCTGAGCATTACAATCTCAACCTGACCATCGTTAACGACCACGTCGATCAGACCTTCCGCTTTATGCACCTCGATAAAGACGGCGCAATCCGCATGGACTGCTCCTCCGAGTGCGCGATGGCGGGCCTGCTGGCGCTGCGCGACAAGTTTGACCTGGCCTTCGCCAATGACCCGGATTACGACCGTCACGGTATCGTCACGCCGGCCGGGTTAATGAACCCGAACCACTACCTGGCGGTGGCGATTAACTACCTGTTCCAGCATCGCCCGCAGTGGGGCAAAGATGTGGCTGTCGGTAAAACCCTGGTCTCCTCGGCGATGATTGACCGCGTAGTCAACGATCTGGGGCGCAAACTGGTGGAAGTACCGGTTGGCTTTAAGTGGTTCGTTGACGGCCTGTTTGACGGCAGCTTCGGCTTCGGCGGCGAAGAGAGCGCGGGGGCGTCGTTCCTGCGCTTTGACGGCACGCCGTGGTCGACCGACAAAGACGGCATCATCATGTGCCTGCTGGCGGCGGAAATCACCGCAGTCACCGGCAAAAACCCGCAGCAGCACTACGACGAGCTGGCAGAGCGCTTTGGTGCGCCAAGCTACAACCGTCTGCAGGCTTCCGCGACGTCTGCCCAGAAAGCGGCGCTGTCTAAGCTCTCCCCGGAAATGGTGAGCGCCAGCACCCTGGCAGGCGATCCGATTACCGCGCGTCTGACCGCGGCGCCGGGCAACGGGGCGGCGATTGGCGGTCTGAAGGTGATGACCGACAACGGCTGGTTTGCCGCGCGTCCGTCAGGTACCGAAGATGCCTATAAAATCTACTGCGAAAGCTTCCTCGGCGCTGAACATCGTCAGCAGATTGAGAAAGAAGCGGTAGAGATTGTCAGCGAAGTGTTGAAAAACGCGTAATTGACCGCACGATAAACAGGCCCTTTTCAGGGCCTGTTTTTTTTCGCAGGGATAGCGATGAATCTGGAACGAAAGAAGGTTTTTTGGTTTTGGGGTGGGATGGATCTCTTTTATCTCTTGCAGTTTATTGGCTGGAACATCTACCACCGGCGAGTACCGCTTTACGACGATATCCTCTCTTTTTACCGCTGCTGCAAACCTGGGGCTCCGCGGCCGCCTGGCTGTTTACCCTTCATTTTATTCTGACTATCAGCATTCCCGCGTCGATGATTCTCTTCTGGCGCCAGAGCCGCTATGCGCCGTGGCTGGCCTATGCGCAGACGCCGCTGCGTCTGGCCTTTATGCTCCCGTCGCTTTCGCTGGTGGTCTGGCTGGCGCAGGCGGTGGCGTTGAAAAGCGCGGCCTTCTTTATTGCTCTGCTGCTGGTCTCAGAGGCGGCAAAAGTCGTGACATTATGGCGATGCCGCAAGGTTTGACGTTATGTGTTATCCAGACGGCACAGGCCTGGCGGATATTACGCTGACTGAATCGGGCATAAACGGGTATTATTGCTTTGACCGGGTTTGCCCGTTTTAGCGAATATACGGCTAAAGCAAACGAACAATCACGGCTAATTCTGCGATTTTAATCACAAATTTATTCCATCCGAAATGAAAGTTGCCTCATATATATGATCAACTTCAAACTAAAAAAAGCTAAAAACTTGTTTTGATTTTGTATGATTTATGTCACTTACTGATATGGACGATTTTGTTATATTTATGTCATTAAATCCTGAATGCTTTCTTGAGAACGTCTATGTTACAAGTTAAACGTCATTCATTAATTGTGGAATATGTCGTAGAAAAAGGATGCGCCAGAGTTAATGAGCTCTCACAGATATTCGGTGTATCTCCAGAAACCATTCGCCGGGATTTAACCGCGCTGGCGAGAAATAAAAAAATAGTTCGCAGCTTTGGCGGTGCAATGATTTCTGAAAATAATGCATCATTTTTAGCTGCCGATACGCCGACAAATCACGGGAACTTTGTCGATAAAGCCGAGGCCTTTATTAAGCGCACCAAAGAGCAGCCGGAACGTAAGATGCGTATTGCTAAAGGCGCGCTGCAGTTTATTCATGAGCATGAGTGCATTATCATGGATAATAGCAGCTCCTGCTGGTTTTTAGCGCGCCAGCTGCCTGACATCGAGCTGACCGTGATTACCAATTCTTTGAATATCATTCAAACCTTAGCCTGTCGTAAGAAAATAAGAATAGTTAGCGTTGGGGGTGAATATTCTGAGCGCCACGGTGATTTTCACGGTCCGGTCGCCGAGTTCATTATCAACAACTTTAAGGTCAATAAGCTGTTTTTTTCTTGCCAGGGTCTCGACGCCGGGCTGGAAATAAAAGACAGCAATGAAGTCAACGTCCGGCTGAAGCAGGAGATGCTGAAAGTTGCCGATCAAAAAATCCTGATGGTCGATAGCAGTAAGTTTGAACGCTATTCACTCTATAAAATATGCGATCTGGCGGATATTGATGTGTTGATCACTAACGAATTACCAGCTGATACCTATCGCCAGCACCAGGTACATATTGTCGAGACTAAATAGCCGCTCTGCCAGATATTCTACCGGCATTATTATTGAATAGTCCTTGTGCCCGATGGAGGGGTATTGCGCCAGCAATACCATCCCTCTTCATTATTTATCCGAAAAAGAGGTTTACGATGGAACAATTACCTGAAGATATGAAAGCGGTTGTCTGCCATGGTCCCCAGGATTATCGCTTTGAGAAAATTCCCCGCCCGGTCGCCAAAGAAAAGGAAGTGGTCATTAAGGTTGACGGGTGTGGAATCTGCGCCGGCGACTGCAAGGCCCAGGACGGCGCGCCGATGTTCTGGGGCGATAATCCGTGGGTGAAAACGCCGGTGGTGCCCGGCCATGAGTTTTACGGTCGGGTTGCCGAATTAGGCCCGGGCTCCGCTGAAAAATATCAATTAAAAATTGGCGATCGCATCCTGGCTGAACAGATTGTCCCCTGCCATGAGTGCCGTTTCTGTAAAACCGGCAAATACTGGATGTGCGAAACCCATGATATTTACGGTTTCCAGAAGGATGTCGCCGATGGCGGTATGGCTGAATATATGCGTTTTTCCGAACGGGCGATTATTCACAAAATTCCTGAATCATTAAGTGAAGAAGATGCCGCGCTGATCGAACCTATGGCCTGCGCAATCCACACGGTACGCCGCGGTGATATCGAACTGGATGATGTGGTTGTTATCGCCGGCGCCGGGCCGCTGGGGCTGTGTATGGTGCAGGTCGCTCATCTGAAAACGCCGAAGAAACTGGTGGTCATCGACACGATGGACGACCGCCTGGCGCTGGCGAAAGCGTTTGGCGCCGACGTGGTCATCAATGCGGCGCAAGAGGACGCCATCGCTATCGTAAAATCCATGACCGATGGTTACGGCTGCGATGTGTATATCGAAGCGACGGGCGCCCCTATCGGCGTGACCCAGGGTCTGGAGATGATTCGTAAGCTGGGACGCTTCGTTGAGTTCAGCGTGTTTGGTAAAGAAACGACCGCCGACTGGTCGATTATTGGCGACCGTAAAGAGCTGGATATCCGCGGCGCGCATCTGGGGCCTTACAGCTATGAAATCGCCATCGATCTCTTTGCGCGCGGTCTGCTGACCGCCAAAGGCGTGGTGACGCATTTCTATTCTATTGATGAGTGGAAAGCCGCTTTTGAGATGGCTAAATCGCTCGATTCGATTAAGGTCGTCATTAAGCCATAAATTTTTTAACTAGTTAAGTTCGTCATTTTTAATTATTACGCAAATGACCGCTGATGGCTGTTCATTAAATACTGGATTTCAATCATGGGGATAACTGAGAACAATATCAGTGGCTTCTGGCTATCTGCCAGCGGCGTATTTATTGCTCAGTATATCAGGCAGCATCCGTACCATGAAAACGCTGATAAATAAATTTTATTTCTCAGCGCATTACTCAATAAGGAGATAGTGAATGCCTGTAAAATTTAAGACTAAAGCAATACTCTCAGGACTTCTTGCGATGAGCATGGTTGCCTGCGTTAATGCCAAACCTTTGACTATCGGTATGTCGTTCCAGGAATTGAATAACGAATATTTCGTCACCATGAAAGAGTCGCTTGAGCAGTCGGCAAAAGATATTAACGCCACCGTCTATACAGCGGATGCGGCGCATGATGTCTCCAAGCAGATTAGCGACGTTGAGGATATGCTGCAAAAGAAAATAGATATTTTGCTGATTAACCCGGCTGATAGCGTCGGTGCGGAAACCGCCGTGCTGGCCGCTAAAAAAGCCGGCGTGGTGGTGGTGGCGATAGATGCTCAGGCTAATGGCCCGATCGATTCTTTTGTCGGCTCAAAAAACTATGATGCGGGCTTTATTGCCGGGGAACACTTAGCCAAAGCGCTAGGTGATAAAGGCAACGTAGCGATTCTCGACGGGATTCCGGTGGTACCTATTCTGGAGCGCGTGCGCGGCTTTGAAGATGCGATGAAAAAGCATCCCAATATTAAAGTGATTACCAAACTGAATGGTAAACAAGAGCGCGATACCTCCATGAGCGTGACGGAAAATATGCTGCAATCCAACCCGACGCTCAACGGTATTTTTAGCGTGAATGATGTTGGCTCACTCGGCGCTCTGGCGGCGATTCAGGCATCAGGGCGCGATGTGAAGCTGGTGAGCGTTGATGGTTCTCCGGAAGCGGTCGCTGAAATTGCTAAAGGTAATACGCCGTTTATTGCCACCGCCGCTCAGTTCCCGCGCGATCAGCTGCGTATTGGTTTAGGTATTGCCCTGGCCAAACATTGGGGGGCGAATATTCCTAAAGAGATCCCTGTTGATGTGAAACTTATCGATAAAACCAACGCCAAAGATTTCCACTGGTAATCGCATTATTACGCCACAGCGGCTCTCGCTTATTCAGGTGAGCCGTGCCGGATTCTTCTTAAAGTATGGCTCGCTATTTTATCGAGCCATTATGGAGCGATGTTTATGCCCAGCTTACTGGAAGTCAAAAACGTCAGTAAAAGCTTCCCCGGGGTCAAGGCGCTGGATAATGTCAATCTCACCCTTGGCCGAGGGGAGGTACATGCTTTATTAGGTGAAAACGGCGCGGGTAAATCGACGTTAATGAAAATCCTGTGCGGGATATATCAACCTGACGCCGGTAATATTTTTATTGACGGTAAGCAGCAGCATTTTCATAACTATCGTGACGCGATTGCCTGCGGCGTAGGGATTATCTTTCAGGAGTTTTCTCTTATTCCCTATCTGAACGCTTATGAGAATATTTTCCTTAATCGCGAAAAGGTAAATCGTTTTGGCCTGCTAGATCGTAAAGCGATGCGCCGCGAGGCGTTACGCATTTTTAAAGATCTTGGCGTGACCCTCGATCCCGATGAGCAAATATGCCATCTCAGCGTCGCCGAACAGCAGTTCGTGGAAATTGCCAAAGCGCTGTCGCTGGATGCGCGAATTCTCATTCTGGATGAACCCACCGCGACCTTAACCCCGAGCGAGGCGGAGCATCTTTTCCGCGTGATGCGCGATTTAAAGGCCAAAGGCGTCGGGATGTTCTTTATCTCACACCATCTTGAGGAGATATATGAGATCTGCGACAGCCTGAGCATTCTCCGCGACGGCAAATATATCGGGTCGGCAAAGGTCGACAATATCGATATCGCCGAGATGATCCAGATGATGGTCGGCCGTGAGGTGGAGAATATCTATCCCGAGCGGCGGACGCTGGCGCATGATGAGATACTGCTGGAGGCCGAAATTCAGCTTACCGAGAGTAGCCAGCTCAATCGGCTGACGCTGCGCAAAGGGGAGATCCTGGGCCTCGCCGGGCTGGTGGGATCGGGGCGTTCCGAAGCGATCCTGGCCCTGACCGGCGCGGATAAATGCTTCAAAAAGCGCGTCCGCCTGGCCGGAAAAGAGGTGACGATAAAATCCACCGACCGGGCTCTGCGTTTGGGCATTGGTCTGTTGCCGGAAAGCCGCAAAACGCAGGGACTGGTGCTGCCTTTTTCGGTCAAAGATAATATCTGGCTTAACAAACACGCCTGCCAGTTCTCGCTTATCCGCGATAACGAAGAGCGCCTGACCGCCGAGCGTTTAATTAATCACGTTGGCGTGAAAACGCCGGATGCCGGGACCGCGGTGGGGACGTTGAGCGGCGGTAACCAGCAGAAAGTCGTTATTTCCCGTTGGTTAAATCATGATGTCAATATTCTTATTTTTGACGAACCGACTCGCGGTATTGATGTCGGAGCGAAATCAGAAATCTATCAGATTATGCGCGACCTCACCGCCCAGGGTATTTCAATAATTATGATTTCATCTGAGCTACCAGAGGTGATTGGCGTTAGCGACCGGGTAATGGTTTTTCGCGACGGGAATATCGTTGCCGAACTCGAGAACGACCAAATCAATTCCACTGTGATTATGCTGCACGCTGCCGGTAATATTATTTAGGGAGTATTAAATGAGTAATGAAAACGTGTCATTAGCGCCCGCCGCATCTCCTGATAAAAATAAAAAGATGCTCCATGGTTTATTAAAAATGCCCGCGTTCCTGCCGTTTGTTGGTCTGGTACTCCTGTTCTCCTGTATGGCTATTTTTAATGACTACTTTTTAACGGTCGATAACTTATCGACCGTCGCCCGTCAGGTCTCGATTAATGCCATCATTGCCATCGGGATGACCTTTGCCATCCTGACCGGCGGGATCGACCTCTCCGTCGGCGCGGTCATGGCCCTGGCCGGTACCCTGATGGCGGGATTAATGAAGTACTATGGTTTAGATCCGTGGTTAGCCATTCTTATCGGTCTGTGCTCCGGCGTCGCCTTTGGCGCGCTGAACGGCTTTTTAACCGCCTACGGTAAAATGCCGCCGATTATCGTGACCCTCGGGGCAATGATTATTGCGAAGGGGTTGGCGCTGATCTATACCGGCGGCTACCCCATCTCCGGCTTACCGGATTCATTCGCTTTTTGGGGCCGTGAATATCTGTTCGGTATTCAGGTGCCTATTATTCTGATGGTGGTTTTATATCTCATCTTTTATATCGTCCTGAATCATATGCCGTTTGGTCGCTATGTTTATTCCCTCGGTGGCAATGAAGAAGCGGCGCGCCTGAGCGGTCTGCGGGTGAAATATTATAAATTGCTGGTTTACGTGATCAGCGGTTTTACCGCCAGTTTTGCCGGTCTTATTTTCACCTCGCGGGTGATGAGCGGCCAGCCGAATGCCGGCGTCGGATTTGAACTGGATGCCATTGCCGCCGTGGTGCTCGGCGGGGCATCCATTGCCGGCGGCCGCGGAATGATTATCGGCACCCTGATTGGCGCCATGATGCTCGGCGTACTGAATAATGGTTTAAACCTTCTGGGGATCTCACCTTACGTTCAGTACGTGGTGAAAGGGCTTATTATTTGGGGCGCCACCTTTATTAGCTCAGCCAGACGTTAACTTATTTTAAATATGAGGCGAAGGGATATGAATTTTATCGGGGTTGATATCGGTGGTACGGTCACCAAAGCCGGTATATATAATGAGTTAGGGCAAGAGATTCACGTGGCGTCGCAATATGCGCAGGTATTATCCGAACAGCCGGGCTTTACCGAGCGGAACATGCATGAGCTATGGGACACCGTTTGCAGCGTGATAAAAAAAGCGCTGTATGAAAGCCAGGTGCCGCCGCTAAGCATCGGCGGGATCGGTTTCTCCTCGCACGGCAAAGGGCTCTACGCGATTGACAAAAAAGGCGAGCCGGTGCGCAACGGGATTATCTCATCCGATACCCGGGCGCTGGCGTTTGTCAAAAAATGGTATCGCGAAGGTATAGACAAGCTGGCATACCCAAAAGGATTGCAGCAGCTGTGGACCGGACATCCGGTGTCGCTACTGGCGTGGCTGAAAGCGCATGAGCCGGCCAATTACGACAGGATCGACGCCGTTTTAATGGTGCACGACTACGTTCGTTTCCGCCTGACCGGCGAGGCGACGGCGGAGATCACCAATATTTCCGGCAGCAATTTTTATAACCAGTTTACCTCCCGCTATGACCGCGACATGATGGCGCTGTTTGGCATTGAGGAAGTGGCGGATAAAACCGCGCCGGTGGTGAACTCGACGGACTGCGTGGGCCACATTACCCTGCAGGCCTCGCTGGATTGCGGTTTGTGCCCGGGGACGCCGGTTTTCGGCGGCTTTTTCGACGTGGTAGCCTCCG
Organism: Klebsiella sp. GN_Kp190; assembly: GCF_040061795.1. Taxonomy (NCBI): domain Bacteria; kingdom Pseudomonadati; phylum Pseudomonadota; class Gammaproteobacteria; order Enterobacterales; family Enterobacteriaceae; genus Klebsiella; species Klebsiella sp. GN_Kp190. The sequence goes on from NZ_JBEAFN010000067.1 coordinate 29,989, forward strand.
CCGTCTCCTCGGGGATTGACCGGGCGGATACCCTGAGCGCGGTGGCCGGCACCTGGAGTATCGCCACCTCGGTGACGGATAGCATTATTGCCAGCGACTTTCCCTACATCTGGGGGAAATACTGCATTCCGGGCAAATACTTCGTTCACGAGGGCAGCCCCACTTCGGCGAGCAATCTCTCCTGGTTTGTGAAGCAGTTTTTCCCTGACGATGACCGCTGCTACGACCATTTCGAAAGCTGGATTGCGCAAGATACCGACAGTAACCTCATTTTTTTACCCTATTTGTTCGGTTCCAATCTGGCGATGGATCTGCCCGGCGCGCTAGTGGGCCTCGCGGGGCATCATACGAAAAAGGATATTATTGCGGCCATCTATCGCGGCATCGTTTTTTCTCACCTGGTGCATCAGGACCGCATTATTGAACTCAATCGGGATATTCAAAAAATTCGCTTTACCGGCGGGCCGAGCCAGTCGAGAGGCTGGACGCAGATGTACGCCGATGCGGCCAATCTTCCGCTGGAAGTGGTGGATATCGAACAGGCCGGCTGTCGAGCCGCCGCGCTGTGCGCCGCGGCCGGCAGCGGCGCCTACGCTAACTTCAGCGAAGCGATTGCCGCCACGCAGCCCGAGGTGGTCTGCTATCAACCCGACAGCAATCGGCATCAGCAGCTGCGTGAAGGCTACGCCCGTTACTTAGCGGTCGCGCAAAGCCTCTCCAGGGCGACGGGAGCGGCGCAATGAAACCCAGACTTGGCATCTACGAAAAAGCGCTCCCCGCGGCGCTGGACTGGCCGAAACGCTTTGAAATGGCGGCGGGCCTGGCGTTTGATTTTATTGAAATCTCCGTTGACGAAAGCCCCGAGCGCCAGGCCAGGCTGCGCTGGAACCGGGGGCAGCGGCTGGCGTTCGTGGCCGACAAAATTAACAGCGGCATTGATGTGCCGAGCATGTGCCTCTCCGCGCACCGCAGCCATCCCTTTGGTAGCGTCAATCGCGATACCCGGCTCAAGGCGCGGGAACTGATGCTTGATGCGCTGGATTTTGCCAGCCACGTCGGCATTCGCAACATCCAGCTGGCAGGCTATGACGTCTATTACGAATCCTCTTCGGCGCAGACCCGGGAATACTTTATCGAGGGCATCAACTGGGCGGTGGCTGAAGCGGCGAAAGCGCAGGTGATGCTGTCGATGGAGATTATGGATACCGCCTTTATGAGCAATATCTCCCGCTGGCTGGATCTCGAACGGAAGGTTTGCAGTCCGTGGTTTTGCGTCTACCCGGACGTTGGCAACTTAAGCGCCTGGCAAAACGATGTTCCCGAAGAGTTGAGGAAGGGCATTCATAAAATCACCGCCATTCATTTGAAGGATACCCAGCCCGTTTCCCACGCTTCGCTGGGGCAGTTCCGCGATGTGCCATTCGGGACCGGCTGCGTCGATTTTACCGAGATATTTCGTACGCTCTCGGCGCTGAACTATCGCGGCGCCTGGCTGATTGAGATGTGGGCCAAAAATGACGGGCGGGACAGCGAGAGAATAGCCGACGCTAAAGCGTGGCTAACGGATAAATACCAGCAGGCGTTTCTCCCGCCTCAGTATGAAGGCATTGTGAATTCAGGAGTGAAGTATGTTGGATAACCTCAAGCAGGCGGTTCTTGACGCCAATCTGGCGCTGCCGAAATTTCATCTTGTGACCTTTACCTGGGGCAACGTCAGCGGTATCGATCGCGAGGCCGGGCTGGTGGTAATCAAACCCTCCGGCGTGGAATACGCCGTGATGACGGCCGAGGATATGGTGGTGGTGGAGCTGGCGACCGGCAGGGTGGTGGAGGGGCGCTATAAGCCCTCGTCGGATACGCCGACCCATCTGGAGCTGTATAAGGCGTTTAGCGGCGTGGGCGGAATTGTGCATACCCATTCGCGCCACGCGACGATTTGGGCGCAGTCGGGCAGGCCGCTGCTGGCGATGGGCACCACCCACGCCGACTATTTTTATGGGCCGATCCCCTGTACCCGCCCGCTCAGCGATGATGAAATCCGCGGTGATTATGAAACCAATACCGGTCACGTGATTATTGAAACGCTGGGCACGCAGCATACCGATCCGCTCAGCGTGCCCGCCGCGCTGGTCCACGGCCACGGCCCGTTTGCATGGGGAAAAGATCCGGCGAACGCGGTGCATAATGCGGTGGTGCTGGAGGAGATTGCCTATATGAATATGTGGACCCGTCAGCTGAGCATTGACGAACAGCCGGTCTCTGCGACGCTGCTGGATAAACACTATTTGCGTAAACACGGGGCAGGGGCCTACTACGGACAATAATCGCCTGCCTTCCCCGGATTGCGGCGTAAACGCCTTATCCGGGCTACCGGCCCGCAGTCGACGGTGAACACGTAGCCCGGTCATACCGCAGCGCCACCGGGATGAAACAGCGTTGATTTATGAGGCCCGGCACATTTCCCGGAGGCGGCGCTTGACGCGCCTGTCCGGGCTACCGCCTGGCAGACGATGGCGGACCCGTAGCCCGGCTAAGCGAAGCGCGAGCCGGGGACAACGGCTAGGGCATAAACCGATAGCCGATCCCCGTTTCGGTCAGCAAATGCTGCGGACGCGCCGGATCGGCCTCCAGCTTTTGCCGCAGGTGCCCCATATAAATGCGCAGATAGTGGCTGTGCTCCACCGCATTCGGCCCCCAAACCTGATTGAGCAGCTGCCGCTGGGTCAGCACCTTGCCGGGATTATTGAGCAGTACCGCCAGCAGGCGAAATTCAATCGGCGTCAGGTGGATCTCCTGATCGCCGCGTACGATGCGGCGGGCGGGGATATCAACATCAATATCGGCAAAACGCACCCGCGGTTCGTCGGCCTGGGCGCCGGCATGGCGGCGCATCGCCACCCTCAGCCGCGCCTGCAGCTCGCCAATACCAAAGGGTTTGCTGAGATAGTCATCGGCACCGGCGTCAAGCGCGGCGATTTTGTCCTGCTCCTCGGTGCGCGCCGATAGCACGATAATCGGCATCTGGCTCCACTGGCGAACCTCGCGAATAAACGCGTTGCCGTCACCATCGGGTAGTCCAAGATCGAGAATGGTTAAATCCGGCTTGCGGGTCGCGGCTTCGATCAGCCCGCGCTGCAGGGTCTCCGCTTCAAATACGCGCATGCCGTCGGCTTCCAGCGCGGTGCGCAGAAAGCGGCGGATAGCATTTTCGTCTTCAACGATCAGAACGTTAATCACATTTCCTCGGCTAACTCTTCCAGTTCAGGGGGCGTTTCCCTCGGCAGTGTAACACGGAAGCAGGCGCCGCCCTGCGGGCGCGTCGCGGCGCTAATGGTCCCGCCGTGCACCTCAACGATCGCCTGGCAAATGGCCAGCCCCAGCCCGACGCCGGGGATCGCCGACTCTTTATTGCCGCGAGCGAATTTATCAAAGATAGCCTGTTCTTGCCCGGCGGGAATACCCGGTCCGTTATCCCATACCTCAAGCACTAAAGTGTGCGGATCGACGTCCGCGGTAATGCCGATTTGCGCCTGTACTCCCGCGTATTTCACCGCATTTTCCAGAAGATTAATCAGTACCCGCTCAAAAAGCGGACCGTCGACGTGAACCAGCAGCAGCGGGTCCGGCAGCGCAAGCTGAATATGCCGCCCGCCGAGCCCCGGCTCCAGCATACGCAGCGCGCTGCCGACGACCTCTTCCAGGGTTAGCCACTCTTTATGCAAATTAAAGCCGCCGGACTGGATCCGCGCCATATCCAGCAGATTATTCACCAGGCGGGTGGTATTGAGCACGTGCTGGCGTATCTCGTTGGCCTGCGGCGCGTGCTTCGATCCTTCGCTGGCGAGATCGAGCGTCAGGATCTCCGCCTGGCCAAACAGCACCGTAAGCGGAGTCCGTAGATCGTGGGACAGCGCCGCCAGCAGCGAGTTGCGCAGGCTTTCCCGTTCGCTGTTCAGCCGGGCCTGCTCTTCGCTGGCGGTGAGCGCCAGCCGTTCCAGCGCGCTGGCGACCAGCAGGGTGAAGGTTTCCAGCAGGCGCTGCTGTTCGGGGATCATCAGCTGGCGCAGGTTGGCCGGCTCCACGACCAGCAGTCCCCAGGTGCGGGTGGCGCTTTTCAGCGGCAGGATCTGGTAGGGCACTCCGGGAAGCGTATCGGTGCCCGCACCGGCGGGTTGGCCTTTATCAAAGCTCCAGCGGGCAATCGCGTCATCCCAGGTGATTGCCGCCGCGGGCTGCGTCAGCGGCGTGAGTCTTAATGTTTCATCGGGCAGCAGCAGCTGGCTGCGCGCCTGAAACGTTGAGGCGATAAACCGCTCGCTGGTGGCGGCGATATCTTCACGGCTGCGGCCCACAGCCAGCGCTTTTGACATTTCGTACAGATGCCGGGTGCGCTGTTCGCGGTAGCGCGCCACCCGCGCCTGGTAGCGTACGCCGGCGGTGAGGTTGCCGATAAGCAGCCCGACGGTTAGCATCACGCCAAAGGTCAGCAGATACTGCACGTCAGAAACCGCCAGCGTGCCGCGCGGCGCGACAAAAAACAGGTCGAAGCTGACCACGTTAATCACCGTCGCCAGTACCGACGGCCAGCGGCCGTACAGAAGGGCGATAATTACCACGCCGAGCAGGTACAGCATCACCAGGTTGGCGGCCTCAAAGGCCATCAGCCACTGCATGGCGACGACGGTAATAACCGCGCACAGGGCGATGGCGACGACGCAACCCTGGAGCTGCAAACGCCATTTTTCCATCGCCGTCCGGCTATCGCTGGCGCGCGCCGGCAGGGAGGCGGCCTTCTCATCCAGCGCTATCACCACCAGGTCGAGATCCGGTGCGTGACGGGCCAGGCGATCGGCGAAGCCGCTGCGATCCCACCAGCGCCTTTTCTGCTGGCGGCCAATCACTATCTTGCCGAGATTATGTTCGCGGGCGTAGTGGAGAACGGCCTTCTCTTCAGAAGGATCGGCGAGGGTGGCGGTTTCCGCGCCCAGCTCCTGCGCCAGCCTGAGCGCGGCGAGAATCTCCCGCCGTTTCGCCTCCGGCAGGCGGTGCAGAGAGGGGGTTTCAACATACACCGCATGCCAGACGCTCCCCAGCCGGGCCGCCAGCCGGGCGGCGGCGCGGACCAGCTTTTCGCTGCCGGTGTTATGGCCGATGCACAGCAAAATGGCGTCGCGGGTATGCCAGACTTTTTCCTGGCCCTGACGGTCGCGCCAGGCGCGCATCTGCTCATCGACCCGATCGGCGGTACGGCGCAGCGCCAGCTCGCGCAGGGCGATGAGGTTGCCCTTGCGAAAGAAGTTCTCGATGGCCCGCTCGGCCTGGCCGCCGATATAGACTTTTCCCTCATTGAGCCGCTGACGCAGATCGTCGGGGGGCAGGTCCACCAGCACCACATCGTCGGCGGCGTCGAAAAACGGATCCGGGACGGTTTCGCGAACCTGCACGCCGGTGATGCCGCTGACGACATCGTTCAGGCTCTCGAGGTGCTGGACGTTAACGGTGGTAAATACGTCAATGCCGGCTTCCAGCAGCTCTTCGACGTCCTGCCAGCGTTTAGGATGACGCGAGCCGGGCGCGTTGCTGTGCGCCAGCTCATCGACCAGAATCAGCGCCGGGCGACGAGCCAGCGCGCCGTCAAGGTCAAACTCCTTTACGTAGCGCCCGCGGTGGGAAAGGCGGCGCTGGGGCAGGGTACTGAGCCCCTCAAGCATCGCCGCCGTCTCTTTGCGTCCGTGGGTTTCCGCCACGCCAATCAGAATATCCAGACCCTGGGCGCGCAGCCGCTGCGCTTCCGCCAGCATCGCCCAGGTTTTACCGACCCCGGCGCAGGCGCCAAAAAATATCTTTAGCTTACCGCGATGCGGGGCGGCGGCGTGTTGCAGCAGGCGGTCAGGGTCCGGACGCAGCGGCTCGTCACTCATTTTTACTTATCCTTCAGGGCATCCAGCGACATATTCAGCTGCAGTATATTTACCACAGGTTGGCCGAGAAAACTGAGCAACGGTTTTTGCGTTGCCTCGTTCACCAACTGCGTGACCTGCTCCACGCTAAGCTGGCGCGCTTTGGCGACGCGCGGCGCCTGCCACAGAGCGGCGGCAGGCGTCAGACTGTAATCCAGTCCGCTCGCCGAGGCGGTCACCAGCTCCACCGGAACCGTTGCGCTGGCGTCCGGATTGGCGGCGCGCAGGGTCTGCACCCGTTCGCTGATGGCTTTGTCCAGCGCCGGATTGCTGGCGGCGAGGTTGCTGCCGCCGGACGCCAGCGGGTTATCCGGCATCTCCGCCGTCGCGGAAGGGCGGCCCTGGAAGTAGCCCGGCGCGGTAAAGTTCTGCCCGATAAGGCGGGAACCGCGCACTTCGCCGTCAATCCGCACCAGCGAGCCGTTGGCCTGCTGCGGGAACCACCACTGTCCCAGCGCGGTGGTTAACAGCGGATAGACGCCGCCGGTGAGCAGCGTTAACAGAATAAACAGCACAACAGCAGGACGAATGAATGACATGGTTTTTTCCTCACAGCAGCCCGGTCAGGGTCAATAACAGGTCGATCGCTTTGATACCGATAAAGGGCACCAGCAGTCCGCCCAGGCCGTAGACCCACAGGTTGCGGCGCAGCATCGCCGAGGCCGTCAGCGGCTTATAGCTCACGCCCTTAAGCGCTAGCGGGATCAGGAAGATGATAATCAGCGCATTAAAAATCACCGCGCTCAGGATCGCCGAAGAAGGCGAGTGCAGATGCATCACGTTAAGCATCGCCAGCGGCGGATAGACGGCGGCAAAGGCGGCCGGAATGATGGCGAAATACTTCGCCACGTCGTTGGCGATACTGAAAGTGGTTAACGAACCGCGGGTCATCAGCATCTGTTTACCGATATGTACGACCTCGATCAGTTTGGTGGGGTTAGAGTCGAGATCCACCATATTGCCCGCCTCTTTCGCCGCCTGGGTACCGGAGTTCATCGCAACCGCCACGTCGGCCTGCGCCAGCGCCGGGGCGTCGTTGGTGCCGTCGCCGGTCATCGCCACCAGCCGTCCTTCCGCTTGATACTGGCGGATCAACGCCAGCTTGGCCTCCGGCGTCGCTTCGGCGAGAAAGTCGTCCACGCCCGCTTCCGCGGCGATAGCGGCGGCGGTCAGGCGGTTATCGCCGGTGATCATCACCGTCTTAATCCCCATTTTACGCAGCTGGGCAAAACGCTCTTTGATGCCGCCTTTAACAATATCTTTCAGCGAGATAATCCCCAACACGCGTTCGCCTTCGGCGACCACCAGCGGCGTAGCGCCAAGACGCGCCACGTCTTCAACCTGTTTATCGACGTCGGCCGGGAAGTGACCGCCGTTGGCCTCAACGTGGCGGCGAATGGCATCCACGGAACCTTTGCGGATCATCCGCTGGTCGATGTTGATGCCGCTCATCCGGGTCTGGGCGGTAAACGGCACGAAGGTGGCATGCAGCGATTGCAGATCGCGCTCGCGCAGATTAAAGCGCTGTTTTGCCAGCACCACGATGCTGCGGCCTTCCGGCGTTTCGTCGGCCAGCGACGACAGCTGGGCGGCATCGGCAAGGGTTTTCTCTTCCACGCCCTGCGCAGGCAGGAATGCCGAAGCCTGGCGGTTGCCGAGGGTAATGGTGCCGGTTTTGTCCAGCAGCAGGACGTCGACGTCGCCCGCCGCTTCAACCGCGCGGCCGCTGGTGGCGATCACGTTCGCGCCGAGCATGCGGCTCATCCCGGCGACGCCGATGGCCGACAGCAGGCCGCCGATAGTGGTGGGGATCAGGCACACCAGCAGCGCCACCAGCACCGTGACGCTGACCGCGTTACCGCTCCAGGCGGAGAAGGGCCAGATGGTGGCGGTGGCCAGCAGGAACACCAGGGTCAGGGCGATAAGCAGGATAGTCAGCGCGATTTCGTTCGGCGTCTTGCGGCGCTGGGCGCCTTCAACCATGGCGATCATCCGGTCAAGGAAGGTTTCGCCGGGGTTGACGCTGCAGCGGATCACCAGCCAGTCGGAGAGAATACGCGTCCCGCCGGTCACCGAGGCGAAGTCGCCGCCGGACTCGCGGATAACCGGCGCGGATTCACCGGTAATGGCGCTCTCATCCACCGACGCGCCGCCTTCGATAACTTCGCCATCGCAGGGAATAATATCCCCCGCCTCGACCAGCACCACGTCGCCTTTACGCAGCTCTTCGGCGGGGACGTGGTCAATTTGCGCATCGTGCTGCGGCGCGCGCAGCTTACGGGCAAAGGCGGTCTTTTTGACCCCTTTGAGGCTGTTAGCCTGCGCTTTACTGCGGCCTTCCGCCATCGCTTCGGCGAAGTTGGCGAACAGGACGGTGAACCACAGCCAGAGACTAACGGCGGCGGTAAATCCGGCGCTGCCGGCGATCTGCCCGCTTGCCATGGCAAGAGCCAGCAGGGTGGTGAGCAGACTGCCAATCCAGACGATAAACATCACCGGGTTACGCCACTGTACGGCAGGGCTCAGTTTTTTCACGGCGTCCAGCAGGGCCTGACGCACCAGCGTCGGCTCCAGCAGGGCTAATGATTTGCGACTCATAACAGGTTGCTCCGCAATCGCTTAAAGTAAGGAAAAGTGTTCCGCCAGCGGGCCGAGCGCCAGCGCGGGAATAAAGGTCAGGGCGCCAACCAACAGCACGGTGCCGATCAGCAGGCCGATAAACAGCGCGTCATGGGTGGCGAGCGTGCCGCTGCCGGCGGGCTGAATTTTCTTCGTTACCAGCGAACCGGCAATCGCCATCACCGGGATAATGACCGCGAAGCGGCCAACCAGCATGCAGAACGCCAGCAGCAGGTTCCAGAACGGCGTCGCCGCGCTGAGGCCGCCAAAGGCGCTGCCGTTGTTGTTGGCCGCCGAGGTGACGGCGTACAGCACTTCGCTGAAGCCGTGTGGCCCGGGGTTGAACATGCCCGCGCGACCGGCTTCGGTCATCATCGCCAGCGCCGTGCCGAGGAGCACCAGCGTCGGGGTCACGAGGATCGCCAGCGCAATCATTTTCATTTCGCGGACGTCAATTTTCTTCCCGAGGTACTCCGGGGTGCGGCCAATCATCAGCCCGGCGATAAATACCGCCAGCATCACGAACAGCAGCATGCCGTACAGACCCGAGCCGACGCCGCCGAAGACCACTTCGCCTATCTGCATCAGCCACATGGGGACCATTCCGCCCAGCGCGGTAAAGGAGTCGTGCATGGCGTTGACCGCCCCGCAGGACGCGGCGGTGGTGACCACGGCAAACAGGCTGCTGGCGAGAATACCGAACCGGCTCTCTTTGCCTTCCATATTGATACTGCTGTCGGCGCCAAGGCTCAGCAGATGCGGGTTACCGCGGGTTTCCGCCCACATCACTACCGCCACGCAGACGATGAAGATGAGCGTCATCGCCCATAGAATGGCCCGTCCCTGACGGCGATCGCCCACCACCTCGCCGAAAGCGAAGCACAGCGCCGCCGGGATGAGAAAGATCGCCAGCATCTGCACCAGGTTGGTCAGCGCGGTTGGGTTTTCAAACGGATGCGCTGAGTTGGCGTTAAAGAAGCCGCCGCCGTTAGTACCCAGCATTTTGATCGCTTCCTGTGAAGCCACCGGCCCCATCGGCAGCATCTGGCGCACCCCTTCAAGCGAGGTAAAGCCCTGATTCGGGGAAAAACTCTGCGGCACGCCCTGCTGAATAAAGAACAGCGCGATGAGCAGCGAAATGGGCAGCAGCAGCCAGAGGGTGATGCGGGTCAGATCGACCCAGGCGTTGCCCAGGGTGCTGACTTTCTGCCGGGCGTAAGCGCGGGTAAGGGCAAAGATCACCGCGATGCCGGTGGCGGCGGAGAGGAAGTTTTGCACCGCCAGCCCGGCCATCTGGCTAAGGCTACTCATGGTGGTTTCACCGGCATAGGCCTGCCAGTTGGTGTTGCTGACAAAGCTCACCGCCGTATTCAGCGCCAGGTCCCACGACAGGCCGGGCAGGTGCTGCGGATTGAGCGGCAGCGAGCCCTGGAACATCAGCAGCGTGAACAGGACCAGCAGACCCAGCGCGTTAAACAGCAGAATAGCGAATAAATATTGATACCAGTTCATCTCCTGCGAACGAATGCCCGCCGCCCGCCATAAACCGCGTTCGATGCCGGCCAGGCCCGGTAGCGGGGCATCATTGATCATCGTCGCCAGCGCCGTGCCCAGCGGACGAGCCAGGATCATCAGCAGCAGAATAAAGCTCGCGATGAGTAAAAATCCTTGAGCGGCCATCAGAATGCCTCCGCGTGTATCAGGGCATAAACCAGATAAACCAGCAACAGGAACACCAGCGCTACGCCAGCGATTACGCCTGCACTCACAATCCACCTCCGGGTGTCTTTTTGATTTACGAGGAGAATAGGCAGTCGGGCGCAAAGATTTCGCAAAAATCAGCGGCGGGGGTGTAAAAAAAATATAAAAATCGCCAAGACCACAATTTAACTAATGATTAGTATTAATTTAACCTTTTTGTAACTAAGTTACCGGGTGAATGTAAATAAAGGCTAAATGCGTGCTTTTTAGTGGTCGGATGAGTAGTAAAATTACAGCCAAAGCGGTACTATTTTAAGCAGAGAAACAGATTAACTTTACCGGCTTTGCTTGCCGGCCTGACAAAGGGGAGAGAAATTATGGCGTTGTACAAAACTTATCCTGCTCATATCATCTTTGCGCGTCGCGCTTTCGCCGTGGCGGCTGGCGTGCTGGCGCTGCCGGTAATGCTGTTCTGGAAAGATCGCGCCCGTTTTTACAGCTGGCTGCACCGCGTGTGGGCGAAAACCAGCGAACAGCCGGTATGGCTGGCGCAGGCTGAAAAAGTCTCCGCAGATTTTTATTAATAACGGTTTATGGCTCAGCGGGCGCGCGCTGCGAAAACGGGCTAATGGCTTGATATCCTAGTTTATTTACCCTGTTTTCCCCGGCACAGCGTGCCAACAGATTGCCTTATCATCATGCCGCCGGTTTACCCGGCGGTTTTTTTTTGCCATGAGTGGCTTACACTTATTCACTCCCCGAAGGTTAAGCCTGCGGGAGGGTTAAATATAAGTCGAACTTATCAATTTTCATGATGAAAGGAATGCTATGGCCACCCATCTGGTCTGGTTTCGCGCGGATTTGCGCATCCACGATAACCTGGCGCTCGCCGCCGCCTGCCGCGATCCCGATGCCGAGGTGCTGGGATTATTTATCGCCACGCCTGGGCAATGGCGCCAGCACGGTATGGCGCCGCGCCAGGCGGCGTTTATGGTCAGCCACCTTCACAGCCTGCAAGCGGCGCTGGCCGAAAAGGGGATCCCGCTGCAGATTGAACATGCCGCAGATTTCACCGCCAGCGTGGCGCTGCTCGCCAGCATTTGCCGGCAGCGGCAGGTGACCCATCTGTTTTACAACTACCAGTACGAAATCAATGAACGCCAGCGCGATGCGGCGGTGGAGAAAACCTTAGCGGAGGTGACCTGTCAGGGCTTTGATGACAGCGTTCTGCTGCCGCCGGGCAGCGTACTGACCGGCAGTCGTGAAATGTATAAGGTCTTTACGCCGTTTAAAAATGCCTTTATTCGCCGTTTGCAGGAAGCGCTGCCGGAGTGCGTCGCCGCGCCGCAAGTCCGCGCGGGCGGGCCCATCGCTGCGGCGTCTGAAGTGAAAATAGATTATCCGCAGACGCCATTTGATAGCGAGCTGTTCGCCGCGGATGAAAAAAGCGCCATCGCCCGGCTTCGCGGCTTCTGCCAGCAAAAGGCCGCCGACTATGAGCAGCAGCGCGATCTTCCCGCCATCGAGGGGACCAGCCGACTGTCGCCGTGCCTGGCGGTGGGCGCGCTCTCACCGCGCCAGTGCCTGCACCGTTTGCGGGTTGAGCAGCCGCGGGCGCTGGATGGCGAAGCCGGATCGGTATGGCTCAACGAGCTTATCTGGCGCGAGTTTTATCGTCACCTGATGGTTTACTACCCAAACTTGTGTAAGGGGCGGCCTTTTATCGACTGGACCGATAACGTGGCGTGGCTGGACGATAAATCCGCGCTTCAGGCCTGGCAGCGCGGGCAAACCGGCTTCCCGATTGTCGACGCCGCGATGCGTCAGCTTAATGCGACCGGCTGGATGCATAACCGCCTGCGGATGATTGTCGCCAGTTTTCTGGTAAAAGACCTGCGCATCGACTGGCGGCTGGGCGAGCGCTACTTTATCGAACAACTTATTGATGGCGATCTGGCGGCGAATAACGGCGGCTGGCAGTGGGCGGCTTCAACGGGTACCGATGCCGCGCCCTATTTTCGTATTTTTAACCCGACGACCCAGGGAGAGCGCTTCGACAAAGCGGGGCAGTTTATTCGTCAATGGCTGCCGGAGCTGGCCGGGGTACCTGAAAAAGCGGTGCATCAACCGTGGCTGTGGGCGGAGAAACAGGGCGTAACGCTGGATTATCCGCGCCCGATTGTTGACCACAAGCAGGCGCGGCTGGCGACGCTGGCGGCCTGGGAAGCCGCCAGAGAGCTTAAGACTCCATCGCCAGGCGACGAGTCCGGATCTTAACGGCGTGATACAGCCAGATAGCCAGCACCAGGCCGACGCAGGCCAGCGCGCCCCAGGTTATCTGGCTGAACACCTCAATGTAGGCGTTGATCGAGTAGTTGACGGCCCCGGCGGCGTCGAACGACCCCTGCGAGGTTTGATCGGCAATCACGCCTGCCAGATAGTTAGCGATAGCGCCGGAGAGCAGCATATAAATACCGGTCAGCACCCCGGTCACGCCGGGGATCTCAATACGGGTAATCTGCGACATCGCCACCGGGTCGATAAACAGCTCGGCGAAGCCCATCACCGCCAGGCCCAGCACCATCAGCGGCATTGAAGATTGTCCGTAAGCCGCCGACCAGCGTGCGCTGAGGGTCAGGATACAGAAACCGGCGCTCATCAGGCCGAGGCCCAGCGCGAATTTGCCCCAGATGCGCACGGTACGGTTGCCGTTAATATTCTCCTTCACCAGCCACGCCAGCACCACCCCACAGAGCATCACCGCAAAGGCGTTCACCGACTGGAACATCGCGGTCGGTATCTCATAGCCCATAAAATGACGATTAACAAAACGGTCGATATAGAGGCTGATGGAGCTGCCGCCCTGCTGCGCAAAGGCCCAGAACAGCAGGCTGAAGCAGGTGAGCACCATAATCAGCCGCAGCTCTTTACGCTGCCTGGCGGTCTCCGCCCGCAGGTAGATCCGCGTCAGTACCGCCAGGCCGATAACCGTCGCCACAATCAGCGCGTAAACCGACCACTCCTGCCAGAACAGCACGGTGATCAGCAGCGGCGCGGCGATCAGCAGCACCAGCAGCCAGCCCCAGTTTGGTAAGACGAAACTCCGCGCCCGCAGCGCTTCGCGATTGACGCCCCGGGTGTGGCGGAAATGGTGATTGCCGCTGAGGAAAATCACCAGCCCGGCGATCATGCCGACGGCCGCCAGCGCGAAGCCCATCGCCCAGCTGTACTCCTCCTGCACGTAGCCGCAGGCGATTGGCGCAATGATAGACCCGACGTTACCCGCCGCGTACATCAGCGAAAAACCGCCGTCGCGGCGCGGGTCGGTGGGTTCATACAGCTCGCCGAGCAGGCAGCTGACGTTGGATTTAAACAGCCCGTAGCCGCAGACAATAATCGCCAGCGACAGATAGAGGAAGGTAGGGGCGATTTCGCTGGCGCCGAGCACCAGATGGCCGATGGCCATCAGCAACGCGCCGAGCATCACCGCCATGCGGTTGCCCAGCAGCTTATCGGCCAGGAAGCCGCCGAGAATCGGCGTGACGTAGACTAAAGAACAGTAGGCGCTGAACAGCGCATAAGCATGATTATCGTCATACTTGAGCTGGTTGGTGAGATAAAGAATCAGCAGCGCGCGCATGCCGTAAAAACTGAAATATTCCCAGATTTGCAGCGCGACGACGTAATAAATCGCCCGCGGCTGTGAGGATTGTGTGTTCATGTAATGCCTTGTCCTGCCGTAAAAAAGAAAGTCGATCTTTCTGCATGAATAGCCATTAACTAGCGATATTCATGGCCTTATGGGCTTTCTGGTTATTTAATATGCTGTAATAGTGCATAAATATACACGAATGCGCGAACGAGGGAGTAGACAAATTGCGGGATTTCGCGAAAAGTCAAAATGGACGGCGAAGCGGCAGAACTATCGACTGACCGGACGGATACCGTTATGTTATTCCTTTGCATAGAACGATGACCTGGTGGAACGGCAATGAAAAATAGTGAACTGGAACAACTGATTAATGAAAAACTCAATAGCGCGGCCATCAGTGATTACGCCCCCAACGGGCTCCAGGTGGAAGGGCGCGAAACGATACAAAAAGTCGTCACCGGCGTGACCGCCAGCCAGGCGCTGCTGGATGAAGCCGTCCGCCTGGAGGCCGATGCGGTGATCGTCCATCACGGCTACTTCTGGAAAGGCGAATCGCCGGTCATTCGCGGCATGAAGCGCAATCGCCTCAAAACGCTGCTGGCTAACGACATTAACCTCTATGGCTGGCACCTGCCGCTAGACGCTCACCCGGAACTGGGCAATAACGCTCAGCTGGCGTCGCTGCTCGGCATCAATGTGATGGGGGAGATTGAACCGCTGGTACCGTGGGGCGAACTGTCGATGGCGGTATCGGGCCTGGAGCTGGCTTCATGGATTGAAGCACGGCTGGGTCGCAAACCGCTGTGGTGCGGCGACACCGGGCCGGATAAAGTCGCCCGCGTGGCCTGGTGCACCGGCGGTGGGCAAAGCTTTATCGACAGCGCGGCCCGCTTTGGCGTCGATGCGTTTATTACCGGTGAAGTTTCAGAGCAAACCATACACTCGGCGCGCGAGCAGGGGCTGCATTTCTACGCCGCCGGGCACCATGCCACCGAGCGCGGCGGCATTCGCGCGTTAAGCGAATGGCTGACGGAAAATACCGAACTGGACGTCACGTTTATTGATATCCCGAACCCGGCCTGATGAACGGAGGCAAAAGTGCAGCGAGCGCGTTGTTATTTATTAGGTGAAACGGCAGTCGTACTGGAGCTTGAGCCTCCGGTGACGCTGGAAAGCCAGAAGCGGATCTGGCGGTTAGCCCAGCGGCTGGTAGGCCATACCGAGGTGGTGGAAGCGATCCCGGGCATGAACAACATTACCGTGATATTGCGCAACCCGCAGCAGACGGCGTGGGACGCGATTGAGCGCCTGCAGCTCTGGTGGGAGGAGTGCGATACGCTCGAACCGGAATCGCGGGAGGTCTCGGTCCCGGTAGTTTATGGCGGCGAATACGGACCGGATCTGGGAGAAATTGCCCGCCACAGCGGCCTGAGCGAAAAGCAGGTGGTTGAGCTGCATTCGTCGGTGGAGTACGTGGTGTGGTTCCTCGGCTTCCAGCCGGGGTTCCCGTACTTCGGCGGCCTGCCGGAGCAGCTGGCGATGCCGCGACGGGCGGAGCCGCGCCTGCTGGTGCCCGCCGGGTCCGTCGGTATTGGCGGAGCGCAAACCGGGATCTATCCGCTGGCGACGCCCGGAGGGTGGCAGCTGCTGGGGCGTACGCCGCTGGCGCTGTTTGATCCGAAGCGCAAGGAGCCGGTGCTGCTGCGTTCCGGCGACAGAGTGCGTTTCGTGCCGCAAAAGGAGGGCGTATGTTAAAAATTATCCGCGCCGGAATGTATACCTCGGTGCAGGACGGCGGGCGTGAAGGGCTGCGTCAGCTGGGCATCAGCCGCTGTGGCGCTATGGATAAGCCGGCGCTGGTCACCGCTAATCTGCTGGTGGGTAACGGCGCTAATGCCGCGGCGCTGGAGATAACGCTGGGTCAGGTGGATATTCAGTTTGAACGCAGCGGCTGGTTTGCGCTGACCGGCGCCGCCTGCGAGGCGAAGCTCGATGGCGAGCCGGTATGGGTGGGCTGGCGAACGGCGGTCAAGGCCGGGCAGCATCTGGTGCTCAAGAACCCGCAGCACGGCGTGCGCAGCTACCTGGCGGTGGCGGGGGGGATTGCGGTGCCGAAGGTGCTGGGTTCGCGCAGCACCGATCTGAAAGTGGGGATTGGTGGTCTGGAAGGTCGACGTTTGCAGGACGGAGACCGGCTGAAGCTGGGGAAATCGGATAAGCAGTTCCGCGGGCCGCGCGGCGTGAAGCAGCTCCCCATCGGCAACCGCATCCGCGCGCTGCCCGGGCCCGAGTACCAGGAGTTTGATAGCGTGTCGCAGGACACGTTCTGGCGCTCGCCGTGGCAGCTTAGCCCGCAGAGCAATCGTATGGGCTATCGTCTGCAGGGGCAACCGCTGAAGCGGACGACCGACCGCGAGATGCTTTCGCACGGCCTGCTGCCCGGCGTGGTACAGGTTCCGCATAATGGCCAGCCCATCGTACTGATGAACGACGCGCAGACCACCGGCGGCTATCCGCGGATTGCGACCATTATCGAAGCCGACATGTACCAGCTGGCGCAGATCCCGCTGGGACAGCCGATCCACTTTGTTCCCTGCTCCCTGGAGGAGGCGCTGAAGGCGCGCGCCGACAGACAACGTTATTTTGAACAGCTGGCATGGAGACTGAACGATGAAGATTGATTTAAACGCCGACCTGGGCGAAGGCTGCGCCAACGATAGCGCGCTGCTGCAGCTGGTCTCTTCCGCCAATATCGCCTGCGGTTTCCATGCGGGCGATGCGGTGATGATGCTGCAGTGCGTCCGCGAAGCGCTGAAATATGGCGTCGCGGTGGGCGCGCATCCCAGCTTCCCTGACCGGGAAAATTTTGGCCGTACGGCGATGCAGCTGCCGCCGGAAACGGTTTATGCGCAAACGCTGTATCAGGTCGGCGCGCTGGCGGCGCTGGTGCGCGCGCAGGGCGGCGAGCTGCAGCACGTCAAGCCGCACGGCATGCTCTATAACCAGGCGGCAAAAGATCCGCAGCTTGCTGACGCTATCGCCAAAGCGGTATATGACGTTGACGCGGGTCTGGTGCTGGTAGGCCTGGCGGGCAGCGAGCTGATTCGCGCCGGGCATCGTTATCAGCTGACCACCCGCCAGGAGGTCTTCGCCGACCGCGGCTATCTGGCGGACGGCAGCCTGGTGCCGCGCACCCAGCCCGGCGCGCTGATCGAGAGCGAAGAGCAGTCGCTGGCGCAAACCCTGGAAATGGTGCAGCACAGCCGGGTGCGGAGCATCACCGGCGAATGGGCGCACGTGGTGGCGGAAACCGTCTGCCTGCACGGCGACGGCGAGCACGCGCTGGATTTTGCGCGCCGCTTGCGCGCGGCGTTTGCCGGGCGCAATATACAGGTCAGTGCGGAAGTAGAAGAATAAAAACAATATTATCAAGCAATTAACATTAGACAACAATTCACAACAACATACAGGATGTAACTATGGGAGAGTCATTATCTCTCTGGCCACTGATCGGCATTGCTGCGATCGTGGTCGGATTTGTTCTGCGTTTTAACCCGGTACTGGTGGTTATTGTGTCCGGGATCATCACGGGTCTGACGGCGCATATGCCGATCGCGACCATTCTGGAAAAGCTGGGAGAAGGATTTCTTAATACCCGCAACCTGCCGTTTATTCTTCTGCTGCCGCTGGCGGTGATTGGCCTGCTGGAGCGGCACGGTCTGAAAGAGCGCGCGCAGACGTGGATCGCGAAGATCCGCAGCGCCACCGCCGGTCGTCTGCTTATCGTCTATCTGTTCGTTCGTGAAGTGACCGCGGCGATGGGCCTCACTAGCCTGGGTGGTCATCCGCAGATGGTGCGCCCGCTGCTGGCGCCGATGGCGGAAGGGGCGGCGGAGAAAAACTTCGGCGCCTTGCCCGGCGAGGTGCGCTATCGTCTGCGCGCGATGTCGGCGGCGACCGACAACGTGGGCCTGTTCTTCGGGGAAGATATTTTCGTCGCCTTCGGGGCGATTATCTTTATGCATAACTTTATGCTGGAGTCGGGCGGCATTCAGACCGAGCCGCTGCATATCGCCCTGTGGGGGATCCCAACGGCGGTCTGCGCCTTCCTGATCCACTCCGCCCGCCTGTGGCGCCTCGACCGCCATCTCCAGCGCGAGCTGGACAAGGTTAACGCCGGGCAGGCGAAAGGCGGTGCCGCATGAATTTTCAGCAAACCTGGCTGTACTGGCTGGCGGGCGCGGTTCTGCTGGTGGTGGCGGTGATGTCATGGCGCGATAAGGCCAACCCGCGCAGGCTGACAACCGGCCTGTTCTGGGGGCTGTATGGCCTGGTGTTTCTGTTTGGCGACTGGACCTATGAGCTGGTCGGCGACAAGCGGGCCGTTAATATCGGCGTTGGCGTGGTGGTGGTGGTGCTGGCGCTGATCGCCGGTTTTGGCGGCGTGCGCCTCGGCCGCTATCATCAGCGCTCGCAGGAAGAACGTACCGCCAGCGCCGCGCGTCTTGGCAACCGGCTGTTTTTCCCGGCGCTGGCGATCCCGGTGGTGACGGTGATCGGCGTGCTGCTGTTTAATAATCTCCCCTCGCTGCAGGTCGCTATCTTTGGCCCGGGCAATCACGCCACGCTGATCACGCTATTTTCGATGACCGCGGGCACGCTGCTCGGTCTGGTGATGGCTATCCGCATGACCCATGAAACGGCGGCGCAGCCGTTACAGGAAGCCCGCCGCCTGCTGGATTCGGTGGGCTGGGCGTTTATTTTGCCGCAGATCCTCGCGGTGCTCGGGCTGCTGTTTACCGCCGCCGGCGTTGGCAACAGCATCTCCCTGCTGACGCAGCACTACCTGGCGGTAGATAGCCGGTTTATCGCCGTTGCCGTCTATACCCTGGGAATGGCGCTGCTGACGATGGTGATGGGCAACGCTTTCGCCGCGTTTCCTATCGTGACGGCGGGAGTCGGGATCCCGATTCTGGTGCTGCAGCACGGGGGGAACCCGGCGGTGATGGCGGCCATTGGCATGTTCTCCGGCTACTGCGGTACCCTGATGACGCCCATGGCGGCGAACTTCAATATCGTGCCTGCCGCGCTGCTGGAGCTGCCGGATAAAAACGCGGTCATAAAAGCCCAGGTGCCGACCGGCGTTATGCTGCTTATAGTGAACGTATTTTTGCTCTATTTCCTGATGTTCTTGTAAGGAGGGATCATGGCTGGCGTGTTAATTACCGGTTTTGAGCCGTTCGGCGGCGAAGCGGTTAACCCTTCGTGGGAAGTGGTAAAGCGGCTGGATGGCGCTATTATCGGCGGACAGCCGGTGGCGGCGCGGCAGCTGCCGTGCGTCTTTGGCGACGCCCTGACGGCGCTGAACGCCGCGCTGGATGAGCTGGATCCCGTCCTGACCCTGGCGATTGGCCAGGCGGGCGGTCGCGTCGACATCACCGTTGAACGGGTGGCGATCAACGTCGATGATGCGCGGATCCCTGATAATAAAGGCCTGCAGCCGATCGACGTACCGATCGCTGCCGGCGGGCCGGCGGCGTACTTCAGCACGCTGCCGATCAAAGCGATCGTAACCGCCCTGCGCAGCCGGGGGATCCCGGCGTCGGTGTCGCAGACGGCGGGGACGTTTGTCTGTAATCACGTGATGTACGGCCTGCTGCACAGCCTGCGTCATCGCAGCGGCGCGAAGGGCGGGTTTATCCATATTCCGTATTTGCCGGAGCAGGCCGCGGCTCATCCCGGCGAAGCCAGTATGGCGGTAGAGACGGTGCAGGCCGCGCTGGAAACGGCCATCGCCGTTGCCCTGCAGCAGGATGGCGATGTGAAAGTCGGCGGTGGGGCAACGCATTAACACAAGGACAAGATTATGCCGGAAGGTCCGGAAATTCGCCGCGCGGCGGATAGCCTGGAAGCGGCGATTAAAGGCGAACCCCTGACCGGGGCGTGGTTCGCCTTCCCGCAGTTACAACATTACCAATCTCAGCTGGTCGGCCAGCGAGTGACGCACATTGAAACTCGCGGTAAGGCGCTGCTGACCCACTTCTCCGGCGGGCTAACGCTGTATAGCCACAATCAGCTGTACGGCGTCTGGCGAGTGGTGGACGCGGGGGAGCAGCCTGAAACGACGCGCGTTCTGCGCGTTCGGCTGCAGACCGCGCGCAGGGCGATTTTGCTCTACAGCGCCTCTGATATTGAGATGCTGACGCCCGAGCAGCTCGCCCGCCATCCGTTTTTGCTGCGGGTCGGGCCGGATGTGCTCGATATGCGCCTTAGCGTTGAACAGGTCAAAGCGCGGCTGCTGTCGGCGAAATTCCGCAACCGCCAGTTCTCCGGTCTGCTGCTGGATCAGGCGTTTCTTGCCGGATTAGGCAACTATCTGCGCGTGGAGATCCTCTGGCAGGTGGGGCTGACCGGGCGGCATAAAGCCTCTGAACTGGATGAAAAACAGCTCGATGCGCTGGCGCATGCGCTGCTGGAGATCCCGCGCTTGTCCTACAACACCCGCGGTCTGGTGGACGAGAATAAGCACCACGGCGCGCTGTTTCGCTTTAAGGTTTTTCATCGCGAAGGGGAGGCCTGCGAGCGCTGCGGCGGAATAATCGAGAGAACGATGCTATCGTCGCGGCCGTTTTACTGGTGCCCGGGATGTCAGCAATAAAAAAACGCGCCTTCAGGCGCGTTTTTTTATTGCTGCGATAGCCCTCTTAACGGGCGATATCGTTTTTGAAATCGCGCTTTTCGTAGCCGGTATACAGCTGGCGCGGACGGGCGATTTTCATGCCGTCGCTGTGCATTTCGTTCCAGTGCGCAATCCAGCCCACGGTACGCGCCATCGCGAAGATAACGGTAAACATAGAAGACGGAATGCCCATCGCTTTGAGGATGATACCGGAGTAGAAATCGACGTTCGGGTAGAGTTTCTTCTCGATGAAGTACGGGTCGTTGAGCGCGATGTGCTCAAGCTCCATGGCCACTTCCAGCAGATCGTCTTTGGTACCGAGTTCTTTCAGCACTTCGTGGCAGGTCTCACGCATCACGGTGGCGCGCGGGTCGTAATTTTTGTACACGCGGTGGCCAAAGCCCATCAGGCGGAAAGAGTCGTTTTTGTCTTTCGCGCGACGGACGAATTCCGGAATGTGTTCAACGGAGCTGATCTCTTCGAGCATCTTCAGCGCCGCTTCGTTGGCGCCGCCGTGTGCCGGTCCCCACAGGGAGGCAATACCCGCAGCGATGCAGGCAAACGGGTTCGCGCCGGAAGAGCCGGCGGTACGTACGGTGGACGTTGAAGCGTTCTGTTCGTGGTCGGCGTGCAGGATCAGGATACGGTCCATGGCGCGTTCCAGAATCGGATTCACTTCATATTTTTCACACGGCGTGGAGAACATCATATTCAGGAAGTTACCCGCGTAGGAGAGGTCGTTGCGCGGATAAACGAAAGGCTGGCCGATAGAATATTTGTAACACATTGCCGCCATCGTTGGCATTTTGGAGAGCAGGCGGAATGCGGCGATATCGCGGTGGCGTGGGTTATTCACATCCAGCGAATCGTGATAGAACGCGGCCAGCGCACCGGTGATACCGCACATGACGGCCATCGGGTGAGAATCGCGGCGGAATGCGTGGAACAGACGGGTAATCTGTTCGTGAATCATGGTGTGGCGGGTAACGATGGTTTTGAATTCGTCGTACTGGGCCTGGGTCGGCTTCTCACCGTTCAGCAGGATGTAGCATACTTCCAGATAGTTGGAGTCGGTTGCTAACTGATCGATCGGGAAACCGCGGTGCAGCAGGATACCTTCATCACCGTCGATGAAGGTGATTTTAGATTCGCAGGATGCGGTGGAGGTAAAACCAGGGTCAAAAGTAAACACGCCTTTTGAACCAAGACTACGAATATCAATAACATCCTGACCGAGCGTGCCCTTTAGCACATCCAGTTCGATAGCAGTATCACCACCCAGGGTGATTTTTGCTTTAGCATCAGACATTTATGGTCTCCTTAGCGCCTTTATTGCTTAAGGCTGCCGGGTGGTGGATTTGCATTCAGCCCGTAGCAGATGACATTACCAGTTTGTTATGTTGCACATCGCTCTGCGTCGCGAAAAGGGCAGGGTACAGAGCAAGGGCGCTTGATGGTACGTCTTCAGCCTACGACGAAACAACAGCAAATCAGCGTTTTAGCAGCCCGAATATTATAAAACTATATACCACTAATAACTGTCCTGATTACATCGGTCAATACTCTCTCACTGTTGCATAACTTATTCTCAGGTAAAAGAGTGACCCCATAACTTTTGCGTATTATTGCATTTATCTGGTAATGGTTGTAACAATAATGTTTAATATTTGTCAAATCAGATGATTAAAAATTAAAAATATGTTGTTATCGTGACATGGATCACTGTTCGGGAGAAAACCCGACAAACTATATGTAGGTTAATTGTAATGATTTTGTGAACGGCCTATACTGCCGCCAGGTCTCCGGAACACCCTGCAATCCCGAGCCACCCAGCGTTATTTTGTCACGCTTTAACTCCTGGAAAGGCGTTTTAACATGACTTTTAGTTATAGATAAGGACGCTGTCTGACCCGCAAGCAGACCGGAGGAAGGAAACAATAAGAACAGCATGTGGGCGTTATTCATGGTAAGAAATGTGAAAAAACAAAGACCTGTCAATCTGGATCTGCAAACGATCCGGTTCCCAATCACGGCGATAGCGTCCATTCTCCATCGCGTATCCGGAGTGATCACCTTCGTGGCGATCGGGATTCTGCTTTGGCTGCTGGGCACCAGCCTTTCCTCTCCCGAAGGTTTTCTCACTGCGGCATCCATTATGGATAGCTTCTTTGTGAAGTTCATCATGTGGGGCATCCTGACCGCGCTGGCGTATCACGCGGTGGTCGGTATTCGCCACCTGCTGATGGATTTTGGCTACCTTGAAGAAACCCTCGAAGTAGGGACACGCTCCGCCAAAATTTCTTTTGTTATTACTGTCGTGCTTTCACTTCTCGCAGGAGTCCTCGTATGGTAAGCAACGCCTCAGCACTAGGACGCAACGGCGTACATGACTTTATTCTGGTCCGTGCTACCGCTATCGTTCTGACCCTCTACATCATCTATATGGTTGGCTTCTTTGCCACCACCGGTGAAATTTCATGGGAAGTCTGGACGGGCTTTTTCTCCTCCGCGTTCACTAAAGTCTTCACCCTGCTGGCTCTCGTTTCCATTCTGATCCACGCCTGGATCGGGATGTGGCAGGTATTAACGGACTACGTTAAACCACTGGCAGTGCGCTTAGTTCTGCAACTGCTGATCGTTGTTGCGCTGGTGGCTTACGTTCTTTATGGATTTGTTGTGGTGTGGGGTGTGTAATGAAATTGCCTGTCAGAGAATTTGATGCTGTTGTCATTGGTGCCGGCGGCGCAGGTATGCGCGCGGCGCTGCAGATTTCCCAGAGCGGCCAGACCTGTGCGCTGCTCTCTAAAGTTTTTCCGACCCGTTCCCATACCGTTTCCGCGCAGGGTGGTATCACCGTCGCGCTCGGTAATACCCATGAAGATAACTGGGAATGGCATATGTACGACACCGTTAAGGGGTCGGACTACATTGGCGATCAGGACGCCATCGAATACATGTGTAAAACCGGCCCGGAAGCGATTCTGGAGCTGGATCATATGGGTCTGCCGTTCTCGCGCCTCGAAAATGGCACGATTTATCAGCGTCCGTTCGGCGGCCAGTCGAAAAACTTCGGCGGCGAGCAGGCGGCACGTACCGCTGCGGCGGCTGACCGTACCGGTCACGCGCTGCTGCACACTCTCTATCAGCAGAACCTGAAAAATCACACCACTATTTTCTCCGAGTGGTACGCGCTGGATCTGGTGAAAAACGCCGATGGCGCGGTGGTTGGTTGTACCGCCCTGTGTATCGAAACCGGTGAAGTGGTTTACTTCAAGGCTCGCGCCACCGTGCTGGCTACCGGCGGCGCTGGTCGTATCTACCAGTCCACCACCAATGCCCATATCAATACCGGCGACGGCGTTGGTATGGCGATCCGCGCCGGCGTGCCGGTGCAGGATATGGAAATGTGGCAGTTCCACCCGACCGGTATCGCCGGGGCGGGCGTTCTGGTGACAGAAGGCTGCCGCGGTGAAGGCGGCTACCTGCTGAACAAACACGGCGAACGTTTCATGGAACGTTATGCCCCGAATGCGAAAGACCTGGCGGGTCGCGACGTGGTGGCGCGTTCCATCATGATCGAAATCCGTGAAGGTCGCGGCTGCGATGGTCCGTGGGGCCCGCACGCCAAGCTGAAGCTCGATCACCTCGGTAAAGAAGTGCTGGAATCCCGCCTGCCGGGTATCCTGGAGCTCTCCCGCACCTTTGCCCACGTCGACCCGGTAAAAGAGCCGATTCCGGTTATCCCAACCTGCCACTATATGATGGGCGGTATTCCGACCAAAGTGAGCGGACAGGCGCTGACCGTCAACGAGCAGGGCGAAGATGTGGTTATTCCGGGACTGTTCGCGGTAGGCGAAATCGCCTGCGTATCGGTACACGGCGCGAACCGTCTGGGCGGCAACTCGCTGCTTGACCTGGTGGTCTTTGGCCGCGCGGTGGGTCTGCACCTGCAAGAGTCTATCGCCGAGCAGGGCGTACTGCGCGACGCGACGGATGAAGAGATCGACGCTTCTCTGGAACGTTTGAACCGCTGGAACGGCAACCGGAATGGTGAAGACCCGGTCGAAATCCGCAAAGCGCTGCAAGAGTGTATGCAGCATAACTTCTCGGTCTTCCGCGAAGGGGATGCAATGGCGAAGGGCCTTGAGCAGCTGAAAGCCATCCGCGAGCGTCTGAAAAACGCCCGCCTGGATGATACTTCCAGCGAGTTCAACACCCAGCGCGTTGAGTGCCTGGAGCTGGATAACCTGATGGAAACCGCTTACGCCACCGCGATGTCTGCGAACTACCGTACCGAAAGCCGCGGCGCGCATAGCCGCTTCGACTTCCCGGATCGTGATGATGAAAACTGGCTGTGCCATTCCCTGTATCTGCCAGAGTCGGAATCCATGACGCGTCGTAGCGTCAATATGGAACCGAAGCTGCGTCCGGCATTCCCGCCGAAGATTCGTACTTATTAATGCGGAGACAGGAATATGAAACTCGAGTTTTCAGTTTATCGTTATAACCCGGACGTAGACGATGCTCCGCGCATGCAGGATTACACCCTGGAAGCGGAAGAGGGTCGCGACATGATGCTGCTGGACGCGTTAATCCAGCTGAAAGAGAAAGACCCGTCGCTGTCGTTCCGCCGCTCCTGCCGTGAAGGGGTTTGTGGCTCCGACGGTCTGAACATGAACGGGAAAAATGGTCTGGCGTGCATCACGCCGATCTCCGCGCTGAATCAGCCGGGTAAGAAAATTGTTATCCGTCCGCTGCCAGGATTACCGGTTATCCGTGATTTGGTGGTAGACATGGGGCAATTCTATGCACAATATGAGAAGATTAAGCCTTACTTGTTGAATAATGGGCAAAATCCTCCGGCTCGCGAGCATCTGCAGTCGCCAGAGCAGCGTGAGAAACTCGATGGTTTGTACGAGTGTATTCTCTGCGCATGTTGTTCAACGTCTTGCCCGTCGTTCTGGTGGAACCCGGACAAGTTTATCGGCCCGGCCGGCCTGCTGGCCGCGTATCGCTTCCTGATCGACAGCCGCGATACCGAAACCAGCGAGCGCCTCGAAGGGCTGAGCGATGCTTTCAGCGTATTCCGCTGTCACAGCATTATGAACTGCGTCAGTGTGTGTCCTAAGGGGCTGAACCCGACGCGCGCCATCGGCCATATTAAGTCGATGCTGCTGCAGCGCAGTGCGTAAGTAACCCGGTCTGCCCCGGATGGCGCTAGCGCTTATCCGGGCTACCAAAAGCAGTAGCCCCGGCAGCGTTCGTGCCGCCGGGGGATATAGCAGGAAATCTTTAAAAACCGCCAAATATGTACCAGTAATCAAGGCGTTCAGAGCGAGGTAAGGCGGCAACTGAACGCATCTCCGGGAGCATAGTGAACTATGTGACCGGGGTAAGTGAAGGCAGCTAACGCAACCGCAGCCTGAACGCCGAAGATTAATGGCAGTTTTTAAAGGTTCCTTAGCGGACGAAACCACAACTCATCCGCAACAAGTGAACCCCGGCACGTACAACTTCTGTGCGTGGTAGTTTCTACGGCGAAATAAGCATATAAATGCTTAAGGGATCACGATGCAGAACGGCGCAATGAAAGCCTGGCTGGACTCTTCTTACCTCTCTGGTTCGAACCAGAGCTGGATAGAACAGCTCTATGAAGACTTCTTAACCGATCCTGACTCTGTTGACGCCAACTGGCGTTCTATGTTCCAGCAGTTACCTGGCACCGGAGTCAAACCGGATCAATTTCATTCCAAAACGCGTGATTATTTCCGCCGCCTGGCGAAGGATGCCTCGCGTTACACTTCTTCGATTTCCGACCCTGACACCAATGTGAAGCAGGTTAAAGTCCTGCAGCTCATCAACGCATACCGCTTCCGTGGTCACCAGCATGCGAATCTCGATCCGCTGGGACTGTGGCAGCAAGAGAGAGTGGCGGATCTCGATCCGGCTTACCACGATCTGACCGAGGCCGATTTCCAGGAGATCTATAACGTAGGTTCTTTTGCCATCGGTAAAGACACGATGAAGCTGGGCGATCTGATCTCCGCCCTCAAGCAAACCTATTGCGGCTCCATCGGCGCGGAATATATGCACATTACTTCTACCGAAGAAAAACGCTGGATCCAGCAGCGTATCGAGTCGGTAGCAGGCAAAGCGAGCTTTAGCGCCGAAGAGAAAAAACGCTTCCTGAGCGAGCTGACCGCGGCGGAAGGCCTCGAACGCTACCTCGGGGCGAAATTCCCGGGCGCGAAACGCTTCTCGCTGGAAGGCGGCGATGCGCTGATCCCAATGCTCAAAGAGATTATCCGCCACGCGGGTAAGAGCGGCACCCGCGAAGTGGTGCTGGGCATGGCGCACCGCGGTCGTCTGAACGTGCTGGTCAACGTGCTGGGTAAAAAACCGCAGGACCTGTTCGACGAGTTCGCCGGTAAACATAAAGAACACCTCGGCACCGGTGACGTGAAGTACCATATGGGCTTCTCTTCCGACATGGAAACCGAAGGCGGCCTGGTGCATCTGGCGCTGGCGTTTAACCCGTCGCACCTGGAAATCGTCAGCCCGGTGGTTATCGGCTCCGTCCGCGCACGCCTCGATCGTCTCGACGAACCGAGCAGCAACAAAGTTCTGCCGATCACCATTCACGGCGACGCCGCGGTCACCGGCCAGGGAGTGGTTCAGGAAACCCTGAACATGTCCAAAGCGCGCGGTTACGAAGTGGGCGGTACCGTACGCATCGTGATTAACAACCAGGTGGGATTCACCACGTCTAACCCGCTGGATGCGCGTTCTACCCCGTACTGCACCGACATCGGTAAGATGGTGCAGTCGCCGATTTTCCACGTCAACGCCGATGACCCGGAAGCGGTCGCTTTCGTGACCCGCCTGGCGCTGGATTTCCGTAATACCTTCAAACGCGATGTCTTCATTGACCTGGTGTGCTACCGCCGTCACGGCCATAACGAAGCCGACGAGCCGAGCGCAACCCAGCCGCTGATGTATCAGAAAATCAAAAAGCATCCGACCCCGCGCAAAATCTACGCTGACAAGCTGGAAGCCGATAAGGTCGCGACGCTGGAAGACGCTACCGAGCAGGTTAACCTCTACCGCGACGCGCTGGATGCCGGCGAATGCGTGGTGCAGGAGTGGCGTCCGATGAACATGCACTCCTTTACCTGGTCCCCGTACCTCAACCACGAGTGGGATGAGAGCTATCCGGACAAAGTTGAACCTAAGCGTCTGCAGGAGCTGGCGAAACGCATCAGTACGGTGCCGGAAGCCGTTGAGATGCAGTCGCGCGTCGCGAAAATCTATGGCGATCGTCAGGCAATGGCCGCCGGCGAGAAGCTGTTCGACTGGGGCGGCGCGGAAAACCTCGCCTACGCCACGCTGGTCGATGAAGGTATTTCGGTGCGTCTGTCCGGCGAAGACTCCGGGCGCGGGACCTTCTTCCACCGCCACGCGGTGATCCATAACCAGAAAAATGGTTCAACCTATACGCCGCTGCAGCACGTCCACAACGGTCAGGGCCATTTTAAAGTCTGGGACTCCGTGCTGTCGGAAGAAGCGGTCCTGGCGTTTGAATACGGCTATGCCACCGCAGAGCCGCGTACCCTGACCATCTGGGAAGCGCAGTTCGGCGACTTCGCCAACGGCGCGCAGGTGGTTATCGACCAGTTCATCAGCTCCGGCGAGCAAAAGTGGGGCCGTATGTGCGGTCTGGTGATGCTGCTGCCGCACGGCTACGAAGGCCAGGGGCCGGAGCACTCCTCCGCGCGTCTGGAACGCTATCTGCAGCTCTGCGCCGAGCAGAACATGCAGGTTTGCGTACCGTCCACGCCGGCGCAGGTTTACCATATGCTGCGTCGTCAGGCGCTGCGCGGTATGCGTCGCCCGCTGATCGTGATGTCGCCGAAATCGCTGCTGCGTCACCCGCTGGCGGTATCGAGCATGGACGAACTGGCTAACGGCACCTTCCAGCCGGCAATCGGTGAAATCGACGATCTCGACCCGAAAGCCGTGAAGCGTGTTGTGCTGTGCTCTGGTAAGGTTTATTACGACCTGCTGGAACAGCGCCGCAAGAAAGAGCAAAAAGATGTCGCTATCGTTCGCATAGAGCAGCTCTACCCGTTCCCGCACCAGGCGGTACAGGAAGCGCTGAAACCGTATGCGCACGTGCATGATTTTGTCTGGTGTCAGGAAGAACCGCTCAACCAGGGCGCGTGGTACTGCAGCCAGCATCACTTCCGTGAAGTGATTCCGTTTGGGGCCTCTCTGCGTTATGCAGGCCGCCCGGCCTCCGCCTCTCCGGCGGTAGGATACCTGTCCGTTCACCAGAAACAGCAACAAGATCTGGTCAATGACGCGCTGAACGTCGATTAATTAAAGGATACATAATGAGTAGCGTAGATATTCTGGTTCCCGACCTGCCTGAGTCCGTAGCTGACGCAACGGTTGCCACCTGGCATAAAAAACCGGGCGATGCGGTTGTTCGTGACGAAGTGCTGGTAGAAATCGAAACTGACAAAGTGGTACTGGAAGTACCGGCTTCAGCGGATGGCATTCTGGACGCGGTGATTGAAGACGAAGGCGCTACCGTGCTCTCTCGTCAGATCCTGGGCCGCCTGCGTGAAGGCAACAGCGCGGGCAAAGAGTCCGGTGCGAAAGCCGATGCCAAAGAGTCGACGCCGGCCCAGCGCCAGCAGGCTTCTCTGGAAGAACAAAACAACGATGCGCTGAGCCCGGCGATTCGCCGTCTTCTGGCGGAACACAGCCTCGACGCAGCGGCCATTAAAGGCACCGGCGTTGGCGGCCGCCTGACCCGCGAAGACGTGGAGAAGCATCTGGCGAGCGCTCCGGCTAAAGCTCAAGCCCCGGCGGCTGCGCCCGCTGCAGCTGCTCCGGCTCCGCAGCTGGGCCACCGCTCGGAAAAACGCGTGCCGATGACCCGTCTGCGCAAACGCGTTGCCGAGCGTCTGCTGGAAGCGAAAAACTCCACCGCCATGCTGACGACCTTCAACGAAGTCAACATGAAGCCGATTATGGATCTGCGTAAGCAGTACGGTGACGCGTTTGAAAAACGTCACGGTATCCGCCTGGGCTTCATGTCCTTCTACGTGAAGGCGGTCGTGGAAGCGCTGAAACGCTATCCGGAAGTGAACGCCTCTATCGATGGCGACGACGTGGTGTACCACAACTATTTCGACGTCAGCATGGCGGTCTCCACGCCTCGCGGCCTGGTCACCCCGGTTCTGCGCGACGTCGATCTGCTGGGCATGGCGGATATCGAGAAGAAAATTAAAGAGCTGGCAGTAAAAGGCCGCGACGGCAAGCTGACCGTAGACGACCTGACCGGCGGTAACTTCACCATTACCAACGGCGGCGTATTCGGTTCTCTGATGTCCACGCCGATCATCAACCCGCCGCAGAGCGCGATTCTGGGTATGCATGCCATCAAAGATCGTCCGATGGCGGTGAATGGTAAAGTGGAAATTCTGCCGATGATGTACCTGGCGCTCTCCTACGACCATCGTCTGATCGACGGACGTGAGTCGGTTGGCTACCTGGTTGCGATTAAAGAGCTGCTGGAAGACCCGACTCGTCTGCTGCTGGACGTGTAGTCAGCAAGAGTATGACCTACCGTAGGCCGGGTAAAGCGCGCGAGCGCCGTTATCAGGCCTACAGGTTTATAATTATTCCCTGAAGGATGGACTGAACACATGAACTTACATGAATATCAGGCAAAACAACTCTTTGCCCGCTATGGCTTACCGGCGCCGGTGGGTTATGCCTGTACTACTCCGCGTGAAGCAGAAGAAGCCGCTTCAAAAATCGGCGCGGGTCCGTGGGTAGTGAAATGTCAGGTTCACGCTGGTGGCCGCGGCAAAGCGGGCGGTGTGAAAGTAGTGAAGAGCAAAGAAGACATTCGCGCATTTGCTGAACACTGGCTGGGCAAACGCCTCGTCACCTATCAAACAGATGCGAACGGCCAGCCGGTTAACCAGATTCTGGTTGAAGCGGCGACCGATATTGATAAAGAGCTGTACCTGGGCGCGGTTGTTGACCGTAGCTCCCGTCGCGTGGTCTTTATGGCCTCTACCGAAGGCGGCGTGGAAATCGAAAAAGTAGCGGAAGAGACCCCGCACCTGATCCACAAAATCGCCATCGATCCGCTGGCGGGTCCGATGCCTTACCAGGGCCGCGAACTGGCGTTCAAACTGGGTCTGGAAGGTAAACAGGTTCAGCAGTTCACCAAAATCTTTATGGGCCTGGCGACCATTTTCCTTGAGCGCGACCTGGCGCTGATCGAAATCAACCCGCTGGTGATCACTAAGCAGGGCGACCTGATCTGTCTCGACGGTAAACTGGGCGCTGATGGCAACGCGCTGTTCCGCCAGCCGGATCTGCGCGAAATGCGCGACCAGTCGCAGGAAGACCCGCGCGAAGCTCAGGCGGCGCAGTGGGAGCTGAACTACGTCGCGCTGGACGGCAACATCGGCTGCATGGTGAACGGCGCGGGCCTGGCCATGGGCACCATGGACATCGTTAAGCTGCACGGCGGCGAACCGGCTAACTTCCTCGACGTTGGCGGCGGCGCAACCAAAGAGCGCGTCACCGAAGCGTTTAAAATCATCCTCTCTGACGACAACGTAAAAGCGGTTCTGGTTAACATTTTCGGCGGTATCGTACGCTGCGATCTGATTGCCGACGGCATCATCGGCGCGGTAGCTGAAGTGGGCGTTAACGTCCCGGTAGTGGTTCGTCTGGAAGGTAACAACGCCGAACTGGGCGCGAAGAAACTGGCTGACAGCGGCCTGAATATTATTGCAGCGAAAAGTCTGACGGATGCAGCTCAGCAGGTTGTTGCCGCAGTGGAGGGGAAATAATGTCCGTTTTAATTAATAAAGATACCAAGGTTATCTGCCAGGGCTTCACCGGTAGCCAGGGTACATTCCACTCTGAACAAGCCATCGCTTACGGTACGCAAATGGTTGGCGGCGTAACGCCGGGCAAAGGCGGCACCACCCATCTGGGCCTGCCGGTGTTCAACACCGTGCGCGAAGCGGTAGAAGCGACCGGCGCAACCGCATCCGTTATCTACGTTCCGGCGCCGTTCTGCAAAGACTCAATCCTGGAAGCTATCGATGCAGGCATTAAGCTGATTATCACCATCACCGAAGGCATCCCGACGCTGGATATGCTGACCGTGAAGGTGAAGCTGGATGAAGCGGGCGTGCGCATGATCGGGCCAAACTGCCCGGGCGTGATCACCCCAGGCGAATGCAAAATCGGCATCATGCCGGGCCACATTCACAAGCCGGGTAAAGTGGGCATCGTTTCCCGTTCCGGTACCCTGACCTATGAAGCGGTTAAGCAGACCACTGATTACGGCTTCGGCCAGTCCACCTGCGTGGGCATCGGCGGCGACCCGATCCCGGGCTCTAACTTCATCGATATCCTGAAGCTGTTCCAGGAAGATCCGCAGACCGAAGCGATCGTCATGATCGGTGAGATCGGCGGTAGCGCGGAAGAAGAAGCGGCCGCTTACATCAAAGATCACGTGACCAAACCGGTTGTCGGCTACATCGCCGGCGTGACCGCGCCGAAAGGCAAACGTATGGGACACGCGGGCGCCATCATTGCCGGTGGTAAAGGGACGGCGGATGAGAAATTCGCCGCGCTGGAAGCCGCTGGCGTGAAGACCGTTCGCAGCCTGGCCGATATCGGCGAAGCGCTGAAAACCGTAATTAAGTAATAAGTAAAAAAAACAGCCCTGACGTTCTGCATGGTTAAGGGCTGGTCCAATTTCGACATGGTTGGCCATCTGATGATGGCCTTTTTTTTGCCTGCCGTTGCGCCATCAGGCGTTACGCCGTTTTCGCCCGCGATTTCATGCCGTTTAATCATATTCATCTGCGCAAATGAGATTATTTTTTGCGTCCGGCATCATCCTTTTTATCCGCGCTATTCTGCATATTAAGTGCTTGCAAAAGGCGGTGGGGAATAATGTGGTGCGAAAGAAAAGGCATGAACAATGGGAGGGCTTTAGCTCGCTGGCAGCGCTTTTTTCGCGGGCTACCGGGCTGGAGACCACGGTGATTGAGGCAAATGACAATCGATTACCTGCTGGCTACGGTGGGTTAAATTTCTTTGCCTTACCGCTGATTCAGGACAATACATTATCCGGTTATATTATTTGCGACCATCATAACGCGACCGACAACCAGCATCGGGCGGCGGCGATAAGATTACTGCATTTTATCGTTAATAATATGTCTGCGATTGCAGAAAACAGGGAAGTGGACGAGAAACCGTTGCGGCATAAGAGAGAGTTTTATTATTCGCAAAAATCGTCGCATGAAATAAAACTGCTGTCGGCATTACGCTATATTGATGAGAATTTATATGGTGAGCTGTCTTTAGAGACCGTCGCCGCTCACGTTTGTTTAAGCGCAAATTATTTTAGTCGTTTTTTTAAAAAACGCCAGGGGATGAATTTTAAAGTCTGGGTTAATCAGCGCAAAATGCAGCGTGCCGGAGAACTGCTTGGCGATCCGTCATATTCGGTAGACAGCGTAGCGCGTAAGCTTCAGTTTGCGCAAACCAGCTACTTTTGTCGGGTGTTTCGCGCCGCTCATCGCACCAGCCCGCAGTCGTTCCGCGATCGGCATCTCGCAGCCGCTTCACGGTAAGTCGATTAGCCGCCGTTTTATCGTTAATACAGATTTTTCCTGGAGCGCTCATAATGTGTGGCCGATCGCGGAAAAATTTTCATTTATGCTCACCAGCGGGCAATTAAATTTCATCGTCTCATCGACTGACTTCGCAAATAAACAAGTTAATGTGAAAAAATATTGACAACTTATTGCTGTTATTTGCATGGCAATCACATTGTTTAAATTGTGTTTATTGTAGTGCCTGGGTATTATTGGTTATTATTTGATCAATAACAGTGTGCATTTATCATGGAATAGATCAATGACATCTGAAGGTAAAATAAAATATAACACCCGGGGCTAATCTGATGTCCTTGCGCGCTTTTTTTATCTATTAAACAATTTTTTGCACGCCGTAAATGGAAGACGTTATGAGAGGAAAAATCCCCAAAACTGAATTACTGGTGACCTTTGAGGTTGTGGCTCGCCACGAAAGTTATACTCGAGCAGCGGAAGAGTTGGCTTTAACACAAAGCGCCGTGTTCCGACAGGTCACGGCGCTGGAGGATTTCCTCCATACGTCATTATTTAATCATGCTAAAAAAAGGATTTTTTTAAATGCGGCTGGCAAGCATTATTTGACTATCGTTAAGGAAACGCTTAACAAACTGGAACGTGATACCAACTCCATTATGACATGGCAACCGACGGTGCAGGTGCTTGAGCTGGCCGTCAATCCTACCTTTAGCACCCACTGGCTGATCCCCAACCTGCGCGAGTTTAATAAATTACATCCGGGCATTATCGTTAATATTCATTCGCTGGCTAATATTGGCGATTTTCTTAGCCGCGAGTACGATGCCGCCATTATGCGCGAGGATTTTTGCTCGCCGTGGGCGGAGGTTGAGTATCTGTTCGAAGAGGAAATTCTGCCGGTGTGCGGCTGCGGGCTGCTGTCCGAACCCGGGCAGAAGCTGGCGGTCGAGGAGCTGCTGGGCGAGTTTCCGCTGCTGCATCAAAGCACGCGAATTCACGGCTGGCAGGAGTGGTTTGCGCTGTCGAATATCACCAGCCCGCAGATCAACATCGGTCCGCGTTTTGACCTGCTCTCAATGCTGATTGCGGCGGTGCGTTCGAACCTGGGGGTGGCGCTGCTGCCGCGTTTTGCCATTCAGCATGACCTGGATAGCGGTGAGATGGTGATCCCCTGCGATGTGCCGATTCGCACCGGCAACCGCTTCATTATGACGTGGCAGGAGGATAAAGCGGAATCCCGACATTTACAGGTATTCCGCGAGTGGCTGCTGCAAAAATCGGTGGTCTCGGCAGCCTGACGGCGCGTTGTCAGCGCCGCAGACGGCGGTGCCGGGCGCAAAGCGGCATCATTTCCCGGAGGCGATGCTGCGCATCTGTCCGGGCTTGTATGATTACTCCGTCAGAA
>NZ_JBEAFN010000068.1:0-62751 GCF_040061795.1 Klebsiella sp. GN_Kp190
TGGGCCTGGTGCTGTGGGACGATCTGGCGGCTCCGGTGATTGCTGGCATTCTGGTTAGCATTATCGTGAGCCGGATGGATAACCGGAAGTAGCCGGCCGGTGGGTATCTGCCTGCCTTAGTGGCAGCATGCACCCGAACGGGGCCGCAGGGGTAACATCCTGCGGCCTTTTTCGTTTATTGCGGATAAGGGACCCAACTGCCGCCGTTCAGCTGAACATACGGTTTCCCCTGGTATTGAATGACGATGGCGTTGGAGTTTTCCGACACCGCCGCGCTCTGCGGCAGGTTGGCAATATACTGCTGCCAGTTGATGTCGTTTTCGTCAAACATCTTGCCGTCGAGGGCGCGGACCACCAGCTCAGAAATCGCCAGGTAGCTGCTTGGCTGGTTGATGATAATCGGCGCATCGGGGTGTCTTGCCTTAATGCCGAAAAATTTCACCGCCGCCGGTACGTTAGTAATGGATGGGCTGGGAATATCGCGCAGGCCGGAAACCTGCATTTTGTCGCCTTTCAATGCCGCACCGTGTTCCGGTACGACGATGACCAGCACCTTACGCCCCGATCTCTCCAGTTCGGTGAAGAAATTATCCAGCTCATCGAAGAACTTCTGCGCACGGGCTTTATAGTCCGCGGTTTTGCTCTGGCCCGGATAGTGGTTACCGTCATGCAGCGGCAGCGTGTTGTAGAAGGTCGCCGTGCGCGGCGTATTCAGCTTATCCAGCGACTGCAGCCAGCGGTTCAGCGTCGCCTGGTCGTCATAGACCGGAGAGCCGTCAAAGCCCTGCAGAATGACCGGCAGGCCGCTTTGATCCATCAGCGGGCTCTGGATCCCGCCCAGCGAGCGAAGCTCCTTCAGGAAGTCGCCGAAGATACCGTTGTGGCCGAGCATCAGCTGCTGGGTGAAGCCCAGCTTCGCCAGGTTTTCAAACAGATAGCATTCGCTGCCCGATGGCTGATAAAGGTTCGCATGAGAGAGCTGGCCGCAGCTGGCGCGCAGCAGACGCGCCGCCGCCGGCCCGCTGTAAGAGGTCGCCGAGTTAAAGTTTTTGAACAGCAGGTCGAAATGCTTCCACAGCGGATGATCCATCAGCCCGGCCGCTTCAATATCCGACCATGAGAGCGAGCAGATGTTGATTATCAGCACATCAAACGGCTGGGCATCGGCCGGAAGCGCATCCGGGAAAGTGGTTTTACGTTTTTGCTCAGAAGCGTAAAAGGCATTCAGCCAGTTGGTGAGATTGGCCGACGTCGGCGGCTCGGTCTGCGGCGGAATATCGTTATTCGCCGGCGCAGTATTGGTCGCGATGGCCGTTCCGCCAGCCGTATTAACGGCGGTGTTCGCCGCCGCGGTCGTCGGCTGACCTGCCGGCCAAAGGCTGAAAGAGGGCAGCAGCGGACTGACCACCAGCCAGACCACGATCGCCGAGACGAAAACCGTCACTCGTAGCCACTGGCTGATAAACAGCCACAGGACCAGCAGCACGAAGAACGCGCCGACCATATTCCAGTTAATAAAGCGGGTCACCAGATCCCAGATATAGTCGGCGCTGAAGCCGGCAATCTGCGAGCCCTGGCTGGCAATGCTTTCCGGGCCGGGCAGCCAGGTGTCGTGCCAGAACAACATAAAACCCAGCGGGATCGCTATCCAGTGGCGGATACGGTGCAGCTTATACTGCGGAATTGGCACCAGCAGGAAGGCCAGAAACACCAGGTTTAACATGGGATGAAAATTGAGGTATCCGCCCCATAGCAATGCGAACTTCACCAGAAAGTAGAAGTTCCAGCCAGATAAGCCTCGCCAGTACCGCCAGAGCGGAAGCGACGCGGTGGGTGTTTTGGGTTTGGTCATTTCGTTGATTTGCCTTGCCTGGATGTCGCTTCCCGGCGCAGCACGCCAGCCGGTTTGACATAACGGGGTTTAAAGAACATCAGTCTTAATGTGGTGCGAATACGCCGCTGGTAGTGGCGCGTCAGGTATCCCAGCGGGAAGAACAGCAGGGCGCACAGGACGACCAGCTGAATAATATCGGCGATAGACATCATAAGGTTGGCTCCCCATCAATGGACAGACGGTGCGCCTCGGGGTTGCGCCGCCAGCTTCGCCCGTCATGGGTGGCGTTGATGGTTTCATTTTTGCCAAGCGAAATGGGCAGCGGCGTGTTCCAGTTCTCCGGCAGAATCCCGCGCATCTGCATGATTTCAGCCGTTATTTGCTTATCTTCAAACCAAATCATGCGGTTAGAAAAAATATCGCCGGTTGGTAAAGGGAAAATATGGTTTAACGCGGTATCCAGGTCGTTCACCCGGCAAAATGACAGAAACAGCACCAGGCGGTTGTTGCCGATGGTCATAATGTCGCCCATACGGTTGGGCTTACACAGCGTCAGCGCCTGCTCTACGCGCAGGCCGGGCGCCGGGCGCAGCGCCACCATTACGCCTTTGCCATCGGCGGGCAGCATGGTGTTGGCCATAATATTGTGCACCGCTTCGCAGAAGTCCCCCCATTTCTGGTAGCCGCGCAGTTTTAGCGGCTGGCTCCAGGTCAGCAGAGTATTAAAATCTTCCGGGATATGGCGAGTAAACTGCTGTTTTTGAACGCTTTCTATAAGCGTGAGGCAGCGGGATAACGGCGCGCCGCTGGGAATAACCATATTGGCGCCGCTGCTCAGCAGCAGGCGTTCATCGGTGGCGCGCAGGCTTGGCGTTTGTTCGCGGACGACGATTTTTAACGCGCTGCCGCGCTGGCGGCGCAGGGTATGGATATAGCGTCCCAGCTGTTCAATCTGTTCGTTCTGGGTAATGGAGAAGATCAGCGTTGCCGCCTGCGCCATCCTCCCGGCGTTGAAAACGGCGTCATTGGTATCGAACAGCGTCCAGTATTCGGATAGCGCGGGGGCACCTTCCAGTACGCGCAGATTGCTAAGAATGACTTTTTCGTCGCTGCGCGGTTGCACCACCGTTTCTTCATCCTGTGCCAGCCGCCAGCCGTTTTCATCCTGAAGAACAATGAGCTGCTGCCGGGCGCTGATGCCTTTTTCGCTCCCCCACCAGGCGATATCGAACAGGTGGTTATCCCCCTGGTAACGAATACTTGCCAGGCCGGAAAGCGAACGGTACTCGCGTAATAAAGGGGAGAGTTGCTTATCGATATCGTGCCCGGAATTAAGTACTAGTAATGAACAACGATGATAATTAGTCCATCGATACGATTTCTCAACCCAATTGCATAAATCATCGCTTTTTATATTCTGCCAGGCATTTTCAGCGCATAGCAGAATAAACAAATAATTGCCAGGTTCGAGGGAACAAACTAAATCGCGGTGCATTTCTTGCAGCCCCTCAGCACGGTTCGGCATGCTAAATAACGCCACCTTTTCTGGCCCGCAATTTTTCTCTAGTTCAATGATTTTATTTGGGTTATCACCCATGACTATCGCCGCAACCTGGCTCTGTTTATCCTGGGCCGCCAGCGTATGGTTGAGCAGGCTTACCGCGTCGGCATAGCGGTCGACATTCAGCCACCATACTCCACCCACGGGCATATGGCGTACTTCGTCCCATAATGATGAAATACCCAAAGAATATACGATATCCACGGCGTCCCTCGTGAGACTTGATTTACACTTGATTAGTTTACTAGCGAAAGCGTCAGAGTAAACCTAACATTGAAATTAAAGGACATCAGTTTTAGCATGTAAACATATTTTAAGGATGATCTTACGCCTCTCGGTTTAATTTATTGTATTTTCCAACGGACAGAGAAATGCCAGCAAAAGAGCCTGCTGTACCCACCGATGCGACTTTGGGCTACACGTTTCAAAATGATTTCCTGGCGTTAAGCCGGGCATTTTCCCTGCCTGATATTCACTACCACGATATTTCCCGACGCGAGCAGTTAACCGCGGCGCTAAAACGCTGGCCATTACTGGCTGAATTAGCAGAGAAAAAGTAAGGAAGCCGTCGATGGCGATTCTGGGATTACAGGGCGTGCGCGGCGGTACCG
This sequence comes from Klebsiella sp. GN_Kp190, assembly GCF_040061795.1. Classification (NCBI taxonomy): domain Bacteria; kingdom Pseudomonadati; phylum Pseudomonadota; class Gammaproteobacteria; order Enterobacterales; family Enterobacteriaceae; genus Klebsiella; species Klebsiella sp. GN_Kp190. Next base: position 4,007 of record NZ_JBEAFN010000068.1, read on the forward strand.
GCACCACGTCGATTACCGCTGCGCTGGCCTGGGCGCTGCAATTACTCGGTGAAACCGTACTGGTGGTGGACGCCAGCCCGGACAACATGTTGCGCTTTTTTTTCAACGTCGATTTCAGCCACAAAGCGGGCTGGGCGCGCGCCACGATCGACGGCAGCGACTGGCGCGACGCCGGTCTGCGCTATACCTCGCATATCGATCTTTTGCCCTTTGGTCAGCTGACGCCGGGCGAGCGCGCGAACATTGACCAGCTTCAGCCGACGCTGGCGCCGATGGCCGGGATGGTGCAGAAGCTCCATCAGCAGGGCGATCACCGCTGGCTGCTGATTGACCTGCCGGACGGTTACTCGCCGCTGACCCGCTCCCTCATTGACGTCTGCGACCGCACGCTGGTCATTGTGCATCCGGACGGCAACAGCCATATTCGCCTGCATCAGCAGGCGCTGCCGGTCAATAGCGATATTTTGATTAACGATCTGCGCGTCGGCAGCCAGCTGCAGGAGGATTTGTATCAGCTGTGGCTGGAGAGCCAGCGCCGCATTCTGCCGGTGACTATCCATCGTGATGAGGCGATGGCGGAGTGTCTGGCGGCGAAGCAGCCGCTCGGCGAGTACCGGCAGGACTCTCTGGCGGCGGAGGAGATACTGACGCTGGCCAACTGGTGTCTGCTGCACTACGCCGGGAAGGGGGCGGAATGATTCGCCTGAGCACCTTACTGCTGGCGCCGCCGGTCGGGAAACGGCTGAACGAGCGCTATCGCGACTATCGCCAGCACGGCGCGTCGTGGCTGTCGGCCGCGCTGGGCTGCCTGTGGGCATCTCTGGCATGGGCGTTTATGCCGCTGGAAACGCCGCGCTGGCAGGCTATTCGCGAACGTCACGGCGAGTTTTTCCCGCATATTAATCCGCATCGGCCGCGCCCGCTGGACCCGATTCGCTACCTGCTGCAGTGCGTGTGGCTGCTGGCGACGCGGGTGCCGGAGCCGGATAAAAAGATCAACTGGCGTTCGCTGGCGGCGCTGGAAGGCGTCCAGGGGCGCTATGCCCAGTGGCTGGAAAAGCTGCCGGAAAAGGTTAACGCCCGCACCGGTCATCTGGATAAGCATAAAGAGCTGGCTCACCTGTCGCCAAAGCTGCGGCGGTTTATTCTGGGCACGATAACCTTTTTCTCGCTAATCCTCGCGCTGCTCTGTATTACCCAGCCGTTTAACCCGCTCTCGCAGTTTATTTTCCTGCTGCTGCTGTGGGGCGTGGCGCTGCTGGTGCGCCGCATTCCGGGACGCTTTTCGGCCCTGATGCTGATCGTGCTGTCGCTGACCGTCTCCTGCCGCTACATCTGGTGGCGCTACACCTCGACACTCAACTGGGATGATCCCGTGAGCCTCGTGTGCGGGATAATTCTGCTGTTCGCTGAAACCTACGCCTGGGTGGTGCTGGTGCTGGGGTATTTCCAGGTCGTCTGGCCGCTGAACCGTCAGCCGGTCCCGCTGCCGGAGGATATGGCGCAGTGGCCGACGGTCGATATTTTAGTGCCGACCTACAACGAAGACCTCAACGTGGTGAAAAACACCATTTACGCTTCCCAGGGGATCGACTGGCCGAAGGACAAGCTCAATATCTGGATCCTCGACGACGGCGGGCGCGAAGAGTTCCGCCAGTTCGCCAAAGACGTCGGGGTGCACTACATCGCCCGCACCACCCACGAACACGCCAAAGCCGGGAATATCAACAACGCCCTGAAGTACGCCAAGGGCGAGTTCGTGTCGATTTTTGACTGCGACCACGTGCCGACCCGCTCGTTCCTGCAGATGACCATGGGCTGGTTCCTGAAAGAGAAAGAGTTGGCGATGATGCAGACGCCGCACCACTTCTTCTCCCCGGACCCGTTTGAGCGCAACCTGGGACGATTCCGCAAAACCCCGAACGAAGGCACGCTGTTTTATGGCCTGGTGCAGGACGGGAACGACATGTGGGACGCGACCTTCTTCTGCGGCTCCTGCGCGGTGATCCGCCGCGGCCCGCTGGATGAAATCGGCGGCATTGCCGTGGAAACGGTGACTGAAGACGCCCACACTTCTCTGCGCCTGCACCGTCGCGGGCACACTTCAGCCTACATGCGTATCCCGCAGGCGGCCGGTCTGGCGACGGAGAGCCTGTCGGCGCATATTGGCCAGCGCATCCGCTGGGCCCGCGGGATGGTACAAATTTTCCGCCTTGATAACCCCTTGTTTGGCAAAGGGCTGAAGCTGGCGCAGCGCATCTGCTACGTCAACGCGATGCTGCACTTTCTGTCCGGTATTCCGCGGCTGATCTTCCTGACCGCGCCGCTGGCGTTTCTGCTGCTGCACGCCTATATCATCTATGCGCCAGCGCTGATGATCGCCCTGTTCGTGCTACCGCATATGATTCACGCCAGCCTGACCAACTCGAAGATTCAGGGCAAATACCGCCACTCTTTCTGGAGCGAGATCTATGAAACGGTGCTGGCGTGGTATATCGCGCCGCCGACCTTTGTCGCGTTGATTAACCCGCATAAGGGCAAATTCAACGTGACGGCAAAAGGCGGACTGGTGGAGGACGAGTACGTCGACTGGGTAATCTCTCGTCCCTATATCTATCTCGTGCTGCTGAACCTGGTCGGCGTCGGGGTGGGGATCTGGCGCTTTATGTACGGCCCGGAAAACGAAATTCTGACCGTCTGGGTGAGCATTATCTGGGTGTTCTATAACCTGATTATTCTCGGCGGCGCGGTGGCAGTCTCGGTTGAAAGCAAGCAGGTGCGGCGATCGCACCGCGTGGAGATGTCGATGCCGGCGGCGATTGCCCGCGATGACGGGCACCTGTTCTCCTGTACCGTCCATGATTACTCAGACGGGGGCCTTGGGGTCAAGATTCACGGCGAGGCGCAGGTGCTGGAAAGCCAGCACGTCAAGCTGTTGCTGAAACGCGGGCAGCAGGAGTACGCCTTCCCGGTGCGGGTCGCGCGGGTCAACGGCAGCGAGGTCGGGCTACAGCTGCTGCCGTTAAGCAATCAACAGCATATTGATTTTGTACAGTGTACGTTTGCCCGCGCAGATACGTGGGCGCTTTGGCAGGATAGCTTCCCGGAAGATAAGCCGATGGAAAGCCTGCTGGATATCCTGAAGCTGGGGTTCCGTGGATATCGTCACCTGGCGGAGTTTTCTCCGCCGTCGGTGAAGGTTATTTTCCGCTCGCTCACCATGCTGGTGGCCTGGTTTGTCTCGTTTATTCCGCGCCGTCCGGAACGCGCAGCGGCGACACTTTCGGCAGAACCGGCGATGGCTCAACAATGATGATAATGCGATGAACAGAAAACTCTCTTTGATTTGTGCAGTAGCGGTGGGTATTAGCGGATGGTCTCCCTTCGCTTCGTATGCGGAACCGACGGCGGCGGCGACTCAGGCCGCGCCGACGACGACGGTGCCCGGTATCGCTGGTACGGTGGCGGACAGCCAGCCCACGGCGACGCTTGCCGATCCGGCAGCGCCGGTGGTGGTGCTGGATAACGCTCCGACCCGCGACGTGAAGCTGACCTTCGCCAAAATCGCCCCGCCTCCGGGCAGCATGGTGCTGCGCGGCGCGCGCCCTGAGGGGTCGGTAGAGTTCGGTATGCGCAGCGATGAAGTGGTGGCAAAAGCGCTACTGAATCTCGACTACACGCCCTCTCCGTCGCTGCTGCCGGTGCAGTCGCAGCTGAAGGTGTATCTTAACGATGAGCTGATGGGCGTGCTGCCGGTCACCAAAGAGCAGTTGGGTAAAAAAGTCAGCGCGCAGATCCCTATCGATCCGCTCTATATCACCGACTTTAACCGCGTGCGCCTTGAGTTTGTCGGCCACTATCGCGATGTCTGTGAAAACCCGGCCAGCAGCACCTTGTGGCTGGACGTCGGTCGCGAAAGCTATCTGGATTTAACCTACCAGTCGCTGAACGTGCGCAACGATCTTTCGCATTTCCCGATACCGTTCTACGATTCGCGCGATAACCGCCAGCTGACGCTACCGATGGTCTTCGCCTCCGCGCCGGGTGTCCTGCAGCAGCAGGCAGCGGCCATCGTCGCCTCCTGGTTCGGCAGCAAGGCGGGCTGGCGCGGCCAGCAGTTCCCGGTGCAGTTCAACGCGCTGCCGGACCGTAACGCCATTGTGTTTGCGACCAACGATAAGCGCCCTGACTTCCTGCGCGAGCATCCGCCGGTTAAGGCGCCGACGATTGAAATGATCGACCACCCGGATAATCCGTACGTCAAGCTGCTGGTGGTCTTCGGGCGGGATGACAACGACCTGCTGCAGGCAGCGAAGGGGATAGCCCAGGGCAATATTCTGTTCCGCGGCAGCAGCGTGACGGTTGACGATGTCAAACAGCTGCAGGCGCGTAAACCCTACGATGCGCCGAACTGGGTGCGTACCGATCGGGCGGTGACCTTTGCCGAGCTGAAAACCTACGAACAGCAGCTGCAATCCAGCGGCCTGGTGCCGGACTCCATCAACGTAGCGCTGAACCTGCCGCCGGACCTCTACCTGCTGCGCGCCAACGGCATCGATATGAACCTGAACTATCGCTACACCATGCCGCCTATCAAGGACAGCTCGCGCATGGATATCAGCCTGAACGATCGGTTCTTACAGTCCTTCAGCCTCAACAGCTCGCAGGATGTGAATAAGCTGATACTACGCCTGCCGGTGCTGCAGGGGCTGCTGGACGGCAAAACGGAAGTGACGATCCCGGCATTGCGCCTCGGCGCCATGAATCAGCTGCGCTTTGACTTTCAGTATATGAACCCGATGCCGGGCGGTTCTATCGATAACTGTATTACCTTCCAGCCGGTGCAGAACCACGTGGTGATAGGCGACGACTCGACCATCGATTTCTCGAAGTACTATCACTTTATGGCGATGCCGGATCTGCGCGTATTTGCTAACGCGGGCTTCCCGTACAGCCGGATGGCCGATCTCGCCGATACCCTGGTCGTGGTGCCCAAATCGCCGACCGAGGGCCAGGTTGCCACGCTGCTGGAGACGGCCGGCGGCATTGGCGCGCAAACCGGCCTGGCGGCCATTAACCTGCGCATGACCGACGACGGCAGCCAGATTAAGGACAAAGACGCCGACCTGCTGCTGATTGGCTCCATTCCGCAGGCGCTGAAGGACGACACGAAAATCAACCTGCTGGTTGAAGCGACCAAAAGCTGGGTGAAAACGCCGATGCGCCACTACGATCTGGCCAGCATCTATCCCGATACCGAGGCCAGAACGCCGAATACCCGCACCGACGTCACGTCCACCGGGCCGATGGCGGCGATTATTGGCTTCCAGTCGCCGTACAACGATCAGCGCAGCGTCGTGGCGCTGCTGGCCGACAGCCCGCGCGGCAACGAACTGCTGACCCAGGCGCTTAACGACAGCGGTAAACGCGCGGCGATGTTTGGTTCCGTTGCGGTGATTCGTGAGTCGGGCGTCAACAGCCTGAGGGTGGGCGATATTTACTATATCGGGCACCTGCCGTGGTTCGAACGTATCTGGTTTGCGCTCTCCAGCCATCCGGTGCTGCTGGCTATTCTGGCCGCGGTCAGCATCGTCCTGCTGGCATGGGTGCTATGGCGCATGCTGCGTATTATCAGCCGTCGCCGCCTCGACCTTGATGATGAGTAATTGATGATGAACGCGGTGCGCGGTGTGGTGTTATCGGTATTGATGCTGGCGGCGGCGCAGGTGAGCGCCGCCTGCCAGTGGCCGGCCTGGGAGCAGTTTAAAAAAGAGTATGTCAGCGCCGAAGGGCGAATTATCGACCCCAGCGATGCGCGAAAAATCACCACCTCGGAAGGGCAAAGCTACGGGCTGTTCTTTGCTCTGGCGGCTAACGATCGCGACGGCTTCCGCAAGCTGTTCGAGTGGACGCAAAACAACCTTGCCGAGGGCGATTTGCGCGCGCATCTCCCGGGCTGGCTGTGGGGGAAAAAGAGCGATGACGAGTGGACGGTGCTGGACAACAATTCAGCCTCGGACTCCGATTTGTGGATAGCCTGGGCGCTGCTGGAGGCCGGACGTCTGTGGGACACGCCTCAGTACACCGAGGTAGGCAAGGCGCTGCTGGCGCGCATTGCCGACGAAGAGGTCGCCACCGTACCGGGGCTGGGGCCGATGATTCTGCCGGGGAGAGTCGGCTTCGTCGATGACCGCGGCTGGCGTTTTAATCCCAGCTATCTGCCGCCGCAGCTGGCGACCTACTTTGCCGCGTTTGGCGCTCCCTGGCCGAAGATACGCGACGGCAATCTGCGTCTGCTGCTGGAAACCGCGCCGAAAGGTTTTTCGCCTGACTGGGTGCGTTACGAAAAAAGCAAAGGCTGGCAGCTGAAAGCGGATAAACCCATTATCGGCAGCTATGACGCCATTCGCGTCTATCTGTGGGCCGGTATGCTCGATGACGGCGATAAGCAAAAAGCTCGCCTGCTGGCGCGTTTTAAACCGATGGCGACCCGGACAATTGACCAGGGCGTGCCGCCGGAAAAAACCAACATCGCGACCGGTAAAACTACCGGCAACGGTCCGGTTGGCTTCTCCGCTGCGCTACTGCCTTTCTTGCAGAAGGAAGATGCACGCGCCATTCAGCGCCAGCGCGTCGCCGATAACTATCCCGGCGCGGATGCTTACTACAGCGCGGTCCTGACCCTTTTCGGCCAGGGATGGGATCAACACCGTTTTCGCTTCACCGCCGGTGGCGAATTACGGCCTGACTGGAACCAGGAATGCACAAGTTCTCACTAAGCTTATTCACCCTCTCCTTAGGCGTCGCGCTGATGCCGCTGGCGCACGCCGCGACTACGCCTGTTCAGGAACATCTACTGGAGCAGGTCCGCCTCGGCGAGGCCAGCAAACGTGAGGATTTGGTGCGCCAGTCGCTCTATCGCCTGGAATTGATCGACCCGAATAACCCGGACGTTGTTGCCGCGCGGATGCGCTATCTTCTCCGCCAGGGCGATACCGCCGGCGCGAAGCAGCAGCTGGAGCGTCTGGCGAAGCTGGCGCCGGAATCGCCCGAGCTGAAAGCCTCGCGTGACGAAATGAAAAGCAGCACCGGCGATGGTCGCCAGGAGCTGCAGCAGGCTCGTCTGCTGGGCGTGGCCGGGAAGGTTGATGAGGCCATCGCCGCTTACGAGAAGCTGTTTAACGGCGTTCCTGATGATGATGACGCGGCGATTGAGTACTGGACGCTGGTGGCGCGGCTGCCCGCCCGTCATAACGAAGGCATCAATCAGCTGAAAAGACTCAACGCCCGCTTGCCGGGCAACGTCCCGCTGCAAACGGCGCTGGCGAAACAGATGTTTGGCGATAATAAGCCGGAAGAGGGATTTGCTTATCTGGAGCAGATGTCCCGCTCGGCGGCGGGACGCGGTATCGCGGCGGACATCTGGTTTAACGAAGTGAAAAGTATGCCGGTCAGCCGGGCCAGCGTGCAGGCGCTGCAGCGCTTTCTCATGCAGTTTCCCACCGGTTCCACCTCGGCGAATGCCCGCGTCCTGCTCGCTCAGCAGCAGACGCAGCTAAAAGACCCGACGTTCCGCGATCGCGCAGAGGGGCTGGCGGCGGTGAAGGCCGGGAAAGGTTCGGTGGCCGTGGCCGATTTGCAGCAGGCTGTGCGGGCGGATGCCAAAGACAGCGACGCGGTTGGCGCATTGGGGCAGGCGTACTCCCAGCGCGGCGATCGGGCGCGGGCGGTTGCCCAGTTGAGTAAAGCCATCAAAATGGACCCGGATAGCCCGAGCCGCGATAAGTGGGACAGCCTGCTCAAGACTAACCGCTACTGGCTGCTGATTAAGCAGGGCGATAGCGCCCTCAAAAGCGGCCAGCTGGCGCAGGCGCAAAATCATTACGCCCAGGCGCAGCGCATAGACAATACCGACAGCTATGCGGTGCTGGGGCTGGGGGACGTGGCGGCGGCGCGTAAAGAAAACGCGGCGGCGGAGCGCTACTACCAGCGCGCGCTGAGAATGGATCGCGGCAACAGCCTGGCGGTGCGCGGTCTGGCGAATCTGTATCGCGCCGAATCGCCGGAAAAAGCCAGCGCGTACATCGCCAGCCTGTCGCCGGGCCAGCGGCGCAGCATTGATGATATCGAACGCAGCCTGACGAACGATCGGCTGGAGAAACAGGCCGAAGCGCTGGAGAGCCAGGGCAACTGGGCGCAGGCGGCGGAAGTGCAGCGCAGACGGCTGGCGCTGGATCCGGATAGCGTATGGATCGCCTACCGCCTGTCGCGGGATCTGGTCAGCGCGGGCAGCCGCAGCGAAGCCGATGCCATCATGCGCGCGATGGTCAACCGCCAGCCCGGCGATGCCGACCGGGTTTACGCCTACGGCCTCTATCTATCCGGGAATAATCAGGATGAGATGGCGCTGGCGCAGATTAACGCCCTGCCGCGCGGGCAGTGGACGGACAATATTCGCGAGCTGGAGGCGCGCCTGCAAAGCGATAACGTGTTGCGCCAGGCGAATCAGCTGCGCGATAGCGGCCAGGAAGCCCGGGCGATCGCCCTGATTAACCAGCAGCCGACGTCGGTGCGCTACGCGCTCACGCTGGCGGACTGGGCGCAGCAGCGCGGCGACAGCCAGACGGCGATTGCTGAATATCAGCGGGCGCTGGGGCAGCAGCCTGACAACGGCGATGCGCGTCTGGGCCTGGCGGAAGTGTATCTTGCCGATGGCGATAAAAACGCCGCCCGCGCCCAGGTGGCGCAGCTCAAGGGCGAAGACATCGATTCTATCAATATGCAGCGGCGTATCGCCCAGGCGCAGGCCGGGTTGGGCGATCGCGCTCAGGCGCAGCAAACCTTCGCCCGCATCGTTCCGCAGGCGAAAGCGCAGCCGCCGTCAATGGAAAGCGCGCTGGTGCTGCGCGACGCCGCGCGTTTCCAGGCGCAGAACGGCGAGCCGCAGCAGGCGCTGGAAGGCTATAAAGATGCAATGGTGGCCTCCGGCGTCGCCCGCGAGCGCCCGCAGGATAACGACACGTTTACGCGGCTGACGCGTAACGACAGCAGCGATGACTGGCTGAAGCGCGGGATCCGCAGCGACGCCGCCGATCTTTATCGTCAGCAGGATCTTAACGTCACCCTCGAACATGATTACTGGGGCTCCAGCGGTACCGGCGGCTATTCCGACCTGAAAGCCCATACCACGATGCTGCATGTGGATGCGCCGCTGGCCGACGGGCGAATGTTCTTCCGTACCGATCTGGTTAATATGGATGCCGGGAGTTTTTCGACGAACAGCGACGGCAGCTATTCGCCGAGCTGGGGCACCTGCGGTGAAATCGCCTGTAGCGGCGGCAGCAAACATCAGAGCGATAGCGGCGCCAGCGTCGCGGTGGGCTGGAAGAACGATACCTGGAGCGGCGATATCGGCACCACGCCGATGGGCTTTAACGTCGTTGATGTGGTGGGCGGCCTGAGCTACAGCAGCGACGTTGGCCCGCTGGGCTACACCGTGAACCTCCACCGACGCCCCATCTCCAGCTCGCTGCTGGCCTTTGGCGGGCAGAAGGACAACCCTAACGACGGCCATACCGGCAAGACCTGGGGCGGGGTGCGCGCCGACGGCGGCGGTCTGAGTCTGAGCTACGATAAAGGCGAGGCCAACGGCGTCTGGTCTTCGCTGGGCGTCGACCAGTTGACCGGGAAAAACGTCGCCGACAACTGGCGCGTGCGCTGGATGACCGGCTACTACTATAAAGTGATTAACGAAGATAACCGCCGGGTCACCGTCGGCCTGAACAATATGCTCTGGCACTACGATAAGGATCTCAGCGGCTATACGCTGGGTCAGGGCGGTTACTACAGTCCGCAGGAATATGTCTCCTTCTCGGTGCCGGTCACCTGGCGTCAGCGGACGGCGAACTGGTCATGGGAGCTGGGGGGCTCGGTATCGTGGTCCCACTCGCGCACCAAAACCGAGGCGCGCTATCCGCTGCTCAATTTGATTCCTTCGCAGTATCGTCATGATGCCAGCCAGCTCACGGAAGAAGGCAGCAGCAGTTCTGGCGTCGGCTATACCGCACGGGCGCTGATTGAACGACGGGTGACCAGCAACTGGTTTGTCGGGGCGGCGGTGGATATCCAGCAGGCGAAGGATTACACCCCGAGCCATGCGCTGCTGTACGTTCGCTATTCGGCTTCCGGCTGGCAGGGCGATATGGATATGCCGCCGCAGCCGTTGGTTCCTTATGCCGACTGGTAGCAGATTAGGCTGAATTATGCGACAGGGCGCCACTCCACGGCGCTCTTCGCGTATACTCGTTGCCTCCGGCCAGGCAGCCCGATTTCCCCTCCGGTGGCGCGGAAGCTGCATAGCGCGCTGCATCCCGGAGGCGGCGCCAGGGGCGCCTTGTCCGGGCTACCGGCCCGATGGTGGTTGTGAGCGTGTAGCCCGGGTAAGGCGTCAGCCGCCACCCGGGAATGTTCCCCGGTCGCGCTATGCTTACCGGGGCTACCGGCCCGCGCCGCCTGCGGATTTTGTAGCCCGGGTAAGGCGTCAGCCGCCACCCGGGAATGTTCCCCGGTCGCGCTGTGCTTACAGGGGCTACCGGCCGCGCCGCCTGCGGGTTTTGTAGCCCGGACAGGCGCATTGCGCCGCCTCCGGGAAAGCGGCCTGATGGCGGCTGTGAACGTGTAGGCCGGGCAATTTCGTAGCCCGGGTAAGGCGTCAGCCGCGACCCGGGAATGTCCGCCGGTCGCGCTATGCTTACCGGGGCCACCGGCCGCGCTGCCTGCGGGTTTTGTAGCCGGACAGGCGCATTGCGCCGCCTCCGGGAAAGCGGCCTGATGGCATTGCTTCGCGCCTTGCGGGCGTGAGCAAACAATTTGAGTATATAATCAGCCTGATAACGATCGGTGAGAGGGACCTATACCCGATATGCGTTCAGTTTCAGTGGAGAACCCCGTTGCGCGTCAGCCGTTCACTTACAATTAAACAGATGGCGATGGTCGCGAGCGTGTCCATGGCGTTTGTACTGGTCTTCTGTTCTATTCTGCTGTTCCACTTTGTTCAGCAGAGTCGTTTTACCACGGCCACGCAGTTAGAAAGCATCGCGCGCTCCGTTCGCGAACCGCTGTCAGCGGCTATCCTGAAAGCCGATATCCCTGAGGCGGAAGCCATTCTGAGCCGTATTCAACCCGCAGGCATCGTCAGCCGGGCGGATGTTGTCCTGCCCAATCAGTTCCAGGCGCTGCGGATGCGCTTTATCCCCGAGCGCCCGGTACCGGTAACCATCACCCGTATGTTTGAACTGCCGGTACAGATTTCGCTGCCTATCTACTCCCTTGAACGGCCCGCTAACCCACAGCCGCTGGCCTATCTGGTGCTCCAGGCCGACTCATACCGCATGTATAAATTCGTCATGAGCGCGCTGGCGACGTTAGTGACCGCTTACTTGCTTCTGGTGCTGATGCTGACGGTGGCGATCACCTGGTGCATCAACCGTCTGATGGTACGACCGCTGCGTAAAATCGCCCGTGAGCTAAATGATGTCCCGCAGCACGAGCGTTTGGGCCATCAGCTCACGCTGCCGCGTCTCCATCATGACGATGAAATCGGCATGCTGGTGCGCAGCTACAACCGTAATCAGCAGACGCTGCTGCGCCTGCACGACGAACTCTCTTTGCAATCGACCCGTTTTCCGGTATCCGAGCTGCCGAACAAAGCCTTTCTAATGGCCATGCTGGAGCAAACCGTCGCGCGACCGCAGGCCTCGGCGCTGCTGATTATCGCCTGCGAAACGCTACAGGATACCGCTGGCGTACTGAAAGAGACGCAGCGTGAAATGCTGCTGCTAACCCTGGTTGAAAAGCTGCGGGCGATTATCCCGGCGCAGATGGTGCTGGCTCAGGTGAGCGGCTACGACTTCGCGATTCTGGCCCACGGTATTGACGAACCCTGGCAGGCGGTGACGTTAAGTAAGCAAGTACTCACTGTCTTAAATGAACGTTTGCCTCTGCACGGCATCCAGCTGCGCCCCTGCGCCAGCGTCGGTATCGCGATGTTTAACGGCGAAATTAACGCCGAACAGCTCTACCGGCGGGCGTTTTCCGCCGCCGTAACCGCGCGTCGTAAAGGGAAAAACCAGATTGAGTTCTTCGATCCGCAGCAGATGGAAAAAGCGCAGCGCCGCTTAATGGAAGAGCACGATATTCTGACGGCGCTTGATAACCAGCAGTTTGCCATCTGGCTGCAGCCGCAGGTGGATACCCACAGCGGCGAGGTGTGCGGTGCGGAAGTGCTGCTGCGTCAGCGTCAGGCGGACGGCAGCTGGTCGCTGCCGGGCGATCTGATTGAGCGTATCGAAGCCTGCGGGCTGATGGTGCCGGTCGGCTACTGGGTGATGGAAGAGGCCTGCCGGCAGCTTGCCGCCTGGCAAAATCAGGGGATCATGTTGCCGCTGTCGGTCAACGTGTCGTTGCTGCAACTGCTGCATCACGATCGCGGCGAGGAGATGCTGGCGCTGCTCGCGCGCTATCGTATCGCGCCGGGGACGCTGGTACTGGAAGTCACTGAAAGCCGTCGGATAGACGACCCGCAGGCGATTATTTCCCTGCTGCGTCCGCTGCGTGAAGCGGGCGTGCGGATTGCCCTCGATGACTTTGGTATGGGCTACGCGGGCTTGCGCCAGCTGCAGCATATTAAATCGCTGCCGGTAGACATCCTGAAAATCGATAAAGTCTTTATCGATATGCTGCCCGATGACATCAGCATGGTGCCCGCGATTATCCAGCTGGCGCGGGGGCTGAATCTGCACATTGTCGCGGAGGGCGTCGAAACCGATACCCAGTATCGCTGGCTGCAGGAGGCGGGCGTCGAGACGGTGCAAGGGTATCTTTTTGGCTGCGCCATGCCGCCTGAGGCTTTTATGGCCCGTTTTTTACCCGGTGATGTTGAGGATGCAAGTTTGTAACAACATTGTTAGCTTATGCGAGTCAGTTCAAATAAATTAACAATTGCATTGCAATTTCATCACTCGTTATTTCTGAAATGTTTCATGGGTGTTATTTTTAAGCCACGGACGCAATACCCCCTCAAGGTCTGTGGTTATCTCCAAAGGACACCCTATGAAAATCTCTTTCTTTAAAAGCCTCTATGTCCAGGTTCTCTCGGCCATAGCGATCGGTATTCTGCTGGGCCATTTTTACCCGGAACTGGGTGCGCAGATGAAACCCCTCGGCGATGCCTTCGTTAAGCTGATTAAAATGATTATTGCCCCGGTTATCTTCTGTACCGTCGTGACGGGGATTGCCGGGATGGAGAGCATGAAAGCCGTCGGCCGCACCGGGGCGGTGGCGCTGCTCTACTTTGAAATCGTGAGCACAATTGCGCTGATCATCGGCCTGATCATTGTAAACGTGGTGCAGCCCGGCGCGGGAATGAACGTTGACCCGGCGACCCTCGACGCGAAGGCCGTGGCGGTTTACGCCGAACAGGCGAAAGATCAGGGCATCGTAGCGTTCCTGCTCGATATTATCCCCGGCAGCGTGATTGGCGCTTTTGCCAGCGGTAACATTCTGCAGGTGCTGATGTTTGCGGTGCTGTTTGGTTTCGCGCTGCATCGCCTCGGCAGCAAAGGCCAGCTGATTTTTAACGTTATCGAAAGCTTCTCGCAGGTGATCTTCGGCATCATCAATATGATCATGCGCCTGGCGCCGATTGGCGCGTTCGGGGCCATGGCCTTTACCATTGGGAAATACGGCGTCGGTACGCTGGTGCAGCTTGGCCAACTGATCGTCTGCTTCTACATCACCTGCATCCTGTTTGTGGTGGTAGTGCTGGGGTCGATCGCCAAAGCCACCGGCTTCAGCATCTTTAAATTTATCCGCTATATCCGCGAAGAGCTGCTGATTGTCCTGGGGACCTCTTCATCCGAGTCGGCGCTGCCGCGTATGCTCGATAAGATGGAGAAGCTGGGCTGCCGCAAGTCGGTGGTGGGGCTGGTGATCCCGACGGGGTACTCCTTTAACCTCGATGGCACCTCAATATACCTGACGATGGCGGCGGTGTTTATCGCCCAGGCGACGAACAGCCATATGGATATTTTCCATCAGATCACCCTGCTGGTGGTGCTGCTGCTCTCCTCAAAAGGCGCGGCGGGGGTGACGGGCAGCGGCTTTATCGTCCTTGCGGCGACGATTTCCGCCGTCGGGCACCTGCCGGTCGCCGGTCTGGCGCTCATTCTTGGCATCGACCGCTTTATGTCCGAGGCGCGCGCGCTGACCAACCTGGTGGGTAACGGCGTCGCGACCATCGTTGTCGCTAAATGGGTCAAAGAGCTGGACGCGAAACAGCTGGATGATGTGCTGAACAACCGTACTCCGGTAAGCAAATCGCACGAATTATCCTCATAAATCCATCTGTTAGGCCCGTTGTCCCTTGCTGGACTACGGGCTCCTGCGCATAATTAGGGGTCACTGTCGCTTGCGCGGCGGTGACCCTTATGTTTATTTCACGTCAACATGCGACATTTTCATCTCCGTGTGGTCTAACCGACGTACTTAACTCACCATATTTTTTCGGCGGCCCTCCCGTGGGCCGCTGTTGTAACCAGGATTGTTCATCAGGGGTTCACATGCAGGGCACAAAAATTCGACTCTTAACCGGTGGTTTGCTGATGATGGCGACGGTCGGCTATGTGCAGGCAGAAGCGCTCCAGCCGGACCCGGCCTGGCAACAGGGGACACTGGCGAATGGATTTCAGTGGCAGGTTTTAGCCACCCCGCAGCGTCCCAGCGATCGTATCGAAGTTCGCCTGTCCGTGAATATTGGCTCGCTGAGCGAAAGCACTCAGCAGAGCGGCTTTAGCCACTTTATCCCGCGCCTCGCGCTGACGCAAAACGGTGGCCTCCCGACCATGCAGGCCCGTTCGCTATGGCAGCAGAGTATTGACCCGAAGCGTCCTCTGCCGCCCGCCATCGTCTCTTATGACTACAGTTTGTTTAACCTGAGCATACCGAATAACCGTAACGACCTGCTGAAAGAGGCGCTGAGCTGGCTGGCCAGCGCCAGCGGTAAAATGTCGATCTCCCCGGAAACCGTCAACCACGCGCTGCAGGGCGAAGACATGGTGGCGACCTGGCCTGCGGATACCAAAGAAGGCTGGTGGCGCTATCGGCTGAAAGGCTCCACCATGCTGGGGCACGATCCGGCGGCGCCGCTGAAGCAGCCGGTGGATATTGCTCAGCTAAAAGAGTATTACCACAAGTGGTACACCCCGGATGCCATGACCCTGATTGTGGTCGGCAACGTGGATAGCCGCAGCGTCGCGGAACAAATCAACAAAACTTTCGGCGGCCTGAAGGGCAAGCGCGAAACGCCGGTGGCGGTTCCTACGCTGTCGCCGCTGCCGACGACGCCGGTCAGCATCATGACCGATGCGGTGCGCCAGGATAAGCTGTCGCTGATGTGGGATGCGCCGTGGCAGCCGATCCGCGACTCGGTCGCGCTGCAGCGCTACTGGCGCGACGATCTTGCCCGAGAAGCGCTGTTCTGGCACGTACAGCAGAATCTGAGCAAAAGTAATATCAAGGATATCGGCCTTGGCTTTGACTGCCGCGTGCTCTACCAGCGCGCCCAGTGCGCGATCAATATCGAATCGCCGGGCGAGCGCCTGAACGCCAACTTAACGACCGTGGCGCGCGAACTGGCGAAAGTCCGCGATCGCGGCCTGCCGCAGGAGGAGTTTGATGCCCTGATCGCGCAGAAAAACCTCGAACTGCAGAAGCTGTTTGCCACCTATGCGCGCACCGATACGTACATCCTGATTAGCCAGCGGATGCGTTCGTTGCAAAATCAGGTGGTGGATATCGCGCCCGAGCAGTATCAGAAACTGCGTCAGGAGTTTCTCAATTCGCTGACGGTCGACATGCTGAATCAGTACCTGCGTCAGCAGCTGTCGCAGGATATGGCGCTGGTGTTGCAGCAGCCGCAGGGCGAGCCGGAATACAACATGAAGGAACTGCAGGCGACGTGGGAAAAGCTGATGGTGCCCGCGCCAGCGGCCGCAGCGGCGTCGAGCGCCGCCGGTGATGTTGTGGAAGGGCGTAACGAAGCGACGGATATCCCGCCAGCACAGTAAAGCAAAACCGGATAGCGTGGCTATCCGGTGAGGTTTATGGCTAATCTGTTTTACGTATTGCTGGGTTGGCCCGGAGATTTTCCCGGAGGCGGCGCTTCGGGCTACCGGCCCGCAGACGGCGGTAAACCCGTAGCCCGGCTAAGCGCAGCGCCAGCCGGGGTTCTCGCAGGCGGGCGTCACGCAATCGAAAATTACTGCGGCATCGCCTCGCGCGGGATAATCGCGCCGCGATACTGGATCACCGTGCTGGCGGTCAGGTGTCCGCGTTTTGCCGCAGATTCGGCGTCGCCGCCGGTCAGGCGTACGGCCAGGTAGCCGGCGCTGAACGAATCGCCCGCCGCCGTGGTATCAACCACTTTCTCTTTCGGCAGCTTAACGGCCGGGACTTCCCGCAGCGGCTGGCCGGCAATCGCCACCAGGCAGGAGTCTGCGCCGCGCTTAACCACCACTTCTTCAACGCCGGCGGCGTGGGTGCGGGCAATCACTTCCGCAACCGGCTTCTCGCCCCACAGCGCGTCTTCGTCATCGAGGGTCAGGAACGCGATGTCGGTGCAGGCCAGCATCTGCTGATAAACCCGCTGCGTCTCCTCTTTGCTGCTCCACAGGCGCGGACGATAGTTATTATCAAAGATAACCTTGCCGCCGTTTGCCCGGCATTCCCGCAGCAGGGTCAGCAGCTTCTCGCGGCTGGTCGGGCTGAGGATCGCCAGGCTGATCCCGCTAAGATACAGATAATCAAAGGTCGCCAGCTCTTCGCAGATGGCCGCAGACTGCTCGCTCTCCAGCCAGAACTTCGCCGCGGCTTCGTTGCGCCAGTAGTAAAAGGTGCGCTCGCCGCTCTCGTCGGTTTCGATGTAGTAGAGGCCCGGTAAACGGTCTGCCATGCGCTGAATCAGGTCAGTCTGAACGTTCTCGCGCTGCCAGGATTCGAGCATCTGCTGGCTGAAGGTGTCCGTGCCCAGGGCGGTAACGTAGTGTACGCCCAGCGCGCTGGCGTCGGTCTGGCGAGCGATGTAGACGGAAGTGTTTAAGGTGTCGCCGCCAAAGCCGCGATTAACCGCTGCGCCTTTCTCTGACAGCTCAATCATGCATTCGCCAATGACGGCAATTTTCTTCGACATAGTGATGACCTGAAATTAAATCAATATTAACCCTAGTGTGCGCTGGGGCGCTTTGATGGTCAATGATATTAAAACAACGTTCCATTATTTTTTTGACCTGACGCGGATTATGTGACGAAAACCTCATTCGGCGGAGCAAATGGCGTTTCTCAACTATATTCAGGAGTGACGAGACGCAAAAGGAGTGCAGAAGGGATGAGCAGAACCCGAAAAACCGTGGCTATTATCCTGGGAACGATTGTCGTACTGATCGTTCTGTTTTTTATCGTGCTGGCGACCTTTGACTGGAACCGCCTGAAGCCGACGATCAACCAGAAAGTCTCTGCCGAGCTGAACCGCCCGTTCGCGATTCGCGGCGATCTGGGCGTCGTCTGGGAACGCCAGCCCGGCGAGAGCGGCTGGCGAAGCTGGATCCCCTGGCCGCACGTTCATGCCGAAGATATCGTCCTTGGCAACCCCCCTGATATCCCGCAGGTCACAATGGTCCACCTGCCGCGCGTTGAGGCGACTCTCGCCCCGCTGGCGCTGCTCAGCAAAACGGTCTATCTGCCGTGGATTAAGCTTGAACAGCCCGACGCGCGTCTGATCCGACTGTCGGAGAAGACCAACAACTGGACTTTCGACCTGGCTTCGGCGGGGTCGTCGGAGAAAGATGCGGCGCCTTCCAGCTGGTCTTTCCGCCTCGACAATATTCTTTTCGATCGCGGCAAGATTGCCGTTGATGACAAAGTGTCGCGCGCTGACGTGACGATCGTGGTTGATCCGCTCGGTAAGCCGCTGGCGTTCAGTGAAGTGACCGGCGAGAAGGGGAAAGGGCAGCCGCAGAAAGTGGGCGATTACGTCTTCGGCCTGCAGGCGAAAGGGAGCTACAACGGACAGCCGCTCTCCGGTAGCGGCAAAATCGGCGGCATGCTGGCGCTGCGCAGCGAAGGGACGCCGTTCCCCCTGCAGGGGGATTTTCGTTCCGGCAATACCCGGGTCGCGTTTACCGGCACGGTCAGCGATCCGCTTAACCTCGGCGGCGTCGATCTGCGGCTGAAGTTTTCCGGGGACTCGCTGGGCGATCTCTATGACCTGACCGGCGTGCTGCTGCCGGATACGCCGGCCTTTTCGACCGACGGGCATCTGCGGGCCACCTTCAAGGAGAAAAACGGTTCACGCTTCGCCTATCAGGATTTTAATGGCCGCATCGGCGAGAGCGATATCCACGGCTCGCTGACCTACACCACCGGTAAACCCCGGCCTAAGCTGGAGGGCGACCTTGAGTCCAGGCAGCTAAGGCTGGCGGATCTGGGGCCGCTGATTGGCGTCGACTCCGGCGGTAAAGGCAGCCAGACCGAACGGCGCAAAGGCGAAGCCTCCCCGCAGCCGGCCGGAAAAGTGTTGCCGTATGACCGCTTTGAAACCGATAAGTGGCAGGTGATGGATGCCGATGTGCGCTTTAAAGGACGGCGCATTGAGCACGGCGGCACGCTCCCCATCAGCGACCTCTCCACCCACGTGATCCTCGAACGGGGCGACCTGCGCCTGCAGCCGCTGCGTCTGGGGCTGGCCAACGGCACGATTGCCGGCAGCATTCATCTTGAAGGGGATAAAAAACCGCTGCAGGGGACGGCGAACCTGCAGGCGCGCCGCCTGAAGCTGAAAGCGCTGATGCCAAACGTGGAGATGATGCAGAAAACCCTCGGCGAAATGAACGGCGATGTGCAGCTTCGCGGCACCGGCAACTCCGTCGCCGCGCTGCTGGGCAACAGTAACGGTAACCTGAAGCTGCTGATGAACGACGGTTTAATTAGCCGCAACCTGATGGAGATCCTCGGCCTGAACGTCGGTAACTTTATCATCGGGCAGATCTTTGGCGATGATGAGGTGCGGGTGAACTGCGCGGCGGCCAATATCGACGTGGTCAACGGCGTCGCCCGGCCGCAGGTGTTTGCCTTTGATACGGAAAACGCGTTGATCAACGTCACCGGTACCGCCAGCTTTGCCTCAGAGCAGCTGGACCTCACTATCGATCCGGAGAGTAAGGGCTTTCGCATTATCACCCTGCGTTCACCGCTCTACGTGCGCGGCACCTTTAAGTCGCCGAATGCGGGCGTGAAGGCGGGGCCGCTGATTGCCCGCGGCGCGGTAGCGGCAGCGCTGGCGACCCTGGTGACGCCGGCCGCCGCGCTGCTGGCGCTGATCTCACCCGCCGAAGGCGAGGCGAACCAGTGTCGGGCAATCCTGTCGCAGATGAAAAAATAGTCGGCACGGAGACGCCCCTCGCCGGATGGCCAGGGGCGTGGAGGGAGAGTTACAGCGATTGATGACGCGTTTCGTGAGTCAGCAGCAGCGCGATCATCGTCAGCGCCGCCATGGCGGCCAGATAGAGCCCTACCGCAGGCAGACCGTAGTTGCCCTGCAGCCAGGCGGCGATATACGGCGCCACGGACGCCCCGAGGATCGACGAGACGTTATAGGAGAACGATGCGCCGGTATAGCGAACTTCCGTCGGGAACAGCTCCGGCAGCAGCGCGCCCATGGGGCCAAAGGTCAGCCCCATCAGGCTCAGGCCAATCAGCAGGAAGGCAAAGACCAGCAGCGGGTTGCCGGAGCCGAGCAGCGGTTTAAAGGCAAACAGCGCGAAGAGGATGATCAGGGTCGTAATCACGACCATGCTCTTACGACGGCCGAATGCATCCGCCAGCAGGCCCGCCACCGGTACCATCACGCCAAAACCGATAACCGCCATCATCAGCATCCACAGCACTTCGTTACGCGGCAAGCCGAGGCCAATCGGCGCGGCGGCGGTGCTGAAGGTCATGGAGTAGACGGTCATGATGTAAAACAGCGTATAGGTCGCCAGCATGATAAAGGTGCCGAGAACGGTGACGCGCACGTGTTTGGTCAGCAGCGTGCCCAGCGGGATTTTGACCTGTTTTTTCGCGGCGGCTACCTTAGCGAACACCGGCGACTCGTGCAGCGAAACGCGGACGTACAGGCCGATAATGACCAGCACGGCGGAGAAGATAAACGGCATACGCCAGCCCCATTCCATAAACTGCTGGTCGGTCAGCAGCCAGGAGAGCAGCAGGAAGGTGCCGTTCGCGAAGAAGAAGCCGATAGGCGCGCCCAGCTGTGGGAATGAGCCATACAGCGCGCGCTTGCGCGGCGGGGCGTTTTCCGTCGCCAGCAGCGCCGCGCCGCCCCATTCGCCGCCAAGGCCGAGCCCCTGACCAAAGCGCGCCAGCGCCAGCAGCACCGGTGCCATAATGCCAATGGTTTCATAGCCGGGCAGCAGGCCGATAACCACGGTGGAGATCCCCATCGTCAGCAGCGAGGCGACGAGGGTCGCTTTACGGCCTACGCGGTCGCCGAAGTGGCCAAAGACCGCTGAACCGATAGGGCGCGCAATAAAGGCGATAGCGAAGGTCGCCAGCGATTGTAGCGTCGCGGCGGCGGGATCGCCCTGCGGGAAGAAAATGTGCGGGAATACGATAACCGCCGCGGTGGCATAGATGTAGAAGTCGAAGAACTCGATGGCGGTACCAATGAGTGAGGCGACGACGACTTTATTGCGTGAGTTAACCGGAACGGTGTCCTGCGCGTTGTCGAGTGTTGTGGCTGTGGCTTGCATAGATCTTTCTTATTTTTTGCGAACGAAAGGCCATATAGCCACAGCCTTGGGGACATTTCAATCTGTAACAAGGGGCGGGGGAGGCGAAAAAAGAAGCAAAAAGTGAATAATTTCTGTGCCAGAAAAATAACTTCTATGAAATGCTTCACAAAATTCAAATAATGGTCGATAAAACCAGGTTTAGGTTAAATAAAAGTTACATGTTGGATTTATATGCTGAAATGCCAGGTTGGGCTGAATTTTGCGTCTTTTATTCAGCCCAGTGATGGTTTAGTCGTGGGCTTTGCCCGGCATCCGGCGGTCGTCTTTATATTCGGCGGTGGCAATCCATGCGGCGCAGAACAGCGTCAGGCGGGCAAAAAAATAGAAGAAGGCCATTATCCCCAACACCGAACCGAATGCCGCCCCGGATGGGGATTTCACCAGCGCCGGTAGCGTCCAGGTCATAATGATTTTGATTATCTCAAAGCCGACGGCCGCAATCAGGGTGCCGCGAATCAGCGCCTTACGGCGAGGGCGGTGGCGCGGGAGTCGCCAGAAAATCCAGAAAAACAGCAGATAGTTGGCGAAGATGGAAATCGCGAGGCCAATCAGCCGCCACGCCGGTTTCAGCCACTCGATATAATCAAGATAAAGCGCCGAGATAATCATCTGCTGGGCCGAGCCGGCGATAGAGGTGATCGACAAGGTAATGACCAGCGCAACCAGCAGGCCGATCAGCGAGATAAAGTCGCGGAAATACTTAACCCAAATTTTCTCCTGATCCTGCGGCGTGCGTTCCCAGACGTCGCGCGACTGGGCGCGGATGGCCTCACGCAGGTTGCCCATCCAGTTAATGCCGGAGTAGAGCGCCACCAGCAGACCCACGATACCGACGGCGGTACGCTGCTGTACGGCGGTATTGATGGTATTTTTCAGCGTTGCCGCCAGCGTCGGGTCGCTAACATTAAGCAGGATTTTATCGAAGATGTCCTGTAGCAGCGTGGGATGCGAGGCGAGAACAAAACCGGCGGCCGCAAAAGAGACCATCAGGATTGGGATCATCGATAAAAACGAGAAGTAGGTGATTGCCGCGCCAAACTGATTACCCAGCCTGTCGTTAAAGCGCTCCGCGGCGCGGATGATATGGGCGACCATATGGTTACGCTGAACTTTTTCCGCCGTTCCGGTGACGCTTTTCAGCGCCTGGTTGGCTTTTTTCGCCACGGTAGAGTCGTTTATCGCAGCCATCGCGCTTTTGTTTTTATCCGGCTGCTGGCCCGGATCCTCGGTTGGGCGTTGAGCGTCGTTTTCCGGCGTCATAAATTATTTCTTCCTTTTTTACAGCGATATTCTTCAAAAATTATATACGTAAAATCACGGATGGGGCGTATCGGGGGGGAGCGGGCATCGGAATCTGCGAATCACTGAAGCGCGTTCTTGTGTTATTCCCCGGCAGCGCTGCGTTTGCATGGCCCTGGGCGAAATTAATAATATAATGATATTATTGGTTTTTTTACGCCGTGTAAGGCGTCAGCCGGCACCCGGCAGGGAATATCGGCACGCTCTCAAATACAGATTTTTCATCATTCGGCCTAATCAACGTAGTTTTTCATCAAGCCGCCCAGCCACTCCATAAACAGATGTACCCGGCGCGAGAGATTACGCCGGTGCGGATAAATGAGCGACACCGGCAGCGGCTCGGCGCGGTAGTGGGGCAGAATTTCTATCAGCTCCCCGGTGCGCAGCCATTCCCGAACCCCCACCCGCGGCACCTGAATAATGCCCAGCCCCGCCAGGCACGACGCCTGATAGGTCTCGGTGCTGTTCACCGTCAAGACGCCGCCGGTTTTGATCCAGCGGACGGCGCCCTCGCTGACCACTTCGAAGCCCAGCGGGCGCACCCCGAGGCTGCTTGCGTAGTGGATCAGCGCATGATCGGCGAGATCGTCCAGCGATTGCGGATAGCCGAAGCGCGTCAGGTACTGCGGGCTGGCGCAGTTGATTTGCGTTAGCTTGCCCAGCGGCCGCGCGATGAGCCCGGAATCTTTCAGCGTACCGACGCGCACCACGCAGTCAAAGCCCTCGCGAACCACGTCGACTAACCGATCGCTGCTGCTGAGCTCCAGTTCAATGCCGGGATACTGCTGCAGAAATGCCGGCAGCTGTGGAATGACCAGCTTTTTCGCTACGGCGACGGGCATATCAACCCGCAGACGCCCGCTGATGCTGGAGGGGTCGAGCTGAAACATGCCGTCCAGCTCTTCAAGATTGCTGAGCAGGTCTCTGGCGCGTTCGTAATAAACCATACCATCCTGCGTCAGCTGTACCCGGCGGGTTGTGCGATGCAGCAGACGAACCCCAAGGTGGCTCTCCAGCGCCTGAATCTGGCGCGAGACGCTTCCTTTCGGCAGGCCAAGGGTATCGGCGGCGCGGGAAAAACTTTCCAGCTCCGCGACTCTGATGAACAGCTGCATTGCGTGAATTTTATCCATGCCGGCGGCCTATTGTTGTTTTTAATGAAACAGTAAAACGTAATTTGCCATATTTATTGTTTTTATAGCATCTAATAAGCTCTTCAGCGATGCAAACGCAACCAAGAAGGGGTTTTCTGATGACGCAACGTATCGCTTTAGTCACCGGCGGTAGCCGTGGACTGGGAAAAAACGCCGCATTAAAGCTGGCGGCAAAGGGAACCGATATTATTCTGACCTGGCACAGTAACCCGCAGGCGGCGCTGGACGTGGTGGCTGAAATTGAGCAAACGGGCGTGAAAGCCGCGGCATTACCGCTAAACGTCGGTGATGTTGGCAGTTTCGGCAGTTTTGCTCAGAAGGTAAGAGAAGTGCTTCAGCAGCGCTGGCAGCGGGAGACCTTCGACTATTTATTGAACAATGCCGGAATTGGCCTGAATATTCCCTTTGCTGAAACCAGCGAGGCGCAGTTTGATGAATTAATGAACATCCAGTTTAAGGGGCCGTTTTTCCTTACCCAACGCCTGCTGCCGTTATTGCAGGACGGGGGCGGATCCTCAACGTTTCCAGCGGACTGGCGCGTTTCGCACTGCCGGGCTATGCGGCCTACGCCTCAATGAAAGGCGCGATGGAGGTGCTGACGCGCTACCAGGCGAAGGAGCTGGGAGAACGCGGAATTTCGGTCAATATTATTGCGCCCGGCGCGATTGAAACCGATTTTGGCGGCGGTGTGGTCAGGGATAACGCGCAGGTGAATCAGCATATTGCCGCGCAAACGGCGCTCGGAAGAGTGGGGCTGCCGGATGATATTGGCGATGCCATCGCCGCGCTGCTTAGCGATGACCTGCGCTGGATGAACGCCCAGCGCGTAGAAGTCTCCGGTGGGATGTTCTTGTAATCCCGCGCCCCTCCATAGAGTATGGAGGGGCTAACGTATTTCATGCGCTTCTTATTTCGTAACAGACTTTTCTCATTTCGCCATCGCCTGCGTTTCCGGCTTCGTTTAAACTAGAAAATTAGTATTATTTTTATTTTTTCTTGCCAGTTTCATTAAGAATTTCCTTAATTCAAATGTAATAAATATTGTGGATAAGTAATGGGGCCAATAAGCCCTGTAACTATTCATTGTTATGATATTTAGTTTCGCATCCCTATCGGTAAAATGCCCCAGGCCAAACGGCAAGTTGTTATTTATTTTGGCTGATGTTTGCCTTTTCATCGGGCATTTATTTATTGGAGCGAAACCCATGCAGATACTCATGTTTGACAGGCAGTCGATATTTATTCATGGAATGAAAATTGGCCTCCAGCAATACATTCCAGAGATTGATATTTTTGGCACCTGTCAGGCTGAACAGCTCTGGCAGAAGCTGACGGCGCATCCTGACGCGCTGCTCATGCTGGACGGGGATATGCACGGTGAGTTTTGCTGTTGGCTGCTGGAGGAAAAACAGCGTCGTTTTCCGCACGCTCAGGTCCTGCTGATCGTTTCTGACGATAATAAGGGCTGGCTACAGCGCGCGCTGTCTTATAATGTGCGGGCCATCGTGCAGCGCGAGGAAAGTTTGCCCACTTTCGCTCAGACCATCAACCGTCTCCGGCGGGGGCTGCCCTGCTTGCCGGACAATGGATTAATAATGGCGGAGGTGAGCGATAATAAACGAGTTCATTTGAGCCAGCGCCAGCGGGAGATTTTGCAGCTGCTGGCCGCCGGTGACTCTAATAAACAGATTAGCCGGACGTTAAATATCAGCACCGGCACGGTAAAGGCCCATCTTGAGTCGCTGTACCGTCGGCTGGACGTGAAGAATCGTACCCAGGCGGCGATGGTCTTTCATCGCGTTAGCGAAACTTAATCGGCTCTGGTTTTGAATCTTGCGCACTCTTCGCGCCGCTGTTCGCGGCCGCTGTGAATATTTTCCCATGCGCTCAGCGCGTCAGCGAACCGCTGATGATTAAGATGGGTCAGGACGGTATCAAGCGCCGGAGACGCCGCCCCGCAGCTAAAGGCTAAAGAGACCAGCGCATCATATTGCGCTTGATTAAGCGTGACCTGGAGCCTGCGCTTAAGTTCGCGCTGGCACTGCAGAAGATCGACGATAAGCAGAGTCTCCGCGATCTCGCGCGTGAAGTGAGGGAACGATTCGTAATCATTGAGAACGTGGCCGTAGCCAATCACGCGCAGGCCGCTTTCGTCCCGATAGGGGGCGAGCGCTAACCCCTGCATTCGCTTAATAAACTCCAGCCCGTGCAGGCTTAGCGGCGGTATGGTTGGGGACATTTATCGCTTCCTCTGTTGTCGGCCTGCAGTGTAGAGGAAAAGCGCGTCGCGCCCTATTCGCCAGATGGCCCAGGCTGGTGGTAATCGCGGCGCAGCAGGCCAAACAGCCAATCGTTGTGCCAGCGACCGTTGAGCCAGTAGCAGTCGCGCAGCTCGCCCTCCTGGTGAAAACCGACCTTTTGCAGCAGATTTTTTGACGCCAGATTGCCCGCGGTGACGGTTGCCGTCAGCCGCCGGATGCCGCCGGCGGAGAAAGCGTAATCGCACAGTGCGCGCAGAGACTCATAGCCGTAACCTTTGCCCTGCGCCCGGGGAGCGAACAGAAAGCCCGCTTCGGCGCTATCGGGAGCGTGATGCTGATAGCCGGTGAGGCCCAGGGGAGCGTGGGTGTAGCGGTCGCGCACTACCAGGCACAGCCAGTGGGCCGCGCCCGGCGACCACGCGGGAAGCCGGGCATCAAAAGCGTCGCGAATGTCCGCTACCGGGCGGGGATCCGCGACGTAAAGCATCACCTGGGGGTCTTGCTGTAAGCTGAGAAAAAAGGGCCAGTCGTCAAGCTGCAGCGGCGAGCAGCGCAGACGTGGGGTAACCAGTTCAGGCATAGCTGGGCTTCCGGCGAAAGTCGATGCCATGAACATAGCAGGACATCGACCGCGGGAATAGTCCGCTTTTACAACGGTTCGCCGTACAGGCCGATAAGCCGGCGCACCACGCCATTCGTCCAGCCAAAGCCATCCTGGAGCGGATATTCACCGCCTCCGCCTTCATGGGGCGTGGCGCTGGCGATATGGTACTTTTCAATCAGCTTATAGTGCTGTTTATAGAAATGATTCACCGTTTGCAGCCAGCTTTGGGCTATCTCATCGCCCAGCGGATCCTGGCCGTACATTTTAAAACCCTGTACCGCCATCCACTGCAGCGGCGCCCAGCCGTTGGGCTTATCCCACTGCTCACCGCTTTGATATTCCGTCGCCATAATACCGCCGGGGGTGAGCAGGCGGGCGCGTACCGCGTCGGCGAGCCTGTCGGCCTGTTCATGGGTCGCCATGCCGACGTACAGCGCGACGAGGCTGGCGGCGGAAAACAGCGCCAGCTGCTCGCGGCGCCAGTCGTAATCGCGGAAACAGCCGCTTTCGTCATCCCACAGATAGCGGGTTACCGCCGCCCTGCGCTCGCTGGCCTTCTGGCGAAAAGCGGCCTCTGTTTCCCGGTCGCCCTTCAGGCCGGAGAGGTTGGCGATGGTATTCTCCAGCTTGAACAGGAAGGCGTTCAAATCAATGGGGATAAACTGGGTGGTACGGATGCTCGCCAGCCGGGTAATATCCCGCAGCCAGCGGCTGGAGTAATCCCAGCCGGACTCCGCCCCGGCGCGCAGGTCGCGATAGACCTCGTTCGGCGGGCGCCCGGAGTGCTTCGCCGTTTCGACATCTTCCCGCCATGACTCATCGCGCGGCGTATCGCGATCGTCCCAGTAGCGGTTCAGCAGCGAGCCGTCCGGCATCCGCACCACGTGACGGTAGGCCTGATTGGGGATCAGCGATTCCGCGCCGTCCATCCAGAAGCTGTACTCCATCCGCAGATGGTCAAGGTATCGTTTGGCGCCGCGAACCCCATCCTCTTCAAACAGTTCGACCATCAGGGCAAACACCGGCGGCTGCGAGCGGCTGAGATAGTAGGTGCGGTTGCCGTTAGGAATATGGCCGTAGATTTCAATCATCCACGCGAAGTTGTCGGCCATGCATTTCAGCAGGTCTTCGCGGCCGCTTTCCGCCAGCCCCAGCATGGTGAAGTAGGAATCCCAGTAGTAGGTTTCGCTAAACCGCCCGCCAGGCACAATATAAGACTGCGGCAGCGCCAGCAGCGATGACCAGGGAATATGATCCTGCGGCTCGCGGGTCAGGACGGGCCACAGATTATCAATATGCTCCTTTAACGATCGCGTGGGATCGGAGACGTAATCCTCGGCGCGGTTTTCCGGCAGCCAGAAGTGGTCTTCAACAAACTGGCGGAGATCGAATCCGGGGGTGCGCCGGACGCGACGGTAGTGAATCAAAATATCCAGCGGGTCCTGCTTCGGCGCGCAGTCGGGGAAGGTTTTGCTATCGGCGAAAATTCGCGACTTCTGGACGTGAGCGAACAGTTCCAGATAGCGATCGGCAGGGGTCAGGGCATCCGAGGCGGGCAGCCCTTCGATGATCTCCGGTTCGGGTTCGGCGTCGAACATTTCATCCAGCTTTAACTCATACGGATCGGCTTCGTAGCACGGATCGATTTCGATCCTGAGCTCATCGTCATCAACGTTGCGTAATTTCTGGCTGAACATAGTGGTACGGACCTCCGGATTGCGTCAGTAGAGGATGCCGGGCGCGCCCGACCTGTCTATTAAGCTTAGACATTCGCAGCGGGAAACGAAAAGAGAAGTGTGCGGTAGATCACGCTTTGTTCTAAACCGTCTGCCCGGGGTTTCTGCTTTAACTCGTTGACCTGGCGCATTAAAACCGTTTTAACCGCTTCGTATTGCGCCGAAAAATTCGGAGATTTCGTTTTGCAACAAAATCTAAATTTCCAGGCGCTTTAGCGATTAAGCCATTACTCCCACGCGGCCTCCAGCATTTCCAGCAGCTGCTCGCTGGTGAGCATAACCGGGTTAGCCTTCATGGAGGATGAGCTGCTGGCGGCGAGGGCCGCGGGTTCCAGCGCTTCGCGGGGGACGCCGAGCTCGCGCAGATTGCCCAGACCGGATCGCTGGCTCCACTCGCGCAGGCTCTCCCAGGCGCTGTTTGGATCGGCGTCCAGTCCGGCGGCCAGCCACTGGCGTACGTCGGCAAAACGCTGGCGGAGGCGTTCGTCGCTAATTTGCGTTTCATTGAGCGCCAGGCCGAAGGGAAGCAGGCTGCCGCAAAGCGCACCGTGGGGGGCGTTGCTCAGACCGCCTAATGGGCCCGCAAGACCGTGAATGACGCCGAGACCGGCGTTGGCTAACGCCAGCCCGCCGCACAGGCTGACCCATGCCATCTCATCGCGGCTATCCGGACACTCTTTGGCCATCAGCGTTCTGAGCGCTTTGATGCCGCGCGGGATCGCCTCCCGGCAGAGAGCGTCGGTAAAAGGATTCGCCCGGGCGCACAGCCAGGGCTCAATCACCTGGGTGAGGGCATCCAGGCCGGAAGCGAGGGTCACCGCGCGCGGGGTGTTGTCGGTGAGCGACGGGTCGACAATCGCCAGGTCCGGCAGCATGCGGTCGTCGCGCAGGCTGACCTTGCGCTGCTGCTCGGGGACGTTGATCACCGCGTTCTTTGTGACTTCCGCCCCGGTACCGGCCGTGGTGGGGATGGCGACGAACGGCAGCGGATTGGCTTCTAACAGGCGCCCGGTACCCACCACTTCCAGATACTCGATCGCGGGCCCCTGCGCGGGAACCAGCGCCGCAATCGCTTTGCCGGCATCTATCACCGCGCCGCCGCCGAGGCTGACCACCGCGCCGACGCCTTTTTCCCGCGCCAGACGAACGCCCCGTTCAATATCCTGCAGGTCGGGTTCATGGGCGACAGACAGCGTGGTGACGTTCAGCTGGTGAGCGTGGAGTTCGCTTAATAAGAACGCCGCGCGCTGCAGGCTGGCGCCGTGAATCAGCAGTATCTGTGCGGAGCGGGCGGCGAGCCAGGGGGCGGCGCTGCGAGCAAGGCCGCGTCCAAAGCGGATATTGCCCGGTGTTAAAACGTTAAAAGAGGTCAACATGTCGGGTAACCTGTCCTGGAGAAAAATCGTGCAATCCACTATACACATTATCCGGCTGTACATGCGCCGCCGATGCAGTATTGTGAAACAACCATCTCTTTTGATTGAGGAATTGCTGACAATGCTAAAAATACTGGGCAAACGCTCATCAATTAACGTGCGCAAAGTGCTGTGGACCTGCGAAGAAGCGGGGCTTGAATATCAGCAGGAGGATTACGGCAGCGGGTTTCAGTCGATTGAGACCCCGGAGTTTCGCGCCCTTAATCCGAACAGCCTGGTGCCCGTGCTGCGGGATGACGACTTTGTGTTATGGGAGTCGAACAGCATCTGCCGCTATCTGGCGCGCAAAGCCGGGCGGGAAGACCTGCTCCCCACGGCGCCGCGGGCTGCCGCCGAGGTTGAGCACTGGATGGACTGGCAGGCGACGGAATTTAATACTGCCTGGCGCTATGCCTTTATGGGACTGGTACGCAAGGACCCGCGCTTTCAGGATCCGACGGCTATCAAAGAGAGCATTGCCGCCTGGACCCGCTGCGTGCAGATCGTCAATACGCAGCTGCAGCAAACCGGGGCATGGGTCGCCGGTAGCGAGTTTACGCTGGCGGATATTGTCCTTGGCCTGTCGGTGCATCGCTGGAAAATGACGCCGTTCGCCCATCCTGAAATGGCGGAAGTGGAGCGCTGGTATATGGCGCTGAATCAGCGGCCGGCGTTTAAGCGTCACGGCAACAACGGCGTGGCGTAGAGGTTATTTTTTCTTTTGGGAGCGTAATGAATGATTAATATTTTTGATAAATATTGCTTTTAAACGTTCAGTCCATAGTCATTTACACCCGCTGACGCGCGGGTAAGCAAACCCCCAGACTTTTCCCCGACCGTATTGAGGTTGCGTGATAGCCACAATACGGCCCGATCTCCCCCCTTGTGCTTTAAATCAGCAAGTCGGTCGTCCCTCGCGTAATGCATTCTAATTTATCTTTATGATAAATAATGAATTTATTTTTAATTCAAAACCTGAAGGATCTTTTATGTGATACATCGCACAAAAAAAAACCGGCGCTATTGAAGCAAATTCGTACGGGGTATAGCTTAAAGTCACTTGAACATGGTTGTACATAGACAACCATAACCAACAGTAGATATGTTGCACGTAAATCCCTTTTCAGGATCAGAGGTATTTTTATGTCAATTGCATCCAGTATTGATAACGATTTTATCCTGCTTAACCATCCGGGGGGTGAACGCGAAGCCCTGTTTCGTGAGATTAACAACCTTTTAGCGGATAAAGGATTTGTCGAGGAAACCTATCTCCAGGCCCTGATTAACAGGGAAGAGAATAATCCGACCGCTATGCAGCTTGAAAGAATCGGTGTGGCAATCCCGCACGTGGATGTTGAACATATCAAAGAAGAAAAGCTTGTCGTGGTTTCATGCCCCGAAGGCATTGAGTTTAAACAAGCGGAAGACCCTGATGAAGTTATGACAGTACATGTCATATTTTTTCTGTTACTGAAAGAAAAAGATGCGCATATCGATTTCCTGATGAAGCTAATTGGATTATTCAGACAAACAGAACAAATGGATACGTTTTTAACAACCCAATCACCTGAAGAAGTGAAGAAACTCCTCACCGCAGCACTTAATTAAAATAGTCTATTAATCAAATAAATGTACCCGGAGATTATGATGAACAAGAAAATTATTTTTGCATGTACTAGTGGTATTGCTACTTCGGCTGTTGCGACTGAGAAAGTTGTTCAGTATTGCAAAAGTAAAGGGATTAACGTTGAACCTATTCAATCAAATATTGGCACTATCGGTAAACAGGACGGTATGGCTGATTTAATTATTGTTACTTCTGCGGTGAAAACAGAACTGAAAACTCCGGTTCTCAATGGCCTTCCGCTTCTGACTGGTTTTGGTGAAGAGGAATTGCTGGAAAAAATCGTTGCCATCCTTAAACAATAAAGGTGAGCGTGATGGATAAAGTATTTTCCGCAGTCCAGTTTATTCTGGGGCTGGGGCCAACGATCATGCTGCCGATAATTATTTTTATTATGGCAATGTGTCTGCAGACGGGGTTTAGCCGGGCATTACGCTCTGCTCTGACCATCGGTATGGGATTTATCGGTATCTTTCTGGTGTTTGGCCTGCTGGTGGATACGCTTGGGCCAGCGGCAAAAGAGATGGTCAATCACACCGGGATTGATTTGCCGGTTGTCGACCTGGGCTGGACGCCGCTCGCGGCAATTGCGTGGGCTTCGCAGGTTGCACCGTTTGTGGTACCGATGACCATCGGCATTAACGTCCTGATGCTAACGCTGAACTGGACGAAGACGGTTGATATTGATGTCTGGAACTTCTGGCATTTTTCGATGGTTGGCGCCATGGTTTACGGGGTTACCGGGAACTTCTTCTTTGGCTTGCTCGTCGCTGGCGTTACCGCTGCTATCACTTTTATTATGGCAGACTGGTGTGCTCCGATGATTCAGAAGTATTTTAATCTGCCGGGAATTTCATTGCCCACGTTGTCCGCAGTGATTTTCTTTCCGATTGGCGTTCTGGGGAACATGGTGCTCGATAAGGTCCCGGGACTTAATAAGCTGAATGCGGATCCGGATCAAATCCAGAAACGGTTTGGGGTTTTTGGTGAACCCATGATGCTGGGCGTTATTCTGGGAGCCGGTATTGGTCTTCTGGCGGAATATGACCTGAAAGGCGTGTTGAACCTTGCCATGAGTCTTGGGGCGGTGATGTTGATTATGCCGCGGATGGTAAAACTGCTCATGGAAGGACTACTGCCGCTATCGGATGCTGTGCGTAATTTCCTGCGGAAGCGTTACCCGGATCGTCACGACCTGTATATCGGCCTGGATATTGCGGTTGCGGTAGGCCATCCATCAGTCCTTTCGACGGCCTTACTGTTAATTCCGGTTGGTATTCTGCTGGCGGTGATTCTCCCGGGTAACAGACTGTTGCCATTAGGTGACCTGGCTAACATTTGGGTACCTATTTCGATGGTTGTGCTGGCCTGTCGTGGGAATATCGTTAGGGCATTTATTATTGGTATCCCATGTCTGGCGGTGAACTTGTACGTCGCTTCCGCAGCCGCACCCATTTTGACAAAGATTGCCAGAGATATGAACTTTCCAATTAAAACGGATGGCGAGATCTCGAGTCTGCTTGACGGCGGTAATCCCTATCGTTTTTGGGCAGTAAAAATCTTTGACGGTAATGGCATTGCATTGGCGCTTATTCCGATCATATTGCTGCTTTGCCTGTGGCTATATCGCGTAACGAAGAAACAGCTGCTGGCGGAAGAAGCGGCAGAAAATAGTGAAACTTCGGCGAGCGACATTCCAGTAGTTAAATAATCCCGTCTATTCTGAAGCAGAATATTTCTGCTTCAGAATAAAACAAACAGATGTCCCTTACAGCTATAAGGGGAGAGTGATGTATACGATCGGAATCGATATTGGTACGACCAATTGTAAGGTGTGTTTGTTTCAGGTTCCTGTACTTGAACTCGTGGACCAATATAGTTTCAGAACACCCAAAATTATTGATGGGGATAACACGGATTTTGACGTTCGCCTGATATGGGAGGGCGTTGTTCACGGTCTTAAAACGATAACAAAGAAACTGTCTACGGGACAACATATCAGTGCTGTTGGGATAGCCAGCGTCGGCGAAGCTGGCGTGCTTCTCGATGAAAAGGATAACATTATTGGGCCTTCTTTGACCTGGTATGATACGCGACCAAAACCTCAGCTCGAAAATATTATATCGGTGCTGGATATAGAAAGTATTTATCAGATAACGGGCATCCCGGCGCATTCAAATTACAGCGTTAATAAAATTAAATGGCTTCACGATAATATCAAAAATGCCAAAGAAGGGCGCAAGTGGCTTTGTCTGGCAGAGTATATTGCATTTAAGTTATCGGGAGAGAAACGCTCTGAATACTCTCTTGCCTCGCGGACAATGGCGTTGAATATTGCCCAGATGGCCTGGGATAAGAGAGTGCTGGAAGTCGCTGAACTTTCACCGTCACTTTTTAGCCCATTAGTATACGCAGGAACGCCTATCGGTGGCGTGACTTCTGATGTCTGCCTTCTGACCGGGCTATCGACCGATACTCAGGTCTCCATTGCCGGGCACGATCATATGTGCGGTTCTGTAGCGGTAGGGTTGAATAACGAAAACCAGATCCTGAACTCTACGGGCACCACTGAAGGTTTATTGGTGGTGACCGAGGCCGTCAATAATAGTAAAGATTTCTTCCGTGCTCGCGTTTCGAACGGCGTGCATGTGCTGCCAGGGCTGCACTCTCTGTACGCCTCATTACCTTCTGCGGGATATGCCATTGAATGGTTCAGAAATTTGTTTGAGCTGGATATGCCCGCCTTTCTGAGGATGGTTGATACGCTCAGTAATGAGAAAAATTTAGCTGCTGCCGGGAAGATGGATGGCATTTTTATTCCACATCTGCGCGGGAGTGGCCCCCCGGACCGTAATACCTGGTCCCGAGCGCTGATCTACGGCCTGGACGATAAATCGCGGCCTGAAGATGTCCTGCGTTTTGTTTTCCAGGGACTGTGTTTTGAACTTAAGAATTTGCTCGATTTGTATGAAACCCTGACCGGGAAACATTATCCGATCGTCAACGTTATCGGCGCAGCCTGCAAAAACCCGTACTGGCTGCAGCTTAAAGCGAACATTCTGAATCGTGAAATCATCGCCTGTAATGTTGATGAAGCGGTGGGGAAAGGGGCGGCGATGTTAGCGGCAAAAGCCGTTGGCGTTGATATCGATAGCCGTTCCGTTACGGCAGCGGAGCCGCTGACGCGTTATCTGCCAGAGCGCGATGCGGTGGCGCATTATCAGCAAATTTTTACTCAGGTGTATAAACCGCTTTATGAATCCAAGATGCGAACTGAACATCTTTGTTATGGAGTTAATTAATGAAAGCCAGCGTTTATTACAGTAAAAATGATATTCGTTATGAAGATGTCGATGTGCCGGAAATCGGCGATGGCGATATGCTCATTAAAATGCACGCTTGCGGCCTCTGCGGGACCGATATTCATAAGGCGCAGCATCAGACCGTGACCGGACCGATTATCCTGGGTCACGAAGTATCAGGAGAGGTCGTGAAGGTGGGGAAAGAGGTAACCCGCTATCGCCCAGGCGAACGAGTCGTCACGGCAATTCATGTTCCCTGCTTTAACTGCCACTATTGTGACAGAGGTTTTTTCACGCTGTGTGATCGATTCAAGAAAACCAATCTTGAGCCCGGCGGATTTAGCGAGTTTATCCGTATCCCGCGACTGCACGTTGAACATCTTACGCATCGAATTATCGACGGTCTTGACTGGGAGCGGGCGGCGATGATTGAACCTGTGGCCTGCTGCCTGCATGGGCTGAAATCAGCCAATATTCACGCTAAAGATACCGTTCTGGTTCTGGGGTCCGGCACGATTGGTCTGGTGAGCGCTCAGCTCGCCGCTTTAAAAGGCGCATCGACCGTCATCGTATCCGATCTCTCGCGCTTCAAACGTGAACTGGCGTTAAAGGTCGGCGTGACCCATGCGATTGATCCCGCCAATGAAAATCTTGAAATGCGGG
The DNA here is from genome assembly GCF_040061795.1 of Klebsiella sp. GN_Kp190. Taxonomy (NCBI): domain Bacteria; kingdom Pseudomonadati; phylum Pseudomonadota; class Gammaproteobacteria; order Enterobacterales; family Enterobacteriaceae; genus Klebsiella; species Klebsiella sp. GN_Kp190. The sequence continues at coordinate 38,971 of NZ_JBEAFN010000068.1, forward strand.
TGGCGGAAATTACGCATGATAAGGGGCCTGATGTGGTGATCATTGCGGCTGGCGTATCATCGCTGGTTTCTCAGGCGGTGAATATTGTTCGTCGCGGCGGCAGGATCGTAGTGTTCTCTCCGTTTGATAAAAACCCGGTGGTGGAGATTGACGCCAGCCGCTTGTTCCGCGACGAAATATCTATCGTCGGCACCTATTCACTGACGCCTTATGAAATGAAAGAAGCTATTGAAATCGTAGAGAAAGATAAAATTAACACCAGAGATATGATTACTCATACCTGGCCGCTTTCTCGTATTGGTGAAGCTATTGAATTTGCGGCAAATCCTGAAAATGACGTGCTTAAAGTGATTATTAAAGCTGATAAGTAACGAGCCAGAGGCGTCAGGCGCAGAATGCGTGGGGACCGTTTCTGTCGGGTATAACGCCAGGTCGTCAGAAGCGCTGAAGGTTGGGCTGAAACTGTGAAGTTGATCATAGAGTTAGATTTTTAAAAAACTCTGTATTATCGTAACTTGTTCATACTTGTATACAGATGATCTACACAGGAGAAGCACAGCATGAGCAGCGTACTTAAGGATTCAGAAATTCCGTTGTATATGCAGGTATCGGAATGGATTCGTGAAAATATCTATAAGGGTGAATTAGGCAAAGGTGACCGAATTCCCTCTGAAAACCAGATTATGGATATTCTGCATGTCAGCCGGGGCACGGTAAAGAAAGCCGTCACCATGCTAGTGAATGAGGGGCTGCTGGTTCAGGTGCAGGGGAAGGGAACCTTCGTTAAAAAAGAGAATATTTCATATGCTCTGGGCGAAGGATTGTTATCGTTTGCTGAATCACTTGCCAGCCAGCATTTATCTTTCACCACCGAGGTTATTGATTCACACATTGAGAATGCGTCTAAAAGCGTGGCTGAAAAGCTAAGAATTGAGCCGGGCGCTCCCATTCTTTATCTCAAGCGTGTACGAAGCGTGGAAGGGGAAAGAGTCATGTTGATTGAAAACAGGATCAATATTGCGCTTTGCCCCGGCATTACCGAGATTGATTTTAATAAACAAAATCTTTTTCCTACGGTGGAGGCGCTCTCCGGGCAAAAGATAGTCTATTCAGAGAGTCGGTACGCTGCCAAAATTGTCGGTAGCGAACGTGGACATTATCTGGAGGTTAATGAAGATGCTCCAGTTCTACATCTGGAACAGCTGGTATTTCTTGAAAACAAAATGCCATTTGATTTAGGTAACGTCTGGTTAAAATCAGATAAATATTATTTAGGTACTATTCTGCAACGAAGATAGAGGATAATGCTATGCCATTAGTTAACGGTAAAATTTTGTTGGACCGTATCCGTGAAAAACGTGTCCTTGCCGGTGCATTTAATACGACAAACCTGGAAACAACGATCTCCATTCTTAATGCAATTGAGCGTTCTGGGTTACCGAATTTTATTCAGATTGCACCGACGAATGCGCAGCTATCAGGCTACGACTATATTTATGAAATCGTTAAACGTCATGCTGATAAGATGGATGTTCCAGTCAGTTTGCATCTTGATCACGGCAAAACCTTTGACGACGTTAAGCAAGCCGTGCGGGCAGGTTTTACCTCCGTTATGATTGATGGCGCAGCATTTTCCTTCGAAGAAAACATCGCTTTTACCGCTGCTGCCGTAGATTTCTGCAAATCTTACGGCGTCCCGGTTGAGGCCGAACTCGGCGCAATTCTTGGTAAAGAGGACGATCACGTCAGCGAAGCCGACTGTAAAACGGAGCCAGAAAAAGTTCGTACCTTTGTTGAGCAAACCGGCTGCGATATGCTGGCGATTTCTATTGGCAACGTACATGGTCTGGATGATATCCCACGTATTGATATTCCGTTATTACAAAAAATTGCTGAAGTTTCCCCGGTCCCTTTAGTGATTCACGGCGGCTCGGGGATTGATGCGGAGATCCTGCGCAGCTTTGTTAACTATAACGTTGTCAAAGTGAATATTGCCAGCGATCTGCGTAAAGCATTTATCACATCGGTGGGGAAAGCTTATGAACATAATAATAATGAAGCCAACCTTGCTCGAGTTATGGCCACAGCCAAGCAGGCGGTGGAAGATGATGTGTATTCTAAGATCCTGATGATGAATAAAGGTCATCATTTTTTACGTCAGGCATCCTGAAAATAATTGTAGCTGGAAGAATCATGATTAGACAAAGTGTCAGAGTAGTGAACAGTACCGGGTTACACGCCAGACCGGCAGCCTCTCTTGCCAAAATTGTGAAGAAGTATACCTCTTCATTAACCTTGGTAAACAATGGTAAAGAGGTTCAAATTAAAGGGATGATGAGCATTCTTGGCGCAGGAGTGAAAGGTAATACCATGGTTGACCTTATCTGCAATGGCGAGGATGAGCATGAATTAATGACGGAATTAAAAACAGCATTTGCTGCTGGTTTTGGTGAAAAGGATTAGTTTTAAAAGAGATTTTTTATTTTTGGGTGAGAATTGGTTTTCATATAAGAGAGCGACTAATTTGCTGTTTGCTCTTGGGTGTTTCATTGCCACTTCTCACCCAGATTTTATTTTTTCCTTTAATGCCAGTTCATTTTAGTTGCCCAGGAGTGATTATATGAAAGCGTTAAATCTTTATTCCATACAGGACGTAAGATATGAGGAAGTGGAAAAACCAGCCTTAGTTAACGATCGTGATGTCTTAATTAAGGTTAAGATTGCCGGTATCTGCGGCTCGGATATTTCACGGTTTGGAAAGCTGGGTTCCTATCACCCTGGGTTAACGTGGGGGCATGAATTCTCTGGCGTTATAGAGCAAGCGGGGTCTGCCGTGACCGACCTGAAAAAGGGCGATCGGGTGACGGCATGTAACTGCTTCCCCTGTTTTGAGTGTTGTTATTGCCAGCAGGGATATTACGCGCGGTGTACCGATCTTAAAGTGCTAGGTGGCCATAAAAATGGCGCTTTTGCCGAGTATATTCTTGTGCCTGCGCGCAACGTTCTGAAGCTACCTGACGCCATGGATTTCGCCACAGCAAGCTTTATTGAGCCTTCCAGCGTGGTGGTTCATGGGCTACGGCAGGTTGATATCAAAGCCGGCAGCCGGGTGGCCGTAGTGGGTTGCGGAACGATCGGTCTTTTAGCCGTGCAGTGGGCAAAAATATGCGGGGCTGGGGACGTTTTTGCTTTTGATACTGATGAGCAGAAGCTTGCTATTGCTAAGCGTACGGGGGCCAGCCATGTATTTTCGGTACTCGATGAAGGCTATCTTACCCGTTTTCAGACGCTGACCGAAAATCTCGGTGTGGATATAGTTATCGAGTCTTCCGGAAACGCGGGCGGTATTGCCAGCGCGCTGCTTCTTGCGGCAAAAGGCGGTGCCATCGTCCTGATGGGCATTCCTTATGGTGATGTCAGTTTGCCGAGACTTAACTTCGAGAAAATTGTGCGTAATGAGCTGAGAGTGCTTGGTTCATGGAACTCAATATCAGCCCCATTTCCAGGACAGGAGTGGACAACCTCGATACGCTATCTGAGCTCTGGAGCGATTGATATAAAGCCATTAATCAGTCGGCAAATTGCTCTTAAGGACGCTCCTGCCGTTTTCCCGGATTTATATAACCGGCAGAACTTTTTTGTGAAGGTACTGATCGATATAGGAAGTGGTAGAGACAACGAGTGAGGGTGCGAAATTCTACGGGCTGGAATGATTAAGGAAAAAACCCCGTGCCAGCACGGGGTTCCGCGTCTTACCGCATCGTCACAAACTCTTCCGCGGCGGTTGGGTGGATCGCCACGGTATTGTCGAAGTCTTTCTTGGTTGCGCCCATCTTCAGCGCCACCGCGAAGCCCTGCAGCATCTCGTCCATTCCGAAGCCGATACCGTGAATACCGACAATCTTCTCTTCCGGGCCGACGCAGACCAGCTTCATGCGGCACGGCTGGCGGTGTGAGGTCACGGCGGTATACATGGCGGTGAAAGAGGATTTATACACTTTCACCGCTTCATCGCCGTACTGCTCGCGCGCCTGCGGCTCGGTTAAGCCGACGGTGCCGATAGGCGGATGGCTGAACACCACGGTCGGGATATTGCTGTAGTCCAGATGTTCGTCCGGCTTGTTGTTAAACAGGCGCTCGGAGAGACGACGGCCTGCGGCAACGGCGACCGGGGTCAGCTCGACGGCGCCGGTATTATCGCCGACGGCGTAAATACCCCGAACGTTGGTATTCTGGAATTTATCGACGACGATATAGCCTTTATCGTTGGTTTCCACTCCGGTCGCGGCGAGGTTGAAGTTATCGGTTGCCGGTTCGCGACCGATCGCCCAAATCAGGCAGTCCACGGTCTGGCTGCGGCCATCTTCCAGTTCCAGGGTCAGGCTGCCGTCGGCGTTCTTCACAACCGCTTTCGGAATGGCATGGGTATGCAGCTGCGGGCCTTCGGCGTTCATCACCTCAACCAGCGTTTCCACGATCAGCGGATCGAAGCTACGCAGCGGCGCGTGTTTACGCACGAACAGGTGCGTCTCCGCGCCCAGGCCGTTAATCACGCCCGCCAGCTCAACGGAGATATAGCCCGCGCCGACAACCGCAACGCGTTTCGGCAGCGCCGGCAGTTCGAAGAAACCATCGGAATCAATGCCGTATTCGACGCCGGGGATATTCGGATGGCTCGGGCGGCCGCCGGTGGCGATCAGAATATGATCGGCGGTTATCGTCTCGCCGTTAACTTCGATGGTTTTCGCATCGACAAAACGGGCGAAGCCTTTAATCACATCGACCTTATTTTTGCCCAGCACGTTATCGTAGGAGGTGTGGATACGATCGATATAGGCGCTACGGCTGGCGACCAGTTTGTCCCAGTCGAAGTGATTGATAGTGGTATCAAAACCGTAATCCGGGCCATACAGATGGATGGCTTCACGGATCTGCGCCGCATGCCACATGACTTTTTTCGGCACGCAGCCGACGTTCACGCAGGTACCGCCCAGGTCTTTGGCTTCAATCAGCGCGCACTTCTGGCCGTACATAGCGGCACGGTTAATGGAGGCGATACCGCCGCTGCCGCCGCCAATGGCGATATAGTCATAATGCTTGCTCATGAGTCTTATCCTTAATGTCTGATTGGCGCGATTGTATACCTGAAATCAATAGTTTCCACCGATGACTGCGATTACTCAGGCACGATCCAGCTGACGGTGGTATGGCCGATGCCGGTCGGCACCAGCTTTTTATGCAGCCACGGCAGAACGTTGTTCATCTGCTGCTCCAGCTTCCACGGCGGGTTGATGACGATCATCCCGGAGGCGGTCATCCCGCGCTGGTCGCTATCCGGACGCACCGCCAGCTCGATTTGCAGAATTTTGCGAATGCCGGTGGCCTCTAACTCTTTGATCATGCGCTTAATCTGCGCCCGTAGCACCACCGGATACCACAGCGCGTAGGTGCCGGTAGCAAAGCGTTTGTAGCCTTCATGAATACCGGTCACGACCGCCTGGTAGTCGCTTTTGATTTCGTAAGGCGGGTCGATCAGCACCAGTCCACGACGAGAAACCGGCGGCAGCTTCGACTTCAGCTGCTGATAGCCATCGGTTTTTTCAACCCGGGCGCGGTCGTCTTTCTGAAACTCGGCGCGCAGCAGCGGAAAATCGCTGGGATGCAGTTCGGTCATCTGCAGGCTGTCCTGCTCACGCAGCAGCTGGCGGGCAATCAACGGCGAGCCGGGGTAGTAGCGCAGCTGGCCGCTACGGTTGAAGTGCTGAACGACGGAGATATACGTCTCCAGCTCGGCGGGCAGGTCATCCTGCTGCCAGATGCGGGCGATGCCTTCGAGATATTCACCGGTACGCTCGGCGTGTTCGCTGCTCAGCTGATAGCGGCCTGCGCCGGCGTGGGTGTCCAGATAGAGAAACGGTTTTTCTTTCTCTTTGAGCGATTCAATGATCAGGCTCTGAACGGTGTGTTTAAGAACGTCGGCGTGGTTGCCTGCGTGAAAGCTATGACGATAACTGAGCATGGATACGGTGATTCCGGGATTGAGACAAGATGACCGATAGTTTACCGCAGATCGGCCTGGATTACCGCCGCGCTGTTTCCATTCCGCTTAAAGCGTTGCAAAACATAACCGTGTCATAAAAGCGTCAAACAGAAGGGCTAGCGTCACGTAAAGGCAAGGTAATGGTTTGAATTTACCCGTCATACTTCAAGCTGCTTATGTGTTGGCTACGTTCGCTCACCCCGGTCACATAGTTATCTATGCTCCCGGGGACTCACTCCCTTGCCGCCTTTAAGCAACTCGAATTATTTAGGGTATAAAAGGAAAATAATGAAACTGCACATCACGCTTCTCGCATCGGCGCTCATGCTGGCGCTGCCGGCGCTGGCGAAAGAGGTTCCTTTGAATCAGGCGGCGGCAATCGCCAACGGCGTGACGCCAGCCGCCGCCAGTCCGGGGTTTGACGCGCTGGAGAGCCAAAGCCTGTCGCAGCTGCGCAACGCGCTGAAGGGCGATGCGGCAACCCTGACTCGCGACCAGCTTGAACACGCCAGACAGAATAAAACACAGGCGGATACTGCGTGGCTGAAGGCCAGCGGTTATGACTTCCAGACAAAAGCCAACCAGCAGGCGGGAATCGAGCTGCTCTCAGCGTTCAGCGCGCTGCCGAAGGCGGTCATACAGCAAAACCTGGCGACCGTCACCGCCATTAACCGCGATGCCGCACAGAGCGCTCGCCACCAGGCGCTGGCGGATGCCGAAGGCATCAGCTATCTCTATTTCCTCAGCGATGCGCTGGGGCCGCGCCTCGGCAAAGCGTTCCTCGCCGCCTACGACAAAGGCGAGCTTGGTAAGGCGGCGGCGCTGATCAAAGCTTCGGAAGTGAGTACCGGGGCGGCGAAAAAGCACTTCAATAACCCGCGCCCGTTCCTGATTCAGGGCAATACCATCCATCTGGTGCCGGACGATGTGGTGGTTAAGGACAATAAGCCCTATACCGCCGACGGCGGCTCGTTTCCGAGCGGGCACACCAACACCGGCTATACCGACGCTCTGCTGATGGCGGAGATGATCCCGGAGCGCTTCGACGCGCTGGTGACGCGCGGCGCCCGCTATGGCTATTCGCGCATCGTGCTGGGCGTGCACTATCCGCTGGACGTGATGGGTTCGCGGATGGTGGCGCAGCGCAATGTCGCCCACTACCTGAATGACGCGAAGTATCGCGGGATGTTTAATGAGGCCCGCGACCAGCTGCGTACCGCGCTGGAGAAAGAGTGCGGCACGACGCTGGCGGAGTGCGCGAAAGTGCCTGCGAAAGACGATCCGTATCGCGACCCGGCGATGGTCGCGTTTTATCGCTTTACCATGACCTACGATCTGCCGCAGCAGAAGGGCGAAAAACAGAGCCTGAAGGTGCCGCAAGGGGCTGAAGTGCTGCTGGAGGCTGCGCTGCCGAATCTGTCCGCCGCGCAGCGTCGGGCGCTGATGATCAAAACGGCGTTGCCCGCAGGGTATCCGCTATCCGGTGATAACGACGCGCAGCAGTTCTGGCAGCGGCTGAATTTGCCAGCGGCGTATGCGATGGCGAATAAAGCGCATTAAACCTGGTGCAGTCCGGAGGCGGTGCTGGCGCACCTCTCCTGGATACAAGGGCAATGCGGCGGCGTACAGCGTGGCGCCGCCGGGTGTTTTAATGCGGGCGTACCGGCAGAATTAGATCTCTTTGGCGGGCTTTATCGCGGGCAGGGCGCGCTGCATCGGCACCGGCAGCCAGGCGCGAATTAATAATCCGCCGCGTTCGCTGGAGCCAAGTTCCAGCTTACCGTTATGGTTATCGATAATGCGCTGAACGATAGCCAGGCCGAGGCCGGTCCCGCTAATCGTACGGGCGCTATCGCCGCGCACGAACGGCTGGAACAAATGCTCACGCTGCTCCGGTTTAATTCCCGGACCGTCATCTTCCACCTGGAACCAGGCCCGGTTCCCCTCGCTGCCGCTGCTGACTTTAATCCAGCCGTTGCCGTAGCGGGCGGCGTTGACCACCATATTCGCCAGCGCGCGCTTGATGGAGAGCGGATGCACGCGCAGCGGGATCTCGCCCGGCTGCAGGTCAGTGGCGATTTCTCGCTCGTAGCCGCTCTCCGCCGCAATCACTTCCCCCAGCACCGCGTTAAGATCCGTCAGCTCCATCGGCATCTCCTGGCCGGTGCGCAGGTAGTCGATAAACTGCTCGATAATGGCGTTACACTCTTCAATATCTTTATTAATCGACTCGGCGAGGTAGCCGTCCTCTTCGCCCATCATCTCCGTCGCCAGGCGGATACGCGTAAGGGGAGTGCGTAAATCATGGCTCACCCCGGCCATCAGCAGCGTGCGGTCATCCGCCAGCTGCTTCACGCCAGCCGCCATGTGGTTAAAGGCGCGGGTCACCGATCGCACTTCCGATGCGCCATATTCGCGCAGCGGCGGGGGAATAATCCCTCGCCCGACCTGAAGCGCCGCGTGCTCCAGGTCGACCAGCGGTCGGTTCTGAATACGAATAAAGAGCCAGGCGCCGCCAATCGCCAGCAGCATGATGGCCAGGGTGTAGCGGAACAGCGGCGAGAAGTCGCCCTGGTGGATTTCGGTCAGCGGTACGCGCACCCAGATATTGGGAGAAAGCCAGGTTTTCAGCCACACCACGGGGGAACTTTTGTTTACCTCGACCCGCACTTCGGTTGGCCCGCCGAGCTGGTGCGCCATCTGCTGACTTAAGAATTCATAATGCTGCGCCCAGCGCAGGCCTGCGTCTTCCGCCGCTTCGTTGGAATAGAGCGAAATGCCCAGCTCGCGGTAAATCTCGCGGCGAAACGCCGGCGGCACCACCAGCTGAGTGCCGTCTTCCAGCTGGAGTTTATCGGTCATCAGCATACGCACTTCGTAGGCCAGAACCTTATTAAACTGCTGGAGACTGGGCAGGATCGCGAAATTCAGCACCACTAAATATGTCGTCACCAGGCTGGCGAACAGCAGGGTGACGATCAGTAACAGGGTGCGGGCAAACGAGCTTCGCGGCGAAAAGCGCACGCGTTTCATGCCTTAGAGCCGTCCGGGACGAAAACGTAGCCCAGGCCCCAAACGGTCTGGATATAGCGCGGATGCGCCGGATCTTCTTCCACCATGCGGCGCAGGCGGGAGATTTGTACGTCGATGGAGCGCTCCATGGCCGAATATTCACGGCCGCGAGCGAGGTTCATCAGCTTATCGCGGGATAATGGTTCGCGCGGATGGCTCACCAGCGCTTTCAGTACCGCGAATTCACCGCTGGTCAGCGGCATAGGCTCATCTTCGCGGAACATCTCGCGGGTGCCGAGGTTCAGCTTGAACTTACCAAAGGCGATAACCGCTTCTTCCTGCGAAGGCGCGCCCGGCAGTTCGTTAGCCTGACGGCGCAGTACGGCGCGGATACGGGCCAGCAGCTCGCGCGGGTTGAACGGTTTTGGGATGTAGTCGTCGGCGCCGATTTCCAGGCCCACGATACGGTCAACTTCTTCCCCTTTCGCCGTGACCATAATGATCGGCATCGGGTTGCTCTGGCTGCGCAGGCGGCGGCAAATGGACAGGCCATCTTCGCCCGGCAGCATCAGATCCAGCACCATCAGGTGGAAGGATTCACGGGTCAGCAGGCGATCCATCTGTTCAGCGTTCGCCACGCTACGAACCTGGAAGCCCTGCTCGGTCAGATAACGTTCGAGTAGCGCACGCAGGCGCATGTCGTCATCGACAACCAGAATCTTATAATTCTCTTGCATTGTTTATACTCCCAAAGGTTCACTGCAATTGTCAGTACGTATTCTCAAAAAAGCCCGGGTCGCCCACCAGCGAAATCTGGTATATATTCCAGGCTAAATTGTTACAAAGCATATTTAACAGCAGCTTAAGTATACATTTAAGCATAAGACACATTATTTATCCTGTTGGTATGATGACGTGCGACGAATTGTGCGCAGCATTGCACAAAGATCTGTAATCAGGAGCCGGAACCTTCGATGAAAACGCCGCTGATCACCCGTGAAGGGTATGAAAAACTGAAGAAAGAGATGGATACCCTGTGGCGCGAAGAACGTCCGGAAGTCACCAAAAAGGTGACCTGGGCGGCGAGCCTCGGCGACCGCAGTGAAAACGCCGATTACCAATACAATAAAAAGCGCCTGCGTGAAATCGACCGCCGGGTGCGCTACCTGACCAAGTGCCTTGAGCAGCTGAAAATCGTCGATTATTCGCCGCAGCAGGAGGGTAAGGTCTTTTTCGGCGCGTGGGTGGAGATTGAAAACGATGCGGGCGAGACGAAGCGCTTCCGGATTGTCGGCTACGATGAAATCTTTGGCCGCAACGACTACATCTCCATTGATTCGCCAATGGCGCGCGCGCTGCTGAAAAAAGAGGTCGGTGATTTAGCTATCGTGAACACCCCCGCGGGCGAGGCGGCCTGGTACGTGAACGAAATTGAATACGTCAAAGCCAAATAGGTCCGGAACATTCCGAGAGGCTTTGGTCGCGGCTGGCATTTTAGCGTGCCAGTCCGTATAACTATCCCCCTGATTTTTGATCCTAAAGATGAATTAAACCGATGATGAATGATTCGCTCTGCCGCATTATTGCGGGTGAACTTCAGGCCAGGGCTGAACAGGTAGAAGCTGCCGTTCGCCTGCTTGATGAAGGGAATACCGTGCCGTTTATCGCACGCTATCGTAAAGAAGTCACCGGCGGTCTGGATGACACGCAGCTGCGTAATCTGGAAACCCGCCTGGGCTATCTGCGTGAACTTGAAGACCGTCGTCAGGCGATCCTGAAGTCCATCGGCGAGCAGGGCAAGCTGACCGAGGCGCTGGAAAAAGCCATCAACGGGACGTTGAGTAAAACCGAGCTCGAAGATCTCTATCTGCCGTACAAGCCGAAGCGGCGCACGCGCGGGCAGATCGCCATTGAGGCCGGGCTGGAACCGCTGGCCGATCTGCTGTGGAACGAACCCTCTCACGACCCGGAAACCGAAGCCGCTAAATATATCGACGCCGACAACGGCGTAGCGGACACAAAAGCCGCTCTCGACGGCGCGCGCTATATCCTGATGGAGCGCTTTGCTGAAGACGCGGGCCTGCTGGCGAAAGTGCGCGACTATCTGTGGAAAAACGCCCACCTGGTGGCGACCGTCGTCAGCGGTAAGGAAGAGGAAGGGGCGAAATTCCGCGACTACTTCGATCACCATGAACCGATCTCCACCGTCCCGTCGCACCGCGCGCTGGCGATGTTCCGCGGCCGCAACGAAGGCGTGCTGCAGCTCTCTTTAAACGCCGACCCGCAGTTCGACGAGCCGCCGAAAGAGAGCCACGGCGAGCAAATCATTATCGACCATCTCGGCCTGCGCCTGAACAACGCCCCAGCGGACGGCTGGCGTAAGGGCGTGGTGAGCTGGACGTGGCGTATCAAGGTGCTGATGCACCTCGAAACCGAGCTGATGGGGACCGTGCGCGAACGCGCGGAAGACGAAGCCATTAACGTCTTTGCCCGCAACCTGCACGACCTGCTGATGGCCGCGCCGGCCGGGCTGCGCGCCACCATGGGCCTCGATCCGGGCCTGCGCACCGGCGTCAAAGTCGCCGTCGTTGACGGTACCGGCAAGCTGGTGGCTACCGATACCATTTACCCGCATACCGGCCAGGCCGCAAAAGCGGCGGTGGCGGTTGCCGCGCTGTGTGAAAAGTACAACGTTGAGCTGGTGGCGATCGGCAACGGTACCGCCTCGCGTGAAACCGAGCGCTTCTTCCTCGACGTGCAGAAGCAGTTCCCGAAAGTGACCGCGCAGAAGGTCATCGTCAGCGAAGCGGGCGCGTCCGTGTACTCCGCCTCCGAGCTGGCGGCGCTGGAGTTCCCGGATCTCGACGTTTCCCTGCGCGGCGCGGTCTCTATCGCCCGTCGTCTCCAGGACCCGCTGGCCGAACTGGTGAAAATCGATCCGAAATCCATTGGCGTCGGCCAGTATCAGCACGATGTCAGCCAGACCCAGCTGGCGCGTAAGCTGGACGCGGTGGTGGAAGACTGCGTAAACGCCGTCGGCGTCGATCTGAATACCGCTTCCGTCCCGCTGCTTACCCGCGTCGCCGGTCTGACCCGCATGATGGCGCAGAATATCGTCTCCTGGCGCGATGAGAACGGCCAGTTCCAGAATCGCCAGCAGCTGCTGAAGGTCAGCCGTCTGGGGCCGAAGGCCTTTGAACAGTGCGCGGGCTTCCTGCGTATCAACCACGGCGACAACCCGCTGGACGCCTCAACCGTGCACCCGGAAGCGTATCCGGTGGTGGAGCGCATTCTGGCGGCGACTCAGCAGGCGCTGAAAGATTTAATGGGCAACAGCAGTGAACTGCGTCATCTGAAAGCCGCTGATTTCACCGATGAGAAATTCGGCGTGCCGACGGTGACCGACATCATCAAAGAGCTGGAGAAGCCGGGCCGCGACCCGCGCCCTGAGTTTAAAACCGCCCAGTTCGCCGATGGCGTAGAGACGATGAACGACCTGCTGCCGGGGATGATCCTCGAAGGCGCGGTGACCAACGTCACCAACTTCGGCGCGTTCGTTGATATCGGCGTTCATCAGGACGGCCTGGTGCATATCTCTTCCCTGTCGAATAAGTTCGTTGAAGACCCGCACACGGTGGTCAAAGCGGGCGATATCGTGAAGGTGAAAGTGATGGAAGTCGACCTGCCGCGTAAGCGCATCGCGCTGACGATGCGTCTGGACGAACAGCCTGGCGACAGCAACGCGCGCCGCGGCGGCGGAAGCGATCGTCCTCAGGGCAACCGCCCGGCGGCGAAGGCCGCTAAACCTCGCGGTCGCGAGGCGCAGCCTGCGGGTAACAGCGCGATGATGGATGCGCTGGCGGCGGCAATGGGTAAAAAACGTTAATTCTTTCCGGCCCCTTTTGCTAAGGGGCCGCATTTCTTCCGGCATTCGCCATATTGTGCAAACAAGCATCAGTATTTTCTTATAACGTCGTAATAAGCGCGAATTACGGACGGCGATATTATTATTTTCATTTCGTTAACTATCGAAACTTTAATTAAACATTTAGTCATTAAGAATAATCATCACCTCCGCGACGGCGAGAAAAAAGAGTTTGCTCAATATCAACAAAAGCTCAATTTTCTCTTTAAAAAGCGAAACGGCCGCATTATATGTATTGATGATAAAAACTATTCTCATTATCATTATTTGCATTGAGTATTTTTTCTTCTTCGTTAGCTACGGTCCCTGGCGCCGCGTCTCCGGCGCATACGGAAAACTCTCTTTTCAGTTGGCGATAAACAAGTAGGTCCTATGCAATTTACACCTGATAGTGCGTGGAAAATCACCGGTTTCTCCCGCGATATTAGTCCGGCGTATCGGCAGAAGCTGCTGTCCCTCGGGATGCTGCCGGGTTCTTCTTTCAATGTGGTTCGCGTGGCGCCGCTCGGCGACCCTATTCATATTGAAACCCGACGCGTTAGCCTGGTATTACGTAAAAAGGATCTTGCGTTAATTGAGCTGGAAGCGGTTGCACAATAATGCCTGACCGGCACTAAGAGTATGAATATGAAAAAATTAACCCTTGGCTTAATTGGTAATCCTAATTCCGGTAAAACCACGCTGTTCAATCAGCTCACCGGCGCGCGCCAGCGCGTCGGTAACTGGGCGGGAGTGACCGTTGAACGCAAAGAGGGTGGTTTCAACACCACCGATCATCAGGTCACGCTGGTAGACCTTCCGGGCACGTATTCCCTGACCACCATCTCCTCGCAAACCTCGCTGGATGAGCAGATTGCCTGCCACTATATTCTCAGCGGCGACGCCGACATGCTGATTAACGTGGTCGATGCGTCCAATCTGGAACGTAACCTCTATCTGACGCTGCAGCTGCTGGAGCTTGGCATCCCCTGCGTGGTCGCGCTGAATATGCTCGATATCGCGGAAAAACAGAAGATCCGCATCGATGTCGACGCGCTGGCCGCGCGTCTCGGGTGCCCGGTGATCCCGCTGGTTTCCACCCGCGGGCGCGGTATCGAGGCCTTAAAAATGGCGATCGATCGCCATCAGCAGAACCAGGCTATCGAACTGGTGCACTATCCGCAGCCGCTGCTGCGGGAGGCGGACAAGCTGGCGCAGGCCATGGCCGCGGATATTCCGCAGCGCCAGCGTCGCTGGCTGGGTTTACAGATGCTTGAAGGCGATATTTACAGCCGCGCCTACGCCGGTGACGCTGCCCACAAGCTGGACGTGTCCCTGGCGCACCTGAGCGAAGAGATGGATGACCCCGCGCTGCATATCGCCGATGCCCGTTACCAAAGCATTGCCGCCATTTGCGATGCGGTCAGTAACACCCTTACCGCCGAGCCCAGCCGCTTTACCGCGGCGATGGATAAAGTGATCCTCAACCGCTTCCTCGGCCTGCCGGTCTTCCTGTTCGTTATGTACCTGATGTTCTTGCTGGCGATTAATATCGGCGGCGCGCTGCAGCCCATTTTTGATGCCGGTTCCGTGGCTATCTTTATCCACGGTATTCAGTGGGTTGGCTATACCCTGCATTTCCCGGACTGGCTGACGGTGTTCCTCGCCCAGGGGATTGGCGGCGGTATCAATACCGTACTGCCGCTGGTACCGCAGATCGGCATGATGTACCTGTTCCTCTCTTTCCTTGAAGACTCTGGCTATATGGCGCGGGCGGCGTTTGTGATGGACCGCCTGATGCAGGCGCTGGGGCTACCGGGGAAATCCTTCGTGCCGTTAATCGTCGGTTTTGGTTGCAACGTTCCGTCGGTGATGGGCGCGCGTACGCTTGATGCGCCGCGCGAACGTTTGATGACCATTATGATGGCACCGTTTATGTCCTGCGGCGCGCGGCTGGCGATTTTCGCCGTCTTCGCCGCCGCCTTTTTCGGCCAGAACGGCGCGCTGGCGGTCTTCTCGCTGTACGTACTGGGGATCGTGATGGCGATTGCGACCGGACTGATGCTGAAGCATACCATTATGCGCGGCGAAGCGTCGCCGTTCGTGATGGAGCTGCCGGTGTATCACGTTCCGCACGTGAAGAGTCTGATTATCCAGACCTGGCAGCGCCTGAAAGGCTTCGTCCTGCGCGCGGGTAAAGTGATCGTTATCGTCAGTATCTTCCTCAGCGCGCTGAACAGCTTCTCGCTGAGCGGTAAGATCGTCGATAACATCAACGACTCGGCGCTGGCGTCGGTCAGCCGGGTGATTACCCCGGTATTTAAACCGATTGGCGTACATGAGGATAACTGGCAGGCGACCGTCGGGCTGTTCACCGGCGCGATGGCCAAGGAAGTGGTGGTGGGGACGCTGAACACCCTCTACACCGCCGAAGATATCCAGAACGAAGCGTTTAATCCGCAGACGTTTAGCCTCGGCGACGAGCTGCTGGCCGCGGTAGATGAGACCTGGCAGAGCCTGAAAGATACGTTCAGCCTGAGCGTGCTGGCCAACCCTATCGAAGCCAGTAAAGGCGACGGCGAAATGGCAACCGGCGCGATGGGCGTCATGGGCAGCAAATTCGGTAGCGCCGCTGCGGCGTACAGCTACCTGATTTTTGTCCTGCTCTATATTCCCTGCATCTCGGTAATGGGGGCGATTGCCCGCGAGTCGAGCCGCGGCTGGATGATGTTCTCCGTCCTGTGGGGGCTGAATATCGCTTACTCGCTCTCTACGCTGTACTACCAGACCGTCAGCTTTAGCCAGCATCCGCGCTATAGCCTGGTGTGCATTCTGGCGGTGGTGCTGTTCAATATCGTGATCTTTGGCCTGCTGCGCAGAGCGCGCAGCCGGGTGGACGTCTCGCTGCTGGCGACGCGCAAAACGCCGTCCACCTGCTGCCAGAGTCCGGCGGGCGATTGCCACTAAGGAGCGATGATGGCGTCATTAATTGAAGTCCGCGATATGCTGGCCCTGCAGGGGAGGATGGAGGCAAAGCAGCTCAGCGTCCGCCTGAATACGCCGCAGCCGCTGATTGACGCCATGCTGGGCCGCCTGCAAGCGATGGGGAAAGCGGTGAAAGTGACCGAAGATGCCGATGGCTGCCTCTCCGGCAGCTGTAAAAGCTGCCCGGAAGGCAAAGCCTGCCTGCGGGAGTGGTGGTCGCTGCGCTGATTGGGCTGTGAAGGCAGGTTTCCCGGTTTGCGGCTAACGCCTTATCCGGGCTACGAGTTTGTGCGGTTTTGGGCTTGGTAGCCCGGGTAAGGCGTTTACGCCGCGACCCGGGAGATTCGACCACAGATTTGTACGGTTCTGGGGTGGGTTGCCCGGACAGGCGCAACGCGCCGCCTCCGGGAACCGACTGCGGCATATACCGCAAGCGGGTCCTGAGACCCGCTTTCTGGCTTACTTGTAGACGTCCGCGTTAGCGTGAACCGTTTTCTCGTTCTTCTCGCCTGCAATCACCACAAAATAGGTGCCGCCCAGCTCATCCGCTTTTTTCGACAGATCGCGCTTTGCATCCATCGGAGAGGTTGTTCTGGAGGTGGTAATCGAACCAATTTTGGTCAGGTTCAACTTAGCCACTTCGTCTTTTTGAATTTCCTTGGCGGCGAACGCGCCGAAGGACAGGGAGCCAATCACCAGAGATGCAACAATTCCTGTAACAAGTTTCATAGCCTCTACTCTCCATTAGGTTGTTTTTTTTAGGTCACGGGGCCAGCATGAAATAGTCAACCCCCGCAACAACCTAAGTATTGCTGCACCCAGCGTTTTTACCACGTCCCGCTAAAAAAATTTATCGATCTCACGCTTCAGCTCGATCAGCGGAGCGCAAAACGCCTGCGGATGTGAAATGAACGGCGCATGGGCGGCTTTATCGAAGACAATCGACGTGCTTTTGGGCCACAGCGCATCGAGAAGCGGAATGATTTTACGCGGTACCAGACCGTCCAGCCGACCGTACAGGCGCAAAAAAGGCATGTCGAGGGCGGTCAACGGCTGGCGTAAATCGGCGGTTTTGAGGATCTCCAGCCCGCCGTTTAAAACGTCCGGCGACGGCATCGGTAGCGACAGCACCGTGCTCTTCAGCGCTCTCGCATCCTGACGCGCGCTTTCGGTACCCAGGGTTTGCAGCGCCAGAAAGCGTTCGACGGTGCGTTGAAAATCTTCGCTCAGCTGCTGCTGAAACCCGCTCAGCACGTCGGGCTTAATGCCGGGCCAGCTGTCGTGAGCGCTAAAGCAGGGGGAAGAGGCCACGGTGACCAGCGCCTGCACGCGATCGGGATGGGATAACGCGACCTGGCTGGCCACCAGCCCGCCGAGGCTCCAGCCCAGCCAGATAGCGCGCTCTGGCGCGTTTTCCAGCACCCGCTGGGCCATCTCTTCCAGCGACATCGCGCCAAAGCCGCCGCTGCGGCCATAGCCAGGCAGGTCGACGAGGTGCAGCGTAAAATGCGAAGCCAGCTGCGGCGTGATGCAATCCCACACTTTGGCATTCAGCCCCCATCCGTGCAGCAGCACAAGATGACAATTTCCTTCGCCCGTGGTCTGCCACGCGATCGTTTTCATCAGTTACTGTTCTCTTTCCACCAATACGAGGGGGAAATATGCTAACAGCACACAGCTTATGCTGGCTATGCCAAATGCCGCTGGCCATCGCCAACTGGGGGATCTGCTCGCGATGCGCGTCGGCGCTGCTGGCGTCTGAACCGTTGTGCCCGCAGTGCGGCCTGCCGGCCCAATCAAGCACGCTGCCCTGCGGGCGCTGCCTGCAAAAACCGCCGCCGTGGCAGCGGCTGGTGACGGTGAATGACTATCGACCGCCGCTGAGCGGCCTGATTCACCAACTGAAATTCAATAAGCGGCCCGAGCTGGCCCCGGCGCTGGCGCGTCTGCTGCTGTTGCGCATTCGCCAGCGTCGGGATCTTCCCCGCCCGGACCGGATAATTAGCGTGCCGCTCTGGCAGCGTCGTCAGTGGAAGAGGGGATTTAATCAGAGCGATCTGCTGTGCCGACCGCTCTCCCGCTGGCTGGACTGCGCCTGGCGCAGCGATGCGCTAACCCGCCGGCGCCGCACCGCCACCCAGCATCAGCTCAGCGCCAGATTGCGCAAACGGAACCTGAAAAACGCCTTCCAGCTTGAATTGTCGCTCCAGGGCCACCATATCGCCATTGTGGATGATGTCGTCACAACCGGAAGCACCGTCGCCGAGATATCCCGCCTGCTTTTGCGAAACGGCGCCGCGACGGTTCAGGTATGGTGTATATGCCGTACCTTGTAGACCCCTGCTGATGGGCGTATAATAACCCAGTAAAATAGTCAACTATTAGGCCAACGCTATGATCCGTATTTCCGATGCTGCACAAGCGCACTTTGCCAAACTGCTGGCAAATCAGGAAGAAGGGACACAAATTCGCGTATTTGTGATCAATCCCGGCACCCCTAACGCCGAGTGCGGCGTGTCCTACTGCCCACCGGATGCGGTGGAAGATTCCGATACCGCGCTGAAGTTTGAGCAACTCACCGCCTACGTCGATGAGCTTAGCGCGCCGTACCTGGAAGACGCTGAAATCGATTTTGTTACCGACCAGCTGGGCTCCCAGCTGACGCTGAAAGCGCCAAACGCCAAGATGCGCAAAGTGTCCGACGATGCCCCGCTCATGGAGCGCGTTGAGTACCTGCTGCAGTCGCAGATTAACCCGCAGCTGGCCGGCCACGGCGGGCGCGTCACGTTGATGGAAATCACCGACGATGGCCTGGCGATTCTGCAATTCGGCGGCGGCTGCAACGGCTGTTCGATGGTTGACGTGACGCTGAAAGAGGGGATCGAGAAGCAGATGCTGAACGAGTTCCCGGAACTGAAAGGCGTACGCGATCTGACTGAACACCAGCGCGGCGAGCACTCCTACTACTGATTTCCCCGCCCGGCTGCCTTTTCGCGGCCGGGCGACTCCCCTCATGTTACCGCGCAACATTTCCCGCTAAGCGACCCGGCAGAAACCCGGGAAAGAGTATGACTTAAGTCTCATATTTGAAATTTTCACCGCCCAGGTGATTCTCAAACTTCATATGTTACCCGTATCATTCGCTTCAGGCGCCACAGATAAAAAAATAGCCAGCTATCCTTTCTCTGGGTAAGGATAAAGCCAGCTTCTACGGCGTCAGACATTTTTTGTTCCGGTCGGAACGGATGAAGTCAATGTTGAAACTATGACGTTACCCATAACAAATTAAGGCCAGGTAAATCATGCCATTAGTCATCGTTGCTATCGGGGTTGCCCTGTTATTGTTGCTGATGATCCGTTTCAAGCTGAACGGGTTTATCGCTCTGGTTCTGGTGGCACTTGCCGTCGGGCTCATGCAGGGTATGCCTCTGGATAAAGTTATCGTCTCCATCAAAAACGGCGTTGGGGGAACCCTCGGCAGCCTCGCGCTGATCATGGGCTTCGGCGCGATGCTCGGTAAAATGCTGGCGGACTGCGGCGGCGCGCAGCGTATCGCCACCACGCTGATTGCCAAATTTGGTAAACAACATATTCAATGGGCGGTTGTGCTCACCGGCTTTACCGTCGGCTTCGCCCTGTTCTATGAAGTGGGCTTCGTACTGATGCTGCCGCTGGTCTTTACCATCGCCGCATCCGCCGGTATCCCGCTGCTCTATATCGGCGTCCCGATGGCGGCCGCGCTCTCCGTCACGCACGGTTTCCTGCCTCCGCACCCGGGCCCGACTGCCATTGCCACTATTTTCCATGCCGACATGGGTAAAACCCTGCTGTTCGGTACGATTCTGGCGATCCCGACGGTTATCCTTGCGGGGCCGGTTTACGCACGCTTCCTGAAAGGTATCGATAAGCCGATTCCGGAAGGCCTGCATAACCCGAAAACGTTCACTGAGGAAGAGATGCCGGGCTTCGGCGTCAGCGTCTGGACCTCTCTGGTACCGGTTATTCTGATGGCTATGCGCGCCGTGGCCGAAATGGTTCTGCCGAAAGGTCATGCCTTCCTGCCGATCGCGGAATTCTTCGGCGACCCGGTCATGGCCACGCTGATCGCGGTACTGATCGCCATGTTCACCTTCGGTCTTAACCGCGGTCGTTCCATGGAGCAGATTAACGATACGCTGACCTCCTCGATCAAAATTATCGCCATGATGCTGCTGATCATCGGCGGCGGCGGCGCCTTCAAGCAGGTGCTGGTCGATAGCGGCATGGATAAATACATTGCTTCTATCATGCATGAATCCAATATGTCCCCGCTGTTTATGGCATGGTCGATTGCTGCGGTACTGCGTATCGCGCTGGGTTCCGCCACCGTTGCGGCGATCACCGCGGGCGGTATCGCCGCGCCGCTGATCGCCACCACCGGCGTGAGCCCGGAACTGATGGTGATCGCCGTTGGCTCCGGCAGCGTTATCTTCTCCCACGTTAACGACCCGGGCTTCTGGCTGTTTAAGGAATACTTCAACCTGACCATCGGCGAGACCATTAAGTCGTGGTCGGTGCTGGAAACCATTATCTCAGTGTGCGGCCTGGTAGGCTGTCTGCTGCTGGGGATGGTGGTATAAGCTGCTTGTCAGCCTAAAACGAGCCGGGTCGCCGCGAGGCGAACCCGGCTTTTTTATGCGCTCTGGCCACAACGGCCAGACTTATCGCAGTAATACCCGCCTGCGCGCGGCGCCTGACATTGAAATTCAGCAAACTATCCCCCATTCTAGATCTCATGCTATAGCGCCGGACGCGCGCTTCATTCACCCAATTCAACAGGACTGCGCATATGACCAATCCATTACTGACGCCTTTTTCATTACCGCCATTCTCTGCCATCAAACCCGAGCACGTGGTCCCCGCGGTCACTAAAGCGCTGGATGATTGCCGGGCGGCGGTAGAGCGCGCGGTGGCGCAAGGGGCGCCGTATACCTGGGAAAATCTTTGCCAGCCGCTGGCGGAAGTAGACGACGTGCTGGGGCGTATTTTTTCCCCGGTCAGCCACCTGAACTCGGTCAAAAACAGTCCGGAACTGCGCGAAGCCTACGAGCAGACCCTGCCGCTGCTTTCGGAGTACAGCACCTGGGTTGGGCAGCATGAAGGCCTGTACAAAGCGTACCGCGACCTGCGCGACGGCGACCATTACGCCACCCTGAATACCGCGCAGAAAAAAGCGGTAGATAACGCGCTGCGCGATTTTGAACTCTCCGGTATTGGCCTGGCGAAAGAGCAGCAGAAACGCTACGGCGAAATCGCCGCCCGCCTCTCCGAGCTGGGCAATCAGTACAGCAACAACGTGCTCGACGCGACCATGGGCTGGACCAAGCTGGTCACCGATGAATCTGAGCTCTCCGGCATGCCGGAAAGCGCGCTTGCCGCAGCGAAAGCCCAGGCTGAAGCCAAAGAGCAGGAAGGGTTTCTGCTGACCCTGGATATCCCGAGCTATCTGCCGGTAATGACCTACTGCGACAATCAGGCGCTGCGTGAAGAGCTGTATCGCGCCTATTCCACCCGCGCCTCCGACCAGGGGCCGAACGCCGGAAAATGGGACAACAGCCCGGTAATGGCGGAAATCCTCGCCCTGCGCCACGAGCTGGCGCAGCTGCTGGGCTTTGACAGCTTTGCCGACAAGTCGCTGGCGACCAAAATGGCCGAAAATCCGCAGCAGGTGCTCGACTTCCTGACCGACCTGGCGAAACGCGCCCGTCCGCAGGGTGAGAAAGAGCTGGCCCAGCTGCGCGCCTTCGCCAAAGCCGAATTCGGCGTGGATGAACTGCAGCCGTGGGATATCGCTTACTACAGCGAAAAACAGAAGCAGCATCTTTACAGCATCAGCGATGAACAGCTGCGCCCCTACTTCCCGGAAAACAAAGCGGTTAACGGCCTGTTCGAGGTGGTTAAGCGTATTTACGGTATTACCGCGAAAGAGCGTACCGATGTGGACGTCTGGCATTCGGAAGTGCGCTTCTTCGAACTGTACGATGAAAAAAATGAACTACGCGGTAGCTTCTATCTCGATCTCTACGCTCGCGAACATAAACGCGGCGGGGCATGGATGGATGACTGCGTTGGCCAGATGCGCAAGCTTGACGGCTCGCTGCAAAAGCCGGTCGCTTATCTGACCTGTAACTTTAACCGTCCCGTCAACGGTAAGCCGGCGCTGTTCACCCACGATGAAGTGATCACCCTGTTCCACGAGTTTGGCCACGGTCTGCACCATATGCTGACCCGTATCGACACCGCCGGCGTGTCCGGCATCAGCGGGGTACCGTGGGATGCGGTCGAGCTGCCGAGCCAGTTTATGGAAAACTGGTGCTGGGAGCCGGAAGCGCTGGCCTTTATCTCCGGCCACTATGAAACCGGCGAGCCGCTGCCGCAGGAATTGCTGGAGAAAATGCTGGCGGCGAAGAACTACCAGGCGGCGATGTTTATTCTGCGCCAGCTGGAGTTTGGCCTGTTCGACTTCCGCCTGCATGCGGAGTTCAGCCCGCAGCAGGGCGCGAAAATCCTCGAAACGCTGGCGGAAATTAAGCAGCAGGTGGCGCTGATCCCCGGGCCGTCGTGGGGCCGTTTCCCGCACGCCTTCAGCCATATTTTCGCCGGCGGATACGCAGCGGGTTATTACAGCTATCTGTGGGCCGACGTCCTGGCGGCGGATGCCTTCTCGCGCTTCGAAGAGGAGGGTATCTTCAATCGCGAAACCGGCCAGTCGTTCCTCGACAACATCCTTAGCCGCGGCGGTTCGGAAGAGCCAATGGTCCTGTTCAAACGCTTCCGCGGTCGCGAGCCGCAGCTGGACGCGATGCTTGAGCATTACGGCATTAAGAGTTAATCCTGTTGTGAAAATTTGTTTAATTGATGAAACGGGCGCCGGAGACGGCGCCTTATCTGTTCTGGCTGACCGCTGGGGGCTGGAGCAGGATGAGGACAACCCGATGGCGCTGGTGATGACCCCGGCGCATCTTGAGCTGCGCAAGCGCGATGAACCGAAGCTTGGCGGCATCTTTGTTGATTTTGTCGGCGGGACCATGGCCCATCGGCGCAGGTTCGGCGGCGGCCGCGGCGAGGCGGTGGCGAAAGCGGTGGGAATCAAAGGCGACTATCTGCCGGATGTGGTCGATGCGACCGCCGGTCTGGGAAGGGATGCCTTTGTTCTTGCCTCCGTGGGCTGTCGCGTGCGGATGCTGGAGCGTAACCCGGTGGTTGCCGCGCTGCTCGACGATGGCCTGGCGCGCGGCTACGCCGACGCTGAAATCGGCCCCTGGTTGCAGGAGCGTCTGCGGCTGATTCACGCTTCCAGCCTGACGGCGCTGACCGATATCACTCCGCGTCCGCAGGTGGTCTATCTCGACCCGATGTTTCCGCATAAGCAGAAAAGCGCGCTGGTGAAGAAAGAGATGCGGGTATTTCAGTCGCTGGTGGGGCCGGATTTAGACGCCGACGGTCTGCTGGCGCCGGCGCGTCAGCTGGCGACCAAACGGGTGGTGGTTAAGCGCCCGGACTACGCGCCGCCGCTGGCGGATGTCGCGACGCCGAACGCGGTGGTGACCAAAGGCCACCGGTTTGATATCTATGCCGGAACGGCGGTTGAGCCGCAGGGGTAAGCAACCTGCGTCAGGGCCCTTTCCCCGGGGGCGGCGCGATGCGCCTTGCCCGGGCTACGGGTTCACCGCCGTCTGCGGGTCTGGTAGCCCGGACAGATGCGCAGCATCGCCTCCGGGAAATTCGGCCACTCTGCACTCTGCTCCCGGGGGCGGCGCGATGCGCCTTGCCCGGGCTACGGGTTCACCGCCGTCTGCGG
>NZ_JBEAFN010000069.1:0-57938 GCF_040061795.1 Klebsiella sp. GN_Kp190
CGCCGCTTCGGCGGCAGCGGCCAGCTCGGCGTTCTTTTTGGTCAGCGCATCAAGCGCGGTTTTCTGCTGCTCTTCACTCTCCGCACGCTGCTTGTTCAGCGCGGCAATCTGCGCCGACAGCGCACGGGAGGTCTCATCCTGCTTTTTCTGTGCAGATTCGGCAGCGGCGCGCAGTTCCAGATTCTTTCCCGTCAGCGTATCGATCGTCGATTTCTGCAGGTTCTCACTCTGCTCCTTCTGCGTTTTCAGCGCGGCAATCTGCACCGACAGCGTGCGGGTGGCCTCATCCAGTTTTTTCTGCGCCGCTTCGACAGCGGCGGCCAGCTCGGCGTTCTTTTTGCTCAGCGCATCAAGCGCGGTGGTCTGCCCGCTTTCGTTCTGTGCACGCTGTGCCGTCAATGCGGCGATCTGCGCCGTCAGCGAGCGGGTGGTCTCATCCAGTTTTTTCTGCGCCGCTTCGGCAGCGGCGGCCAGCTCGGCGTTCTTTTTGCTCAGCGCGCTCACGGCGGTAGTTTCGCCGCTCTCTTTCTGTACACGCTGTTCACTCTGAGCCTTCAGCGCGGCGATCTGCGCCGACAGTTCGCGCGTCGTTTCAGCGTGCTTTTTCTCCGCCGCTTTGGCGGCAGCGCTCAGCTCCGCATTCTGTTTCCGCAGAGCGTTAATCGTACTCTCTGTTTTATTCTGATGACTTTTTTTTCTGACGACGTCCTGCTTCTGAGGCGTTTTTTTATCAGGGCTATCGTTATTTTGCTTAGACGAGACCGACTCCCCGCTGGCGGCGCCTGAGGCCGGCGGATTGTTTATTTCGAGTTTCGATATATTATCAAGGAAGTCTCCCGGCTTAGCACGAGCAGGAAACACAACAATAAGGGTAAAAAGAGCAAATACAATCGCAGGACCTCGTAGATTGCATATATTCAGTTTCCCCTTAGCGTCCATCATCTGGCCAGCCCATCCTTGAGTTCAGCTTTTCTTGCCCGGCTTTCAAACTCTTTAATTAATTTCTGCGAAATGCTATTACACTTATCGTTTATCTTGTATTCAAAAAGCGGTGTAATCGTTGATTTTACGCTGGCGGAGGTTTGGTCTGAAACAGAAGCATAAAACTTAGCGTCATTGATTAAACCATATAGCTCGTTTGAGTCCTGCTGAAACTTTTTATCGAGCTTAACTAAAGCGTCGGCATCCTGGATACACTGCTGTAAAGCAGGAACCTGCGCGGGCTGTTCATTTTGAATGACATCTTTTTTTATGAGTGCGCTCTGCGGTTTTTTACCATTAGTACACCCCTGTAATAAACCTACAGAAATGCACACCAATGCCAATAAGCTATTTCTTATCATCTTCCCATCCATTAGAAAAAAAATACGTCAAAAATATATTTGTCGATTGCAGCAGAAAAAATTTTAACAAACAACGTCAGGCGTTGGATTTAACATTAATTCAGAAAAAACACACAAAAAGGTCATTTTTTAACCAGGTCGGGAATGGGAATTATCCAGGTGCAGGACGATATTTTTATCTAAGCTTTTTCTTAGCCACATATGATTAATGGCACATTACCTTTTATATGCCTGATATTGAGCGGTCTTTTTACAATTCTAATCAGGCATAAGCTGTTACTCATTCAATACGAATCTCATTCGCTCCACTTCGGTCTGGCCACCGTATTCTTCTTGAGTAGATTGCGAAACTCCTTCAGGTAGGGTTCGTTGCTGCGCCCGCGCTTACATATCGCCGAGAAGGGAGATTGAAAGCCAAACTCATTGGGCAGCAGTACGCGCAGGCGATTCTCCTTAATCCACGGCCAGGCGTAGTGCTCGGGAAGGTAGCCGATGTATTTCCCGGAGAGGATGAGCAGCAGCTGCGCATCGACGGTTTCAACGGTCGCGCTGCCCTTGCTGAACCCGCGCCGCCGCAGATCGCTGGTATTCCAGTAGCTGCGCGTCACCAGCGGACACTGGCTGATCAGCTCTTTATCGAGCTGTCGACTGAAGAACATGGGATGCAGGTCGCTGCAGTAGAGCCAGTGCTGCTCGCGATAGAGCGGTTCGCTGATGATGTTATGCACCCGCGAGTTGTAGCTGCCGATGGCGAGATCGATATGGTTATTCAATACGCCGTTAAGCTGTTCCGCCGGGGTACGGATAATCAGCTTGATATGCACATTAGGAAACTTATCGCTAAAGCTGCGCAGCACGACCGGCAGCGACAGCGCGGTCTCCGTCTCGATGGAATCAAGCGTTGAGATACAAATCGTGCCGCTATGCTCGCCTTTCAGCAGCGCCGACTGGCGCTCCAGTTCATTCAGTTCGCTCAGCACGCGGATCGCCTGCTGTAAAAAATGCTGCCCTTTTTCGGTCAACGCAAAGCCGCCGCGCCCGCGCTGACACAGGCTAAAGCCAAGCTGGCCTTCCAGCTGCGACATCGCATTGCTGATCGCGGAAACGGAAATCCCCAGCTCCTGCTGGGCCCGGCCATAGCTCTCAAGACGGGCCACCGCCTCAAAAACCTGGAGCTGTCGAATGTTAAGCGTCGCGTCGTTAAGCATAGCGTCTTAGTTCACTAATAAATGAACTAAGTATTTGCGGCAGACGATTTAAAGTCCAGCACATCTTTCGCACTATCCCTGCTGTTGAGTTTTGTTTGTCAGATTCAGGAGCTGAAATGGATAACGTCTTTCATCAACCGCAGGGTGGCAACGAGATGCCGCGTTTTGGTGGCCGCGCCACGATGATGCGCCTGCCATTTATCGAAGATTTACAGGGACTTGATGCAGCGTTTGTCGGCATCCCGCTGGATATCGGAACCTCACAGCGTTCCGGAACGCGCTACGGACCGCGCTATATTCGTACCGAATCGGTAATGATTCGCCCGTACAACATGGCCACCGGCGCCGCGCCTTTTGATTCACTGTCGGTGGCAGATATCGGTGATGTACCGATCAATACCTACAACCTGCTCAAATCGGTGCAGATTATCGAGGATTACTACACCGGTTTAAATAGTTTTCCGCTTATCCCCCTGACGCTGGGGGGCGATCACACCATTACCCTGCCGATCCTGCGCGCGCTGACCAAAAAGCACGGTCCGGTTGGGCTGATTCACGTCGATGCCCACACCGATACCAACGATGAGATGTTCGGCGAAAAGATTGCCCACGGCACCACCTTCCGCCGCGCCGTCGAAGAGGGGCTGCTGGATCTTAAACGCGTCGTCCAGATTGGCCAGCGCGCGCAGGGTTACGCCGCCGGTGACTTCCAGTGGGGCGTCGATCGCGGTTTTCGTCTGGTTCAGGCCGAGCAGTGCTGGCACAAATCTTTGACCCCGCTGATGGCCGAAGTGCGCCAGCAAATGGGGGCTGGCCCGGTTTATCTCAGCTTCGATATTGATAGCCTCGACCCGATCTGGGCCCCCGGCACCGGAACTCCGGAAGTGGGCGGACTGACGTCGATTCAGGCGCTGGAAATCGTGCGCGGCTGCCGCGGTCTGAACCTGATTGGCTGCGACCTGGTCGAGGTCTCGCCCCCCTATGACGTCAGCGGCAACACGTCCCAGCTGGCCGCCAACCTGCTGTATGAAATGCTCTGCGTTCTCCCGGGCGTGAAATATCCATAGAGGAAAAACCATGCAGCTTAACGTCTTTCGCACGCTGTGGGGCGTCACCACCCCGTGGCAGCAAACGGTCAGCGAACTCCGGAGCGTCGGCTGCTGCGGTATTGAAGCGCGGGTTCCGCTGACGCCAGAAGAGCAGCGGACGCTGGCCCAACGCATCGAAGCGTCCGCGCTTGAGTATATCGCCATTGTGTTCAGCGGCGGCGGCGTTATTCCGGCCCAGGCCGAGACGCCCGCGCAGCATCTGGAGCGCTTAAAAGAACGTTTTGCGGCGGCAAAAGCGCTTAATCCGCGCTTCGTCAATCTGCTGGCCGGTAACGACCGCTGGCCGCTGGCGCAGCAGGTGGATTTTCTCGGCAGAGCGCATGAGCTCGCCGCCGAATATGAACTGTTCTGCAGCTTTGAAACCCATCGCGCCACGTCGCTGTATAGCCCGTGGCTGACGCTGGAGATAATTCAACAGCTGCCGCAGCTGCGCTTTACCGCCGATATCAGCCACTGGATCGTGGTAAGCGAACGCCTGCTGGATGACCCCTGCGATGACTTCAGCGCCTTTATCGAACGGGTCCACCATATTCAGGCCCGCGCCGGGTACGACCAGGGGCCGCAGGTGCCGCACCCCGCCGCGCCGGAATATCGGGCGGCCCTGCGGTTTCAGCAGCGCTTCTGGGAACAGATCTGGCAATCGCAGCGCCGGCGCGGCTACCAGCACACCACGCTTACGCCGGAATTTGGCCCCGATGGCTACCTGCATCACCTGCCGTTTACCAACGTTCCGGTCGCCGACCTGTGGTCGCTGAACGCCTGGATGGCCCAGCGTGAACAGCAGCATTTTGTTGAATTCACCTCGCAAACTGAATAAGGAACGGAATAAATGACCGCTGCAAAAAGTTCGTTTACTGAATTACCGACCATCGATATCAGCGACCTGGCCTGCGACGATCTCGTCCGACGCCAGGCGGTGGCCGACGCCATCGGCCAGGCGGCCCGCGAAGTCGGCTTTTTCTACGTTACCGGCCACGGCATCGCGCCCGAACTGATTGCCGGGATCCGCGCGGCGGCCAAAGAGATTTTCGCCCTGCCGATGGAGCGCAAGATGGCGTACTACATCGGACAGTCGAAAAGCCATAAGGGCTACGTTCCCGAAGGGGAAGAGATTTACGGCTCCGGCAAGCCGGATCACAAAGAGGCGTTTGATATCGGCTTTCAGGCCGCCGACGACCACCCGTTCGTCGTGGCGAAAACGCCGCTGATTGGCGCCAACGAGTGGCCGGACGTCCCGGAATTTCAATCCCGCGTGCTGGCCTACTATGACGCGGTTTTCGCCCTTGGGCATCGCCTGTTTGACGCCTTCGCTCTCGCCCTTGGCCTGCCGGAGGGCTATTTCAGGTCGATGGTTACCTGCCCGCCGTCAAAGCTGCGTCTGATCCACTACCCCTTTGACGCCAGCGCCGAAGATGTTCCCGGTATTGGTGCACACACCGACTATGAATGCTTCACCCTGCTGCTCGCCGACCAGCCGGGTCTTGAAGTGCTGAATGAAGATAGCGACTGGATCGACGCCCCGCCGCTGAAGAACGCGGCCGGAGAAGAGGCTTTCGTGATTAATATCGGCGACATGCTGGAAGTCCTGAGCGCTGGCACATTTGTTGCAACCGCACACCGCGTACGCAAGGTGCCGCAGGAACGCTACTCCTTCCCGCTGTTTTTCGCCTGCGACTACCACACGCTGATTCGCCCGCTGCCGGGCTTCCTTGAGGCAGGCGAAGCCAGCGAATATCAAGAACTGAGCATTGGTGAGCATATGTGGAGCCAGGCGTTACAGACCTATCGCTACCTGCGCGAGAAAGTCACCCGAGGCGAGCTCCAGCTCCCCGAACGCGCCCGCGGCACTAACACCTTTGGCCATCTGAAAAAACAAGCACAGCAAAAAACCGTAAATAACCCGTGAGGATAAATGATGAACAAAACGCTAAAAAAAATCTCGCGCCGTGTGGCTTTATCCATCGCCGTCACCGCTTGTTTTTCCCCGCTGGCTCAGGCCGCTGAGCTGCTGACCGAGGGCGTCTTTAAAGTCGGGATGGAGGTGACCTATCCGCCTTTTGAATCCTATGACAGCAATAACAATATTGTCGGCATCGACCCGGAGTTCGCGGCGCTGATCGCCGAACAGCTGAAGGCCAAACCGCAGCTTATCGACACAAAATTCACCAGCCTGATCTTAGGTATCGGTAAAAAATACGATGCGGTGATCTCCGGGATGTACGTGACGCCCGAGCGCCAGAAGCAGGCGGACGCCATCCCTTACGCCCTCTCCGGCGCGTCCATTATTGCGCTGAAAAGCAGCGCCATTCAGCCAAAAACGGAAGACGAACTGTGCGGCGTGAAGGTAGGTCTGCAGGCGGGTACCGCCTGGGTTTCCAGCCTGAAAACGCACTCCGACGAGTACTGCCTGAAAAACGGCAAACCGGCCATTAGTATCCAGGAATTCCCGACCGCGCCGGAAGCCTCCCAGGCCCTGCTGTCGAAAAATATCAACGCCCAGTTAGAAATCGCCCCGGCGGCGCAAATTATCGTCGAGAAAAGCCGCGGCCGCCTGGCCATTAGCTCGAACCGTCTGGTCTATCCGCTGCCGCTGGGAATTTACGTCGCCAAAGGCAACACCGAGCTGGCCGAGGCCATTAA
This sequence comes from Klebsiella sp. GN_Kp190, assembly GCF_040061795.1. Lineage (NCBI taxonomy): Bacteria > Pseudomonadati > Pseudomonadota > Gammaproteobacteria > Enterobacterales > Enterobacteriaceae > Klebsiella > Klebsiella sp. GN_Kp190. The sequence continues at coordinate 6,301 of NZ_JBEAFN010000069.1, forward strand.
ATCAACGTTAGCCACCCTTAAAGCCAACGGCAAATATGACGCCATCATCAAGAAATACAACTTAGAAAGCATCAATTAATACAATAATTAAACGGGAGTCGGTATGGAGTTCGATTGGGGATACTTTTTTTCATTATTTAGCGTTGGGGCATTCTGGCAGGCGTGTGTCACCGTGGTTGTCGTCAGTTCATTGTCCTGGTTTATTGGCCTGATATTAGGTTTTCTTTTAGCCTGCGCGAAGCTCTCCGGCCCGCGCTGGCTGAAGGTTCCCGTCGAACTCTATATTTGGTTTTTCCGCAGCGTACCGCTGATGGTCCTGCTGGTCTTTGTCTATAACCTGCCGCAGCTGTTTCCGGCCACCCAACCGCTGCTCGGCGTTCCGTTTATTGCCGGGCTGGTCTCGATGACGGTGACCGAAGCGGCCTACATGGCGGAAATCCATCGCGGCGGCCTGCTTTCGGTCGCCAGGGGGCAAAGCGAAGCCGGGCATGCCTTAAGCTTTAGCTTTATCGGGATTCAGCGCTTAATTATTATCCCGCAGGCGTTTCGTATTTCCCTGCCCACGCTGATTAACGAATACATCACCATCATCAAGCTCAGCTCGATTCTGTCGGTTATTTCGCTGCCGGAGCTGCTGCTGACCGGCCAGCGCCTGTACGCGCAGAATTTTCTCGTCATGGAGACGCTGCTGGCGGTCGCCATTTACTACGTTATGGTCGTCACGGTGTTTAGCTGGCTGTTCCGGGCGCTGGAAAACCTGCTGGATATTCAGCGTAAGCGCCCGCAAACGCTCAACGAGCGTGAATGCGAAACCCTGCGCCTGAACCTGAAGCCGCCGGTACAGACGCAAAAAGCGCAGGCCGCCAGCGGCAACCCGCCGGCGCTGGATCTGCACGCCATCGAAAAATCCTGGGGCCAGCACCACGTACTGAAAGGCATCGACCTGAAAGTGGAAAACGGCGAGGTAATCAGTATCATCGGCCCGTCCGGCTCCGGCAAAACCACCCTGATCCGCACCATTAACGCCCTTGAAAGCATCGACGGCGGCGAGATCATTCTTTACGGCGAGGATTACCTGAAGGGCGCCTCCATTGTTGATAAACAGCAAATGCGCGCGGGCGTACGCCGCATCGGCATGGTGTTCCAGGGCTTCAACCTGTTTCCCCACCGCACGGTGCTGGATAACGTGATGCTCGCCCCGCTCTATCACAAGCTGCTCGACCGCGCCGCCGCCAGAGAGCAGGCGCTGTGGCTGCTGGATCGCGTCGGTCTGCTGGCGCACGCCGAAAAGTACCCGTATCAACTCTCCGGCGGCCAGCAGCAGCGCGTGGCCATCGCCCGCGCCCTGGCGCTGAAACCGGACATCATGCTGTTTGATGAACCCACGTCGGCGCTGGACCCTGAACTGGTTGGCGAAGTGCTGAAGGTCATTCAGTCCCTCGCCCGCGAAGGCATGACGATGATTATCGTGACCCACGAGATGGACTTCGCCTTATCAATTTCTGACCGGGTGGTGATGATGGAAAACGGCGTCGTGCAGAGCGATATGCCGCCGCAGCGCATTCGCAGCGATGCCGCCGATCCGTCCCTCACCCGCATTCGTGAATTTATGGGAGTGCAATAAATGGCAACTGAACGGGAACTACGCCAGCAGCTGGCCGCCGCCTATCGTCTGGCGGCGCTCTTCGGCTGGGAAGACACGCTGTATACCCACTTCTCCGTGCGCCTGCCCGGTGACGGCGAGCCGCGGTTTTTGATTAACCCCTTTGGCATGATGTTTGACGAAGTCACCGCCAGCAACTTAATTGTGGTCGATATGCAGGGTAAGGTCGTCGAGGGCAGCGCCCCGGCAAACTCGGCGGGATTTACCATTCATAGCGCGGTCCATATGGCCCGGGAAGACGCCCACTGCGTGATCCACACCCACACGCTGCCGGGGATGGCCGTTGCCGCCTGCGCAGACGGGCTGCTGCAGCTTAACCAAATCAGCACCGAATTTTATCAACGCGTCGGCTACCATCCTTATGAAGGCGTCGCATTCGATCTCGATGAACGCGTGCGGATCCAGCGCTCGCTCGGCGAGAACATCGCTATGATCCTGCAAAGCCACGGGCTGCTGTCGGTCGGGCGCACCGTCGCCGATGCGTTTTACATCATGTACTACCTGAACCGCGCCTGCGAGATCCAGATGGCCGCCGCGCAGCTGGCGCCGCTCGGCCCCATCCATACGATACCTGAACCGCTGAGCCGGCACGCCTGTGAGCAGCTGATGGGGGTTGAACATGAACGCCAGCTGGTGTGGCAGGCGTGGCTGCGGCGCCTGGACCGTCTTGATACTTCTTATAAGAGCTAATGCCTATGACTCAGTTCACCATCGTCGTGGATTGTAACGATCCTCAGTACACCCGGGAGATTTGCGCCGCGTTCGCGCTATTCCCGGAAGTGAAAGCGGTTCTGCCCGAGGACCCCGCCGCCCGCGAGGCGCAATACGCCTGCTGCTGGTTTCCCGACCCGCAGCTGCTGGCGCGCTCGCCTCAGCTGAAGCTGATCCAGGCCGCGTCTGCCGGCGTAGACCATTTGCCCGCCAGCGTTTTCGCCAGCGACGTTCCGCTCTGCCGGGTGGTGGATGAAGATTTTCGTCACGGTATGTTTGAATACGCGCTGTGGGGCGTACTGTGGTTTCAGCGTCGCTTTGACCGGGCGCTGGCCCACCAGCGCGAGCGCGTCTGGAAGATGTATCCGCAGCGAGCGGCGGCCGATTATCACGTTGGCGTCATGGGCCTCGGCGAAATTGGCGGCTATATCGCCTCGCAGCTGGCCGCGCTGGGGTATCGGGTTTCCGGCTGGGCGCGTAGCGAAAAATCCCTTGCCGGCGTGCGCTGCTACCACGGAGAGGCGCAGGCTGGCGAATTCCTTGGCCAGCTGGATGCGCTGATCAACGTCCTGCCGTTAACCGGGCAGACGCGAGGTATCCTCGCCCATCCTTTACTGCAGCAGCTGCCCGACGGCGCGTCGCTGATTAACTGCGGCCGCGGCGAGCATATGGTGAATCAGGACGTGCTCGAGGCGCTGGATAGCGGCAAGCTGTCCGGCGCGGTGCTGGACGTCTTCCCCGTCGAGCCCCTGCCCCAGGAGGACCCGCTGTGGCAACACCCGCAGGTGGCGATCACGCCGCATATGGCCTCCATCGCGCAGACGGAGGTGATTGCCCGCCAGCTGCTGGACAACATCCGGCGGCAGCAGCAGGCGCTGCCGCTGAAAAACCTGGTGAACAAACGGAGTGGTTATTAACCTTGCGCGTCAACGGCGGGATGTCCGTGGGTTAACCGTTGCTCCGTCTGGTTGATATGATGCTCAATGACCGCCCGGTGCGTATCGTCCGGCGGTAATCGTTTTAGCAGCAACCGCCACGCCGTCAGCGCCTCGCTGAAATGCGCCTGCTCTGATGCACTGAGCGCATACAGATTAAGCAGGCGGTCGTTAACGCGCTGGCCCTCCATCAGTTGGCGCACCAGCGCACCGCCCCGCGGGTCAGATACCCGCAGCAGCGCCTCCGCATAGCCAAATGCCGCACTATCGTTATCCGGAGCCAGCGCGTAAGCGCGAGCATAGGCTTGAGTCGCCATAGCGGCGTTGTCCAGGACCCTGCCGAGACGCCCGAGCATAAGCCAATCCTCAATAGAAGCGTCCGGATTTTGCCACAGCGTCGTGCGTAGCCCAAGGGCCAGACGCCGCAGTTCGTCTTCATCAAGCGGCTGCGCCTTTGGATCCTGCACCCGCGCCAACAGAGCCGGCGTCTGAGCCACCGCCTGCTGCCAGCGTTGCACCTGCTGATAGTGGCCGGTCTGGCCATAGCTGACCGCGCCTACCGCCAGCGCAAGCGCCGCGCCAGGTATAAAAATCCACGGCCCGGCGGATTTATCCTCCGGCGCCCGGCCGTCAGAAAACGTCTCCTGCCCTGGCCTGACGCGGCGGCGGGAGCGGGCCACTATAGCCCAACCGCCCATGGCGATCGCTGCGGCCGGCACGACCCACAGCAGCATCGTCAGCGGGGTTAATGGCGGATCGTAGGTAACGAAGTTGCCGTAGCGCGCCACCATGTAGTCCACAATATCGCTGTCGCTTTTTCCTTCCTGCATAAGCGTAAAAACTTTCTGCCGCAGGTCGGCCGCGATCGCGGAACTGGAATCCGCAATGCTATTGTTCTGGCATTTCGGGCACCGAAGCTGCTCCGTGAGCAGGCGAAACCGCTGTTCCTGCTCCTCGTCCTTAAACGGCATGACATCAATAGCGGCCAGCGCGTTTGCGCAAAGCAGCAGCATCAGCGCGCTCAGTAATAATCTCATGGCGCAGCCTCCCGGCTAAACTTCTCCCACAGCGGCCTGAATTCGCGCTCCCACACCCGATCGTTAAGATCCCCCGCGTGGCGGTAGCGAATGATCCCCTGTCCATCGATCAAAAACGTCTCCGGCGCGCCGTAGACTCCGAGATCCAGCCCGAGCATCCCGTCGCCGTCAAACAGGCTCAGCGCGTAGGGATTGCCCAGCGTGTTCAGCCAGCCAATTGCTTTCTGCCGATCGTCTTTGTAGTTCAGACCCACCACGCGGATCCCCCGCGCGGAAAGCTGATTCAAATACTGATGCTCTGCGCGACAGGTCGGGCACCAGGTCGCCCAGACGTTAAGCAGCAGCGGTTTGCCCTGCGCCAGCGCATCCGACTGAAAATACTGCCCGGGATCTTCCAGCGCCTCAAGACGGAAAATCGGTACCGGTTTTCCGATCAGCGCCGACTCCAGGCTATTGGGATCGTCCCCTTCCACATTACGCGCCAGCTGCCACAGCAGCAGCATCGCGATAGCCATAAAAATGACCAGCGGCATCAACAACGTACAGCGCTTCATCTGGCCTCCGCGCCAGGATATCCGCGGCGCGGGCGATAGCGCGGATCGCACAGGCACAACAGCCCGCCCAGCGCCATCAGCACTCCCCCGGCCCAAATCCAGCGTACGAACGGTTTATAATAAAGGCGTACGGCCCAGGCGCCGTTGCCCAGCTCTTCGCCCAGCGCGGCATAGAGATCGCGGGTAAATCCGCCGTCAACCGCCGCTTCGGTCATCATGGCGCTGCTGCTGTGGTAAAAGCGCTTTTCCGCATTCAGTATCGCCTGCGGTTCGCCGCGTCGCATGACGCCAATCACCGCGACGGCGGAGCGATAGTTTGGGCCGATCGCCTCTTTGACCTCACGGAAAGAAAAACGATATTCATGGACATCGACGCTGTCGCCCACCCGCATGCGCACGTCGCGCTCCACGCTGTAATTTTGACTAAAGGCGATACCCACGATGGTGACCGCCAGCCCGAGGTGGCCTGCGACCATTCCCCAGTAGCTGAGGGTCATCCTGGCGCCGCGTGAAACCCGCAAAGCGATCTCTACTCCCGCCAGCACAAAGACCCAACAGGCCATCGCCAGCCCGACCACCGTCATGGCGACAATCTTATCGCCCAACCACCACGGCAACAGAAGCGACAGCGCCAGCGTGCTTACGCAGGCGATAACCAGCAGCCCCCTGAGCTTACGCGGGCGATCGCGCCCCCAGCGCACCAGCGGGCCGATGCCCATCAGGAGCGCAAACGGCGCCATCAGCCAGCTAAACATCGTATTAAAGAACGGCTCGCCAATCGAAATACTGCCGAGGCCCAGCTGTTTATGCACCAGCGGCAGCAGCGTACCCAGCAGCACCGTGAGCATAGCGGCCATCAGCAGAACGTTGTTGCCGAGCAGCAGCGACTCGCGCGACCAGAGCGCATTATTTACCCGAGAGCGGACTTTATAGCCACGCATGGCGAACAGCAGTAAAGAGCCGCCAATGACCAGCACCATAAAGGCAAGAATAAACGTGCCGCGCGCCGGGTCGGAGGTAAAAGCGTGAACCGAGACCAGCACGCCGGAACGCACCAGAAAGGTCCCCAGCAGACAGAGCGAAAATGCGCAGATAGCGAGCAGAAGCGTCCACGCCTTGAAGCTGGCGCGCTGTTCAGTGACCGCCAGCGAATGCAGCAGCGCGGTGCCGGCCAGCCATGGCATCAGCGACGCGTTTTCCACCGGATCCCAGAACCACCAGCCTCCCCATCCGAGCTCGTAGTAAGCCCACGCGGAGCCCAGCACAATACCGAGCGTCAGGAAGGCCCACGCCGCCAGCGTCCACGGGCGAGAGAAGCGCGCAAAGGTGCTATCCAGCCGCCCGCTCAACAGCGCGGCTATCGCCAGGGCAAAACTCACCGAGAAGCCCACATAGCCCATATACAGCAGCGGCGGATGGAAAATGAGCCCGGGGTCCTGCAACAGCGGGTTCAGGTCGCGCCCTTCAATGGCAAATTCCGGCAGCGTACGGGCAAACGGGTTGGAGGTGAACAGAATAAACAGCAGAAAGCCAACGCTGATCGTTCCCATCACCGCCAGCACCCGGGCGACAATATCAAGCGGCATTCGCCTGCTGCGCAGCGCTACCGCCACTGTCCAGCCGCTCATCAGCAGCACCCATAGCAGCAGCGAACCTTCATGTGCGCCCCAGGCTGCGGCCACGCGGTACCGGACCGGCAGCTGAGTATTGGCGTTACTGGCCACGTAGCTCAACGTAAAATCGTTGGTAATGAAGGCGTTAATCAGCACCATAAAGGCGCCCATAATGAGGATGAACAGCAGAACGGCAAATACCCGGGAAGAGGCCATCATTCGCCTGTCCCCCCGCGCCGCGCCCCACAGCGGATAGACGGAAAGCAGTAGCGCGACGCCAAGCGCCAGGCACAGCAGCCCGTTGCCGACTTCAGGCATCATAAGGATGTGTCCCTGTAGGCGCTATCCGGGCGACGATGGTTGCTCTCCATCGCTTTTTCCACGTCTGGCGGAGTGTAGTTCTCATCGTGTTTGGCGAGCACTTCTTTCGCCTGTATCCGGTTGTGCGCATCAAGCTCGCCCTGAACCACCACGCCCTGCCCTTCGCGGAACAGGTCCGGCAGAATGCCTTCGTAGCTGACGTCCACCGAACCTTCGGCGTCATAGATGCTAAAACTCACCTGCAGCGAATTCGCATCCCGCTTCACGCTGCCGGGCGCGACCATCCCGCCGACGCGCAGACGCTGACCCCGCTCGGGCCGCTGCTGCGTTTCGCGCTTGCCGTAGAGGATTTCGCCAGGCGTATAGAACAGGTCGATACTGGAACGCAGCGCATAGAGCACCAGCGCGGTGGTCAGCGTTAGCCCAGCGAGCACCGCGAGGGCGACCCACAGCCGGTTTTTGCGGCGAATATTCATGTCGCCTCCCGCGCCGCGCGCCTGCGGGCTTCACGGGCGCGCTGCCGGGCGATATCGCTCAGAATGACACGATGCAGGATCGCGCTGTGCGCGACCAGCGCCGCCAGCGGAAGAACGGTCAACGCCACCGCCAGCCAGACGTAAAAGGCATAGCCGCCCATGGCCAGGAAATCACTCCAGCTTGTAAATGCGCTGCTCATCGACGACCTCTTTTTAAAATCAGTTCACTGACCCACGGGCGACGTTTTTCCATGAGCAAAATCAGATTCCGCATGCGCATTAGCGCCAGCGTGATAAACAGCAGCAGGTAGCCGATAATCGCCAGCCGCAGCGGCGCGCGCATCGCCGGGGCGATGCTTTGCTGCATATTCGTTGAGCCCTGATGCAGGGTGTTCCACCACTCAACCGAGTAGTGAACGATAGGTAAATTCACCACGCCAATCAGCACCAGAATAGCCGCCGCGCGCCCGGCCAGACGGCGATCGTCAAAAGCGTGCCACAGCGCTATCGCGCCGACGTAGAGAAACAGCAGCACCAGCTCAGAGGTCAATCTGGCATCCCAAACCCACCAGGTTCCCCACATTGGCTTACCCCACGCGGAACCGGTCACCAGCGCCACAAAAGTAAACACCGCCCCCACGGGCGCCATCGCCGCCAGCGCCAGATTGGCCATTTTCATCTGCCAGACCACGCCGATGAACGCCGCGGCCGCCATCAGGGCATAAATGCCCATAGACCACATTGCCGCCGGAACATGCAGATAGATAATGCGATAGCTCTCGCCCTGCTGATAGTCCGCGGGCGCAAAGCCAAATCCCCAGACCCAGCCTGCGATCAGTACCAGCGCGCTGGCGCCGCCCAGCCACGGAGCGACCCTGCCGCAGAGCTGATAAAACCGCGGCGGATTCGTCAGTTGAATCCCTGTTTTCCTCATATTTCAGTCACCAGAAATAAAGATAAATCCATTGATAAGCCCGGGCCTGGATCCCCGGCGCCGCAAACCTGATAAGCGTCATCCATCAAAAACCGCGCTAGTGCAGACTGACGCGTAGCGCCGCCGCCGTCGCAAAGGGGCTTAACGTTGCGCTGCCCGCCAGCAGCGCGCCCAGTATCGCCATATACCCCGCCACGGGCAGATGCATGGAGGCCGCATCCATCGCGGCGGTAGCAAAAATAAGTAAGGGAATAGTCAGCGGCAGAACCAGAATGCTTAACAGCGCGCCGCCGCGCTTAAGTCCGACGGTGAGCCCCACGCCCGGCGCGCCGAGGAACCCCAGCGTCGGCGTCCCTAATAGCAGGGTCAGCGCCATAATTTTCCAGCCATAGACGTCCATGCCCAGCAGCAGAGCCACCAGCGGCGACAGGATCAGCAGGGGCACACCGGTGACCACCCAGTGAGCCATCACTTTAGCCACGACCACCGCCGGCAGCGGTAAAGGCAGCAGCATCAGCTGTTCAAGGCTGCCGTCCTGTAAGTCGTCGCGAAACAAGCGCTCGAGCGCCAGCAGCGAGGAGAGCAGCGCAGCGACCCAAATAATGCCGGGCGTCAGCCGCGCCAGCAGCTGCGGCTCCGGACCAACGGCAAGCGGAAACAGCGTAATGACAATCAGAAAAAACCACAGCGGATTGGCGATTTCCGCGCGATGGCGAAACGCGACCCGCACTTCAAGGCAAAAAATCCGCCACATCACGGTTCCGCCCTCTCGCCGCGCAGCGCAATGCGTCGAATCCTGTCGGATGCCGCGCTAATTGATTGATGGGCAGTGAAAATGACGATGCCGCCTTGCTCCGTGTGCTGCGCCATGCGCTGAATCAGGCGTTCGACGCCCTCCGTATCGACGGCGGTAAAAGGTTCGTCGAGGATCCACAGGCGGGCGCGGGTCAGCCAGAGGCGCGACAGCGCCACGCGCTGCTGCTGACCGGCGGAGAGCTGGTTAACAGGAATATCGTCGAAGCCGGCAAGCCCGGCCTGCTTAAGGGCCTCCCGGCACTGGGCGATATCATCGTGTTGATGGAGAAAGCGCAGGTTTTCCATGGCGGTCAGCCTGGCTTTGATTCCCGGCTTATGGCCAATCCACAGCAGGTTTTGCTGGTAGCTATCGCGCACGCGATGCAGAGGGCGCCCTTGCCAGTAGATTTCTCCGGCATCAGCGCGGGCCAGCCCGGTAAGCAGGCGCAGGAGAGTGGTTTTCCCCGCACCGTTGCCTCCGGCTATCTGCACCCAATCGCCCGCCGAAACGCTGAATGAAAAATCTTTCATCAGCGTCCGACCATCGCGTTCGCAGTGCAGTTTAATGGCCCTGAGCCAGCTCCGGGAACTTTCGCTCATCATCCCGTTATTGCCCCGGCTGATACGGCGTATAAACACCGGTCAGGCTATGCAGAAAAGCGACAATATCATCGATATCTTTTTGCGCTAAATCCGTACCGACCTGATAGCGCAGCATCAGTTTTACTGCACCATCAAGCGTCGGAACATCACCGCGATGAAAATAGGGCGCGGTGAGCGCCACGTTGCGCAGACCCGGCACTTTTTGGCGTAATTTATCCCGTACCTCTTTCGTCACATTCATTCGGCCAATATCAGCAGCCGTGATTTCACCAAAATTAAAATCACGCTTCAGCCCCAGCGGTTCAAAAGAGCGGCCGCCGAGAATAATACCGCCGTGACAGGTAGCACATTTATTATCTTTAAATAGCTGATAGCCATGTTTTTGTTGCGCGGTCAGCGCGTCTTCATCACCGCGCAGCCAATTATCAAATGGCGCGTCGGGGGTAATTAATGTTTTTTCAAATTCAGCGATAGCGTCAGTGATGCGCTCACCGCTAAAACCTTGCGGATAAACGGCTAAAAAATCCTTTTTCAATACGGGATCTTTATCCAGTTTATTAATAATGTCTCCCCAGGATTTTGATGCCATCTCAATGGGGTTTAACGGCGGGCCACCGGCCTGTTCTTGCAGCGTTGATGCCCGTCCGTCCCAGAATTGCTCAATATTAAAGACGGAGTTAAATACCGTTGGCGCGTTAATTGGCCCAACAGCGCCCCCCACGCCGATAGACGTTTTTCTGCCATCGACCCCGCCCGCGTTTAACGCATGGCAGTGTGCGCAAGAAATGGTGCTATCCCCGGACATTCGCGCGTCGTGATAAAGACGAAAACCCAGCGCAGCTTTCCGCTCATCAACGGGCAGCTTTTTAGGGATCGGCTGGAGAGGTTCATTGCGATGCTGCGCGGCGGTATCAGCGCTGGCATAGTAGCGCTCGCGCTGGTGCTTAATCCAGTTGAGTATCTCAATACGTTCGCTGTCGCTAACGCCGCCGGCCCAGTGCAGCGCGACGTATCGCGTAGGCGGCATCGTTTGATGCTGCATAACCCACTCAATCTTGTTTAATCCACTTTGTGAAACGGGTTTATCGTCAATCAGTGACGTACGCACGGATTGAAGGTTAAAGGATTTGTATCCCAGCTGTACGTCATAATCCATCAGCTGTTTGGCAACGGGAAAAGCGGCGTAAAAGGGCAACTCCGCCGAGGGCGTGTGGCAATAGTCGCAACCTTTTTCATTAAAAAAAGAGAGGACTTTATTATTCTCGGCAACCGCCGAGAGCCGGACGTCGTTTTTTTTAATACGCTGACTGTCGTAATACCAGATATAGCCTGACAACCCTAAATAACATAACACGCCTGCGGTAATGACCGAGGCTGTAATGGTCGCAATTTTCTTCATAAGATCATTCCTTTGAGGCATTGCAGCTGAGATAATGACGTTTTATATTTATAGTTTCACGTAACATCATAGCGGTGACGGCGCCGTGGATATTGATTAGCGTCAAAGCCGATGACAGGCAGGGCCTATAGATATAATAACCACACCCTATCATCACTATATTATTCTGCGCTGCGCGCGGCGGCTAAAAACCTCACTCCCTTGCTCAATCCTCCATGTATTCATTCTTATTATATAAACGGGTAAAACATTAATAAGAGGATTCACATTAGCGTGTTTCCATTAAGCAGTAAAAAAGAGAGATGAATTTTATCTCACCCTACCAATTCATATTTTAAATTTGCTCTCGCGGCAGAAATAAAAAGCGGAAAAATAATTCCGCCTGCGTTTGAAAAGCTAAGAGGATTAACCCCTTAGCGTTGGGCGTCGGCCTGCCAACAATGCGATCAGCGCAACCGCAACCGGCACCAGCGAACCCCACAGCACGGCATTCCAGCCGAAGAGGTTCATCAACGCGCCCGAGGAAAATGAGCCAATCATCATGACGCCGAAGACAATAAAATCATTCAGCGATTGCACCTGAGTTTTCTCTTCCGGCCGGTGGAAATCCATGATCTGCGCCGACGCGCCGGTAAAGCCGAAGTTCCAGCCGATACCCAGCAGGATCAGCGACAGCCAGTAGTGCATCACGTCGATACCGGCGAGGCCAACCATCACCGACAGCAGCAGCAGAACTAAACCGGCCGCGTTAATACGCCGGGCGCCGAAGCGATTAATCAGCTTGCCGGTAAAAAATCCGGGACCGTACATGGCGATCACGTGCCACTGAATGCCCAGATTCGACGCCTGCTGGGAGATCCCGTGCATATGCATGGAAAGCGGCGCCGCGGTCATCAGGAAGTTCATCACCATATAGGATATAGCGCCGCTAAAAACCGTCCGGGAAAACCCCGGCTGGCGCACGATTTCGCCCAGCGGGCGCCCGCCCGATTTGGCCTGCGCCGCCGGCTCGGGGGTTTTTACCCCCAGCAAGACCAGCGCGGATACCGCCGCCACCAGCCCCTGAGCGATAAAGGTCATCGCAAAGGTGTGCGGCGGCCACAAATTCATGGTCGCGGTCACCAGCATCGGGCCGATGATCCCCGCCGCCACGCCGCCGCCCATGACCAGCGAGAGCGCCCGCGCGCGCCGCTCGCCGCTGACGCCGTCGGTAGCGGCAAAGCGGAAGGACACCGCCACCGCCGCATAGGCGCCGCCGAAAAAGGCCGCGAGACAGAACAGCCCGAACGAAGCGATCGCGACCGCCAGCGCCGCCAGCGCTCCCGTCAACAAGCCGGCGCCGGTACCGACCATAAAGACCGTTTTGCGCCCGCGTCTTCTGGCCAGCGCGCCAAACGGCAAAATACAGGCCGCCATCCCCAGCACAAAAATGGTGATGGGCAGCGTGGCCAGCGTCGGCGAGGGCGCGATGGCGTTGCCCACAATCGCCCCGGTGGCGTAAAACACCACCGAGTTTGCCCCTGCGAGCGCCTGCGCCGTCGCCAGGCGAACAATATTTTGGTTTTGCTGTCCGACGGGCAGCGTTATCTCAGCGCTCATGACTCTCTTTATCCTGAATTCGTTTGCGTTATGCCAATACCCTGACTGACATAATGAACGTAATCAGGCATGACGACCAGCCATCACGCCGCCATCAATATCCCAAACCGCGCCGGTCACCCAGCGGGTGCTATCGCTGAGCAGAAACGCCACGGTTTGCGCGATATCATCAGGCGTGCCGACGCGGCCAATGGGATGGAAGCCGTCAAAGCTGTTCATCACATCCTTCACATCCTCTTTAGGGATAAACCCTTCATATATCGGCGTATGCACCACCGCCGGCGATACCGCATTGACCCGAATCCCGCTGCCGCCCAGCTCAATCGCCAGATTTTTGGTCAGCGCATGCAGACCCGCTTTCGCCATGGAGTAGGCTGACGACGGCGTTGCGCCGATGGCCTGCTGCGCCCACATCGAGCCGATATTCACAATCGAACCTTTGATGCCATTAGCCAGCATATTGCGCACCACCTCGCGGGTGATAAAAAACGTCGCGCGGTTGAGATGCATATACCGATCGTAGTCAGCCATTTCATGTTCGATAAACGGCTTCGGGAAGAAAACGCCGGCGGCGTTGACCAGCAGGCTGATATCCTGATGTTCCGCGTTAATAGCGGCCATAACCTGCTGCATACCGCTTTCGCTCGTCAGGTCAGCGACGATAACATCCACCTTCCCCGCTGCCGCCAGCGCCTGACGCGCCTGTTCGGCTTTCTGCCGACGATTGCCCACCAGCACCACGCTGCCGCCATTCTCCACCACCCGTTTGGCCGTCGCCAGCCCCATACCGCTGGTCCCGCCAACCACTAACAGTTTTTTCCCCATAAACGCCGTATTCATCATTCACCTCTTCACGCTTGATTTGTGTGGCCTAAGCATGCCTTTCCTGCAGCGCGCTGACGAATGAGAAGAAATAGCCCAACGACAAAGAAAATCTATCTTGATGGCCTATACTGAGACGCAAATTCACTGAGGGATATTCACCATGCGATCGCTTAACCGACTGAAATGGCTTCACGCATTTGAAGCCACCGCCCGCCACGGCAGCTTTACCGGCGCGGCGCGCGAGCTGGGCGTGACGCCCGCCGCCGTCGGGCAGCTGGTCAGGGCGTTGGAGGATTGGGTCGGCCATCCGCTGCTGCACCGTACCCGTAGCGGTAAAGAGCGTCTCACCCTGGTGAGCGAGGCGCAGGCGGCGCTGCAGGATATTACTCAGGGGCTGGATAAGCTGGAGAGCGGACTGAATAAGCTTCGCGGCCGCCGGGCGCGTTCCGTGGTGGTGATTACCGCCTCGCAGGTGCTGATGATGAACTGGCTGATGGAGCGCTTAAACCGCTTCTCTGAAGTCCATGATAATATCGACCTGCGTCTCAACGTTACGGAAAAGCTGATGGACGTGGCCCACGGCGAAGCGGATTTGGCGGTACGCTGCGGTCGCGGCGACTGGCCCGGGGTCAATAAAACCTGGCTGATGGATGAAGAAGCGGTGCTGGTGTGCAGCCCGCTAATCGTCCCGGCAGACAAAACCGCCTGCGGCGAGTGGCTGGCGGCGCAAAAGCTGATTCATGATGATACGCCCTATCCCGGCGCCAGCTTTCCATCATGGGCGGAAGTGCTGGAGGCCGCTCAGGCGCCAACGGCGCGCGATAGCGGGTTGCACATTAACTCAACGTCGGCGGTCATCCTGGCCGCGCTCAGCGGGCGCGGCGTCGCTATTGTTCGCCGGGCGCTGGTACAACAGCTCCTCGCCACCGGCCAGCTCGTTCAGCTACACCCGGCCCGCCGCTGGCCGCTCACCTGGTCCTACTATATTGTGACGCCCCAGCATGCGGTCATGCGCCCGGAAGTGAAGGTGTTTTATGACTGGCTGCTTCACGATGTGCTGGCGGAAAACCCGATACGCTGAATATCTTCCGCCACACCTGCATAGAAAACCTTTATTGCTTTATGGTTTTAGCTGGTCATGAATGCGCCACTTCTGTTTCAGCACGTTTTTGTCCTGGCTGGCCAGCCACTGGTTAACCTTGTCCAGCAGCTGCGGGTTATCTTTATTCATCATATAGACTTTGAAGCTGGCGGTGCCCGGGAACGGCTGCTCATTGGCCACGCAAAACACGCCCGGTTCATTGCTCTGGTAATAGACGCCCTCAATCAGGTCGGTCACCATCATATCCGCCGTTTTCTGCCGCAGCGCTTCAAGGTTATCGATATTGTTTTTCACCCGAATAATCTGCGCCTGCTTGATATGTTCATCGACAAAGCTTTGGTTGGTGCCGCCCGGATTCACCACCACCTTCACGTTTGGCTGGTCGATTTTTTCCAGGCTACCGAGCGCCGGCGCCGCCGCGCAGTTAGCCAGCGCAATCTTGCCGTTCGGCACCACCGGCTGGCTTAACGCGAAATCTTTCGCCCGCGCTGCGGTTTCCGTCACCCCGCCCATGGCGATATCAAACTTATCGGCCTTCAGGTCGGCGGAGAGCGTGGGCCAGCTGGTCGTCACAAAGCTCACCTTTAGCCCAAGCCGCTTGCCGAGATCTTTCGCCATATCAACATCGTAGCCCACCAGCTCCCCGGCTTTATTATGAAACGCCAGCGGCGCGTAATCCCCCGGGACGCCGACTTTCAGTTCGCCGCTTTGTTGAATGCTGTTCATGTCGCGCGCCTGGGCGCCAAAGGCGACGGCAGCGATGACGAAAACAAGACCTGACTTCAACTTCATCGTTATATCCTTGTTCAAATGTGAACCGTTTATGATTACACCGCGCTGCGCAGCGGATGCTGTTTATTGTTTATAAAATCTTTAATCATGGAGACCGTCAATACCGGCGGCGAGAAAGGCGGCATCGTTCCTTCGGCCACCCGCCCGGCGAGCTGCTCGCAAAAGCGCTCAACCTGATTAACCGGATACCCGGCAATATCCTGGGCGGAGTAACGCCACCATCGTAGCGCCATCAGCTGCTCAATAATCGCCTCGCTGAAGCGCATGCGGATGATCTTCGCGGGATTACCGCCGACGATGGCGTACGGTGCGACGTCTTTGACCACCAGCGCGTTGGCGGCAATGACAGCCCCATCGCCAATAGTAATCCCCTGCGCCAGGGTGACATTCTGGCCAATCCACACATCGTTGCCGATGGTTATCGGCCGGGGGGTTTTTGCAAAAGGATAAAACTGGTTGGTCCTGCCGCTATCGGCAGCCAGCGTCGCCATCACGCCGGAATGATGGGCATAAAACACCGGGCTGGCGCTGGCCCACTCCAGGGGATGTCGGTCGCCGAGCACCTGTAACCGATCGGCAATCGACGTGTAGCGCCCCACGTTAATCAGCGCCGGCAGCAGGGTTCGCGTATAGCTAAAGGCGCCCAGCGAGGCCAGCCGTTCGCCGCAGCGCCCCCAGTAGGTGGTATAGGCCTCGGTGGCTAAGTTTTCCGGTATCTCAATCGACAGGTCGTCACGGTAAAAGGCGTGGCTACAGGCCAGCGTCTGCCCGCCGACAAAAATCCGCTGCGCCTGCAATAGTGGCTTAAGCTCCCCAAAGGCGATTTTCATTATCGATTTTCCCGCACAAAAGTATTCCCGGACAGCCGCTTAATCTCTCGATCATTGATAGCGTACCGATCCGCTCGCCGTGCGAAAAATCGTTATGACTTCTCTTTTTTGTGAGCGACAGCGCGAAAGCGACGGTCAGTTATACTCCAGCGCAAACGTCACCATGCTATTGGCGGTACCGGCGGTTACCGCGTCATCCGTCTGTACGTACTGGGCGTTAAAGTTGATATTTTCCGCCGCCCCCGCGCTGCTGGCGGTAATCCGCTTGAGTACAGGTAAGTTACTGGCCTCATTGATTTTGACGCCGGTTCCGGCGGCGGGCGCTGGGGCACTGTTATTGCCGTAGGTGAGCCTGACGCCCACACCGCTCGCGGAGGCGTTTGCTTTACTTAGCGCCAGAGTATCCGTTCCCCCGGATGGCGAGGTGACGCCAAAAAAGCCGATACGGATATCGGTTGGCGTGGAGCAGAAGACCGGTATGGAGAAGCGCTTCGCGACGCCGCCGGTGGTGTTTTTGCCCTTAAACTCCGCTTTATTTACCGTGCCGAGGCTAACGTGAATATTCGCGGTTGAAACCTGACAGCTGCCGCTGCTGCCGATATCGACATTCAGCGCCGCCATATCGAGCGTGACCGGCGAGCTGGCGACAAAACCGCTGCGGCTGTCGGCCTGCTGCTGGATAGTGAGTTCGCCAATCTGCGGCTGCGCCGGAACGTTTGCGTGGTTGCCGCTGACCAGGGCGACATTACCGGTCTTATAAAACGTCACAAAGACTTTCACCACAATCTGCTGCTGGTTCAGCAGATTAGCCATCTCATTGCTGTCGCAAACCGTCACGGAT
Organism: Klebsiella sp. GN_Kp190; assembly: GCF_040061795.1. Classification (NCBI taxonomy): domain Bacteria; kingdom Pseudomonadati; phylum Pseudomonadota; class Gammaproteobacteria; order Enterobacterales; family Enterobacteriaceae; genus Klebsiella; species Klebsiella sp. GN_Kp190. Next base: position 23,331 of record NZ_JBEAFN010000069.1, read on the forward strand.
TCCCCATTACCGGCCGCATGGCTGCCATCAATAAAGCGAACGGCGCCGCCGCTGCACTGGAAGCCCAGCGAGTATCCTATGCCGTCCAGCGCTGAGGGGAACACGTGCTGACCGCCGATTGACAGCGGCGTTGAGGCCGTTTTTAGCTGCCGATAAACCAGACGCTTTGCCGCCGCTTTCGGCACCTGAAGATCGCAGGAGAAATGAATCCCGCTGCCGTTATCCGCCATCATGCCGGTCATCTGGGTATTCAACGGCAGCGTGGGCAGGTACTTGATATTCTGGACGTTCACGGTCATCTGGCCGATATCTCCTCTGCAGGTTTCCGCCCAGCCGCTGTGGCTATAAATCCCCGCCATCAGCAGGAATAAAAACGATACTATGCGCAAAATCACCTCTGTGCAGACCTACTGGCAGAGGCCAGAGACGGTTTTAACCGGACTCTGCCCCTGCTGTACGGTATCGGTAAGATGGAAATGCAGCGCGCATCTCCGTGAGAGATTGTCGGCGTTCCAGGCGGTATCGAGCGTCCCTTCTTGCGGAATACCGCTCAGATAGACCTGCCCGCCATCCGCCACCATGCCGCCCGGCGCCGCGCCCCGATCGTCTTCTGCTTTACGCAAGCGAACGCTGGCGCCGAACGGCAGCGGACCGTGGCTATCGCGAAGGGTAAACAGCACGCGGCTGCCGATGTGGGTCTGATAGTTTGCCTGCACCACCGCCCCGCCGCCGGGGATCACCGTCTGTCCTTCAAGTTCAACATCGGCATCGTCGGCCAGCGATTCGGTATCGAGCGTAATGGTGTTTTTGCGATACGCCGTCAGCGAGGGCACCACCGCATAGCCCCGCCAGTCGGTATGCACGTTGCTGCCGTTCTGAATCGCCACGTCGGCGGCACCCGGCGCGCGTACGATGGCAAAGCTTTCGCCGACGGTCTGACCCAGCGTCACGCCATGAGGATGGGCGACGATGGACCCCGATGCGCCCCAGGTCAGCTGATGGCTTGCGCTATCGCGGCGATAGCCGAGCTGCGCGGTTCCATAGCCGCCGTGGTAATCGAGCGATGCGCTGCTGTTGCTGCCCTGGCCGCCGTTAACGTAGCCCTGCTGAAGGGAGTAGTAGAGATTGGGATTGCGCGGAAGCGAACCGTACAGCGACGCCTGCTGCGAGGTGCGTCCGTTATTGTCGGAGGTGGTGCTGTAGCTAACCGCGCTCTCGGACAGCGGGCCGCCAAGCGGAATGCTCAGGTTCAAGGACCACGAGCGATCGTCTTTTTGGCGATCGGATGACTGGGTGTAGTAATAACCCACGCCCCACGAAACGCCTCGCCAGGCGCTGTAAAAACCGAGATGGATCGTTTCATCGCGGCTCTGGCGGTGCCAGTACTCCTGCGACCAGGCGGAAATCGCCAGGCTGCTCATACCGCCAAACGCCTGAGAAAGGGAGACCTCTTCGCGGCTGCGCTTGTTATCCAGCAGGCCATTGCGGCTCTCAAGCGCGCTGGCTTCGCTGAAGTCGTAATAACCACCTGAGGAGTAGCGATAGCTGGCGAGGCTAAATGAGGTGCCGGTGCCGGCAAAATCCTTCTGGTACTGCACCCGTACCGAATGGCCGGCCGAGCGCTTTCCCGACGGCGTCGTGGTGTTCGCCCATGTCGCATCGCCTCCAAGCGATCCGAGCTCGCCAAAACCGCGCCCGACGCCGAGCGCCCACGACTGGTAATCCTGCGCCAGCTGGCTACCGCCGTAGAGCGTGAATTCAGCCGGTAGCCCATAAAAGAGCGTACCCTGCAAAAACGTCGGCGAGCGCGCCTGGCTCTGCTCCGAATGGTAGCGTCCGGCGCTCAGGCTGAATTTCACGCGTCCTTCCCGCAGCATAAACGGGACGGCTGAAAAGGGCTGGGTAAAGGTCCGCACCGAACCATCGCTCTCTTTTACCTGCACCTCGAGATCGCCGCTTTGCGCCGTTGGATAGAGGTCGTTTATCGCAAACGCTCCCGGCGAGACGAACGTTTCATAGATAACGTAGCCATGCTGGGAGATGGTGACTTTGGCGTTGCTGTGCGCCATTCCGCGGATCGTCGGGGCGAAGCCGCGCTGGCTATCCGGCAGCATTTCATCATCGGACATCAGCTGAACGCCGCGAAACTGCACGCTGTCGAAAACGTCGCCGGTCGTAAAGGTATCGCCCATCCGCAGCAGGCTTTTGAGTGACTTCAGGTCGCGCTGTAGCCAGGTACTCTGAGAATTCCAGCGCCGGGTCCGGTCATACTCCATCGACGAGACGTTACGCAGGCGCCAGGCGCCAAGGTTAACCCCGCTGCGTAGATTCAGGTAGCTGGAGCGGCTGCTGTCATCCGTCTGCCGGGTTTGCGACCCGGTCAGGTTATAGTTAACAAACGCCGCCGGGATACCGTCATCCCAGCGTGCCGGATCCACGTATCCGCGGCTTTGGGCGTTCATGGCCGCCTGGGGAATACTTAAGTTCAGACGCTGAGTGGCGAAATCAAAACGGCTGCTGGCATCGGGGATGTAGCGCTCGATGCGAGTAAACGTTTCTCCCTCATGCAGGGTATTAAACGCCGGGAAAGCGCTGACGTTGACGCCATATTCCGCCAGCTGCGCCGGGGTTAACTGCGGCCGCAGTTCGCCGTTGCTGTCGACAAATGTCACCTCACCTTGGGCTATCTCCTGGTTATTCACCCAAATGCTGACCGGGTATGTCCCGGGCTGCTGGCCGCCAGCTTTAGCAAAATAGTGTAAATCAGCGGTCTTTTGCTGCGGATTAGTAAATTCTAATGCCGCCGGATCAAAGTAGTCCTCCGCCCGCGCGATACCGCTTTGGTACAGCAGAAAAAGCGCCGTCGGCAATAATAAAATCCCGCCGGTTGGCGCCGCGATCGCCGAATAAACGGAAGTCATATCCGAAGTGTTATTTTTCACAATATCCTGACCAGGCGAAGCAAATTAATTACTGTTGCGCGTAATCCGTAATACCACCGAAGTCATTAATGGCGCGCCATTTAACTACCCCGGAATGAGTAATCGGCCACGCTTTATGATCAAAGGGGCCAATCATGCCGGGTTGCGGAATATCTGTACCGCCAACCGAAATAACAAAAAAGGAGACAAAATAGGGCGTCGGGTTTTGGGCAACCAGCCTGGAACCTTCAATGTTAAACGTCAGCTTGCGCCATGCATCGTCAGGCTCGCCCGCCAGACCATTCGGGCGATAGAAGATCTTAAACTTTGATTTAATATTGACCTGAAGCTTGTTCACTTCATCTTGTTTCGTTGGTGCAATACTTTTCACATTGAGCCAAAAAACGGATTCGCGATCGGTGGGCAGCGTTCCACCAATATAGTTAATACGCAATACGTTCTGCTGTTCAGGATCGAGACGGAAAAGCGGCGGCGTCACAATAAAGGGCACCCGGCTTTTATTGTTTTCCGCATAGTTTTCTACCCACGATTGCACCAGATAAGGTGAATGAGTATCAGCGTTGGTGACCGATATTGCGGCTTCACGTTTCCCTTCCTGATAAACAACACGGGTTCCTCCCATGACAATACCGGCCTGTGCCGCAGTTGATAGCAATAAAAAGGCTATCGCGGCGATCGTTCGTTTCATAATGACTACCGTCCGGGAATAATAAAAGCGGGTATCACTGCCTGAAGCTGATAAATAATCTGCATTAATTATGCCGACCCTATTTCAGCCGGGCGGCGGCGGCTGGCGGCTTACCCGGCGTGGGAAGCCATGAATAACCGCAGCTTTACCCGCTTCCAGGGTATTAGTTGTAAACCATATTGAAGTTGGCCGTACCGTTGGCAGAACCGGCGGAAACCGCGCTGGTTGAGACATAGTCAGCAAAGAATTCCAGATCGGCGGTACCCGTTGCCGCGCCGCTCGCGCCAGCGGTAACGCTGTGGCCGCGTGAGACGGCGCCGAGATCAACCGGCGTCGACTTATCATCTTCATACAGCTTTATCGCTACCCCACTTGCGGTACCGTTAATCGCCAGCAGATCGCTATTGTTGGTATCGCGGGTACCGTCAAACAGCACCGAGACGGTGGTAACGGTAGAAGGACAATCTTTCACTTTGATATGGAAGGCGGTTTTGGTCGTTTCAGAACCTGCGCCGGTAAAATAGCTGCTCGCCCATTTCCCCAGATCGACGCTCTGATTTGCGCTGGTGCTATCAACATTACAGGAGGAATCGGTAATCGATCCGGTAAATTCTACCTGCCCACCCGTCCCCTGCGTGCCCGCATTAGAACCGGGATTAACGGTCATTGCCGATCTGGCGGGTTGTGAAGGCGAGGATAATGCGCTAGCGGACACCAGAGCACCGACAAACATTGCCATAATACGAAATTGCGTTTTCATTATTCATCTCATCTCTAACTTATATTTTCGACAGATTGCGCGCGAGGGCTTAAGCCCCGGGCAAATCTGCGTGCAGATCCTCCATGTTAATAATATTCGCGTTCCGTCCGCAGGACATCAGGCAGCAAAAATAAGCTGCTTAATTGGCTATTTTGATAAAAAGAAGTTCTTCGGCGAAATTCCACAAACCCTTTATTAAGGTAACAAATAAATACTATCCCTACCGATTACAAATCGCAATATTTTGTTATGTTAATGAAATGCTGTTTTATTTTACATATAAAGATAATATTAAAAACATTATGCGCATTGTTAATTAATGCAACCAAAAATCACGATGCAATAACATCAAAAAGCAACATCAGGCGGCGTAATTTAACAACCCCCCCTAATTTTACCGCGGTTTTTCGGCAATAATTCTGTGAGCGGACTGGGTTTTTATAGAATATTAGGATAAATCTTAGATTGGCTTTTATCTTATTTTCGTTATCGAATAAACAATAATCACGCGAGTCATTATAAGCAGGAGATATTGATGACAAGTGTATTTCATCTGAAAGCCGGGGAGGAAAGATGAATAACAATACTTTCTTTGTGGAATAATAAACCCGCAATCGATGCTGAAGATTGCGGGTTATCCTAAAATAAATAGCTGACAGAGACGATCAGAACAGGCCCAGCGGCGCGGTACCGTAGCTCACCAGCAGGTTCTTCGTCTGCTGATAGGCATTGAGCGCCATCTTATGGGTTTCGCGCCCTACGCCGGACTGTTTGTAGCCGCCGAACGCGGCGTGCGCAGGGTAGATGTGATAGCAGTTGGTCCACACCCGACCGGCCTTAATGCCGCGCCCCATGCGATAAGCCAGGTTGGTATCCCGCGTCCACACCCCGGCCCCAAGGCCAAACTGGGTTTGGTTTGCAATAGCCAGCGCCTCGGCTTCATCTTTAAAGGTGGTGACGCCGATAACCGGGCCAAAGATCTCCTCCTGGAAGCTGCGCATATCGTTGCGGCCCTGAATCAGCGTCGGCTGAATATAGAAACCGTTATCCAGTTCTGCAGAGATGCTGGCGCGTTCGCCACCGGTCAGGATCTTTCCGCCTTCATCGCGAGCGATCTTAATATAGGAAAGGATCTTATCGAACTGCTGACGCGACGCCTGTGCGCCGATCATCGTATCGGTATCAAAGGGGTCGCCGCGGCGAATTTGCGCCACCTTCTCCATGACCCGCGCCATAAAGGGCTCGTAAATAGACTCCTGAATCAGCGCGCGGGACGGGCAGGTGCAGACCTCACCCTGATTAAAGAAGCCCAGAACCAGGCCTTCAACCGCCTTCTCGATATACTCTTCTTCGCCTTCCATCACGTCGGCAAAGTAGATGTTCGGCGATTTACCGCCCAGCTCAACGGTACAGGGGATAATGTTTTCCGCCGCGCAGGCCATGATATGGCGGCCTACCGGCGTTGAGCCGGTAAAGGCGATTTTGGCGATGCGTTTACTGGTTGCCAGCGCTTCGCCCGCCTCTTTGCCAAATCCCTGAACCACGTTAAGGACGCCCGCCGGGAACAGATCGCCAATAATCTCCAGCAGCAATGTAATGCTGAGCGGCGTCTGCTCTGCCGGTTTCAGCACCACGCAGTTGCCCGCAGCCAGCGCCGGAGCGAGCTTCCAGGCGGCCATCAGCAGCGGGAAGTTCCACGGAATAATTTGTCCGACCACGCCGAGAGGCTCATGGAAGTGATAAGCCACCGTCGTTTCATCAATCTCCGCCGTGCTTCCCTCCTGCGCGCGCAGGCAGCCGGCGAAATAGCGGAAGTGATCGACCGCCAGCGGCAGGTCGGCGTTGAGGGTTTCGCGGATCGGCTTACCGTTATCCCAGCTCTCCGCTACCGCCAGATATTCCAGGTTGGCCTCAATACGGTCGGCAACCTGCAGCAGCAGATTAGCGCGGTGCTGAGCCGACGTTTTGCCCCAGGCGTCGGCGGCCCGGTGCGCCGCATCAAGGGCGAAGTCGATATCTTTGGCATCAGAACGCGGAAACTGCCCGATGTTGCTACCGTCGACCGGGGAGGTATTCATAAAGAATTCTCCACCGATGGGTTCAACAAATTTACCGTCAATAAAGTTACCGTAGGCTGACTTCAGTGAAACCAAAGCGCCCGGTGTGCCAGGATGAGCATAACGCATCGCGAATCTCCTTCATGTAGGGTTGAGGGCAGCGGCATATTAGTTTTGTACGGCGGCTCGCTGCGTCTCTCGTCTATTGCAGGGGTTATGCCATTTTTTATATTTTAAAAAAGAAATTAATTTTCAATGAATTAGATAGGTTACGTCACTTTCTGTCGCACAGAATCTCTCTTATGTGTCGCAAATCGCAACACCACGAAAACCATATAGCTACAATATTGCAACACAAATTAAACGACGAGGTGTCCCGTGCCAGGAAATCCGTTTGCCCTGACGCCAGAGATCGAAGCGAACCCGCTGCTCAGCGACTCCTGGTGCCGTAGCCAGCGCTATGGCCTCGACCCCGCCACGGATGACTTCCCTCGCCTGCACGCCAGCGAACTGGCCGACAGGCTCGCCAGACACAGCCGCCTGCAAACGCTGGCCCAGCCGGTCGTTAATGAGCTATCCCGCAAAGTCAACGCTCTGCAATCCGTCGTGGTTCTCTCTGACGCCAGCGGTCTGGTTTTGCAAACCTTTGGCGATACGCACGCCATGCAGAAAGCGCAGCGCTTCGCTTTAGCGCCGGGCAACCTGTGGAGCGAAAGCGGACGCGGAACCAACGCCATTGGCACCGCGCTGGCGATTGACGACAGCTGCGAAATCGATGGCCGCCAGCATTTTCTGACCAGTAACCAGGGTCTTTATTGCGCCGCCGTGCCGCTGCAAAGTCCCGATGGCAAAATAGCCGGGGTGCTGGATATCTCCGGCCCGGCCCGGTACCCGCACGCCCGCACGCTGGCGTGGGTAAAAGGCGCCGCGAAGCAGATAGAATATCTGTGGGTTAAACAGAGTCTGCATCCGCAACAGTGGCTGATGAGCCTGCATCCTCAGCTGGAAAAGCTCGACGGCGTCGACGAATGTCTGCTGGTCTTTACCGACAATGTGCTGATGGCGGCTAACCGGCTGGCGATGCGCGAGTTCTCACTTAACGCAGATCGGTTCGGCCACCTCACGTTCCAGCAGCTTTTTCCGCAGCTGCGGCAAACCGCCGTCAGCGTACCGCTGCCGCTCGTCGCCGGAGATCGAAACTACTATTACCGTCTACGCGCTCCCGTGACCGCTGGCGTGGCGGTGACCGCACGCCCCACCCTCGAGCTGCCTTTCTCCAGCCAGCGCGAAGGCGAAAAGCTGCTGCGCCTGCTTAACGCCGGGATTGGGTTGTGTATCGAAGGCGAAACCGGCTGCGGCAAAGAGTACGTCAGCCGTACCCTGCACCGGCACAGCCGCTGGAGCGGCGGCAAATTCGTCGCCATCAACTGCGCCGCGCTGCCGGAATCACTGATTGAATCCGAGCTGTTTGGCTACCAGCCCGGGGCGTTTACCGGCGCAAACAAAAACGGCTACATCGGCAAAATTCGCGAAGCCGACGGCGGCGTACTGTTTCTTGATGAGATTGGCGATATGCCGTTAACGCTTCAGACCCGGCTGCTGAGGATCTTACAGGAGAAAGAGGTCACGCCGCTTGGCGCCAGCCAGAGCTCGCCGGTTAATTTCGCGGTGATTTGCGCCACCCACCGCAATCTGGCGCAGCGCGTCGCGGAAGGGACCTTCCGCGAAGACCTGCTCTACCGCCTGCGTGAGTTTGCTTTAACGCTGCCGCCCCTGCGCGAATGGCCTGAACTGTCCGGGTTTATCCAACGATTGTGGCGCGAGCTGGGCGGAGAAAAGCGTCGCATCGCGCTGGCCCCGGAAGTTGTGCAACATCTGACGTCTCATCCCTGGCCGGGCAACGTCCGCCAGCTGCAAAGTGTGTTGAGGGTACTGCTGGCCCTCGCCGAAGAGGGTGAAACGCTGGGGATAGATGATTTGCCCCTGGAGTATCGAAGCCCGCCCGTCGCCCGCCCGCTGCGCGGGCTTCAGCAGCACGATGCGCAGCTGATTGCCGACACGCTGGCAAGCTATAACGGCAACATCAGTAAGGCCGCGCAGGCGTTAGGCGTCGCCCGCAGTACGCTGTATCGCCGTGCGGCCCGTCGCGGAAGCCATAGCGCATAGCCTTCTGATTCGCTCAGGGCGTGAAGCGCGGCGGTAGCCAGGCGAACAGGCGTCTGCTTATCGCTTCACACAGGGAGGTTAAGCGGTGCCCAATGCCCGACCAGATAAGCTTCGCGACGCAGACGCCGCAGGCTGAAACCAACGCCGCCCCCACCATGTCCAGCGGAAAGTGAACCCCAAGAAAGATCCGCGACCAGGCCACAGGCAGCGCCGCCAGCAGCAGAAAGAGCCCCGCGGCGCGTGAACGCAGCGAGAGCAGTGCAAACGCGGCGCTAAACATCACCGTGCCGTGGTCGCTCGGGAAAGAGTTATCCGCCGGATGATTTATCCAGGTATGGCCGAGCGGGATCATAAACGGCCGCGGATGAAACAGCAGCATTCCGCAGATCGATCCCAATCCCAGCGCGATCAGAATACTCAAGGTACAAAACAGCGCCTGCCGATGACCCTGCCGCCCGCCGGAAAACCACAGCCAGAGCAGAATGGCCGGAACCACAAAGATGATCCCGCTAGCTGAAAAACGCGCCAATGCCAGGATCGCCTCCGGCGTGCCGGGCGATGCGTTCAGCGCTAAAAAGGCGCTTTGATTAAGGGTTTCCAGTGCGTTCATGGCGGTAGCTCGCGACAGTCATATTTCCGTCATTATCGCCACCCTGGCTTAAGTTACGCTTAACCCGGCGCTCAAGAATCGTCCTGGTTTTGGCCACGCTGCTTAGCCACAGCGGCAGCCATTGCTGGCGTAATACGCTTTTTTATTTTAGACTTTACTAAATTTAGAAAAGACTAAAATAAATGAATACACCCGAACAGCTACAGGCCAGCGCCGGCGAAGCCGCCGCGCTGCTGAAAGCCATGAGCCATCCCAGCAGGCTATTGATTCTGTGCATGCTATGCGATGCGCCGGGCACCAGCGCCGGCGAACTGGCGCGGATAACCGGGCTGAGCCCCTCCGCAACTTCCCAGCATCTGGCGCGGATGCGTGATGAAGGCCTGATCGGCTGCGAACGTCAGGCGCAGCGCATTCACTACTTCATTACCCGGCCAGCGGTTCAGCAAATCGTCGCCGCGCTGAAGTCAATCTATTGTCCTTAAGGAGCCTTTATGCCTATTGCTACTCTTTCGCCTGCCGAAGCCCAGGCGCTCGTCGCCCGGGGCGGCCGGCTGATCGATATCCGCGATGCCGATGAATACGCCCGCGAGCATATTCCCGGAGCGGAGCTCGTGCCGCTGGCGACGCTGACGAATGGCGCAGCGCTGCACGCCAGTCCCGAAGAGACGATTATTTTTCACTGTCAGGCGGGATCGCGCACCCAAAATAACGCGGCCCGTCTGGCGCAGGCCGCCGCACCGGCGCAGGTAAAGCTGCTGGCTGGCGGAATTCAGGCGTGGAAAGCGGCCGGTCTGCCGGTGAAAGAGGATAAATCACAGCCGCTGCCGCTTATGCGTCAGGTACAGATCGTCGCCGGCGCCCTGATTTTGCTTGGCGTCGCTTTAGGTTATGCTTTCAGCAGCGGCTTTTTTCTGCTTAGCGCCTTCGTCGGCGCCGGCTTAACCTTTGCCGGTATTACCGGGTTTTGCGGTATGGCGCGTCTTTTGGCTTTGATGCCCTGGAACCGTCGCTAGCCTCTACCTCTTTTGAGAGACTGTTGGTAACGCTTTTGCTGAGCTATGGTTATGTCAGCGAAAAGATTCATCAGCACACAGGAGAAGCAGTATGTTTTCAGTCGGTGACCTGGTACAACCGCGCGCGGGTGGGCCAAAACTTAAAGTCGTTGAAGTCCAGGACGATCGCATTATTGCCGTTCAGGCAAGCAACGAGCAGGGTGAGAAATATACGCTGAAGGCCGCCGATGTGACGGCTTATAAAGAAGACGGCGATTTTGGCGTGTGCTGATTAAGCCGGCTAACGATAACGGTGGGTCTCCCCACCGTTTTCAATATTAGATCAGGAAGCTATCGAGGGATTTTCCCTCAGCCACCGCTTTAGCCAGCGGCTTCGGCATACGTCCCTGACCGGTCCAGGTTTTCTCGGCGCCGGTATGGTCGGTAAAACGATATTTAGCCGGACGCGGCTGGCGCTTTTTGCTCCCTTTCGGGGAAGCGCTGTTGTAGCCCGCTAATTGTTCAGGGGTAATGCCGTCAGCCATCATTAATTCCAGCCAGGTATTTATTTTTTCCTGATGTTCTGCGCGCAGCGCCTGAGCCGCCTGCTCCTCAGCGCGTTTTTCTTCAGTGACGGTCCTTAGCTTTGCCAGCATATCTTCAAGCACGTCAATGGAGAATTCACGGGACATGGCGCGAAGTGAACGGATATTATTCAATTTCTCTAATAGTAATGACATATAATTCAAAAAATTCCCAAATAGCAAATGAAACAAAGATTACGGCGCTAGTTTAATTGATATGATAATGTATTTCCAGCCTTTCACTAATTCCTGATATAGCACCAGAAATGTTTAGCAATTAATAAGGCAAACAAATCGATAAAAGCGAAATTATCAACACTGAATAAATTCTTTTGCAAATAATACTATTCACCAGGCAACGTCTTTATCTTATTACCTGTTTGCTCAGCAGGTTATCCGTATATTTACGGTTGCGCCTCGCAGGGCGCTACGGGCGCTTATAGAATAGTCATGCAAAAAATCCGAATGCCCACCCAGCAGACAAATCAGCATATAATGCTACCATTCCTCTTTTATACGTGTAAAAAACGCCAAAAGTGACACAACTCACACCGCTACGCGATTCTGTCGCGAAATCCCCCCTCACAACCCGGATTGGCTCTCATCCATATGACGTATTTATTTTACAACCAATTGAAAAACAATAAAAAAATCAACAAAGAGAACAAAAGTAGCGTAACGAACAAAAAATAGCCTGACGCAGAGTATTTTATCGACCAAAAGCCTTTAAATAAAAATTTATAGCTAGTTGCCTCTTTTAATGCAGAGATATAATCTACGCACATCAAAACAGGCACCCAAAAACGCTGAATAACCGCGAATCTTTTGGCATTATCGACTTCATTTTCGAGGAGCATACCAATGTTCTCTGCGCAGTCCCGCTTGCGTCATGCGGTAGCAGACACCTTCGCGATGGTGGTGTACTGCACCGTTGTGAACATGATGATCGAAATTTTTCTCTCCGGAATGACCTTCCAGCAGTCGTTATCTTCGAGACTGGTGGCGATTCCGGTGAACATTATTATTGCCGTGCCTTACGGTTTTTATCGCGATTTCGCGATGCGCCAGGCGCGCCGCATTAGCGCGTCCGGCTGGATGAAGAATATTGCGGATGTGGTGGCCTATGTGACGTTCCAGTCGCCGGTATACGTCGCGATTTTGCTGGTTGTCGGCGCCGACTGGCATCAGATCGCCGCGGCGGTAAGTTCCAACATCGTGGTATCGATGATGATGGGCGCAGCTTACGGCTATTTCCTCGACTACTGCCGCCGCCTGTTTCGCGTCAGCCCCTATCAGCAGGCCAAAGCCTGAGTTGATACAAAAAAGCGACTGGTTCAGCCAGCCGCTTTTTGTCAGCTATACTGCGTTTCGCCAAACAGGCCACTCAGAAAACGCTCAAGCGCCATGCGCGAACTGAACCCGTGTGGAATACCATAATGCTGCTGAGCATCGCCCGCTAAATAGAGCGGGAACTGCTCGTAGTGATCGCAGGTTTTGATATCCGACGCGGGCTCCGCAAGCGTTGTGCTGCGCTCTTTTAAAGCCGGATGAATAATTAACGCGGTACGCCCCATACGAGCTTCACGGTTCACATAAACATAATTATCGCCACGGCGATAGCCGTACGCTTTTTGCGTCACAACATCCATGGTGAAGCCGGCTTTTTCAAGAACACGCGCCACCTCATCGGGTCTTAAATACATACTCATTCCTCATTATCTTTTACCGCACGTTAACCTTACCTTATTCATTAAAGGCAACGCTTTCGGAATATTCCATAAAGGGCTATTTACAGCATAATTCAAAATCTTGTCCTACACTTATAGACTCAATGGAATAAAGGGAGAAACCAATGGCCAACCGAGCAAACCGCAACAACGTAGAAGAGAGCGCTGAAGATATCCATAATGATGTCAGCCAATTAGCGGATACGCTGGAAGAGGTGCTGAAATCATGGGGCAGCGACGCCAAGGACGAAGCGGAGGCCGCGCGTAAAAAAGCGCAGGCGCTGCTGAAAGAGACCCGCGCGCGGCTTAACGGCAATAACCGCGTTCAGCAGGCGGCGTGCGATGCCATGGGCTGCGCTGACAGCTACGTGCGCGATAAACCGTGGCAAAGCGTTGGCGCCGCAGCTGCCGTTGGGGTATTTATTGGCGTATTGCTGAATTTACGTCGATAATAAAACAGCCAGACCCATGAAGATAACAAATACGCGTCTACCCCTGCACTGCAGGGGTTTTTGTTATCTCTGCGGGTAAAGCGCGACATAAAGCTTACGCACAGCCTGATTCGCCATTTCTGCCGACGTCAGGTTGGTGAAGCTCATTATCAGCCCCCCTTCTCCCCGAGTCTCCATCCGCCAGTCGCTCAGCGCCTGTACGGCCAGACCAGCCCGTCTGGCGCGCTGCGCCAGAGGCCGATCGTCTCCGGCGACCCTGACCACCATCTGGATCCCGCCCGCCTGAGGCACGACGGTGAATCCCTGCGCCCGCAGCGCCGACTCAAGCCACAGTCGGCGCTGGGCATAGCTGGCGCGCATTTTCTTCAGATGCCGCCAGAAGTGGCCTTCGCGAATAAAATCCGCCAGCGTCTGCTGCCACAGCGTCGGCACGCTACAGCACATCAGCGCGGCCTGTTCACGAAACGGCGCCACCAGCGGCTCAGGCACCACCAGCCAGGCCGCGCGTAATGCCGGGAACAAAGACTTGCTGAACGCCCCGGCATAGATGACCCGCTGCGGGGCGTCGAGGCTTTTCAGCGGCGGCAGCGGCTTACCGTGATAGCGGAATTCGCTATCGTAATCATCTTCGATAATCCACGCGTTATTCTGCGCCGCCCATAGCAGGAGCTGTCTGCGCCTGGCCAGCGATAGCGCCACGCCGAGCGGGCTTTGATGAGCCGGGGTCAGCAGCGCGAAATGGGCACTCGGGTAATGCCGCTGCGCCCAGGGAATATCCATCCCGTCGTCGTCGACCGGAACGGGATTGATCGCCACCCCCTCGTCGTTCACTACCGGCCGGATCAGCGGAAACCCCGGATCTTCCATCCACATTTGCTGGCCAGGCCGCGCCAGCGTGCGCAAAATAAGGCGCATCGAGGCCGCGTAGCAACCGGTGATCAAGACCTGCTCAGGCCGACACTCAATGCTGCGCGACAGACGCAAATAATCGACGATCGCCCGGCGAAGCGTCGGTTCACCGCTGGGATCGCCTGGCGCGAGGTCAAAACGCGTTTGTGTACGCAGACGCCGACCCATCACGCGCGCCCAAAGGCCGCGTGGAAACAGATCCAGCGCGGGCAGCCCCAGCTGAAACGGCAGCGGCGCCGCGGGTTCATCGCCCTCGACGGGCTGAACGGGCGCGTTTTGCTGCGGCAGCAGCCGATCGCTGACAAAGGTCCCCGCCTGTCCGCGCCGCTCCAGCCATCCCTGCGCCACCAGATCTCCCCAGGCGTTCTCAATCGTCGCCCGCGACACGCCAAGCTCCTGAGCATAGACCCGACTTGCAGGCAGCCTGCTGCCCGGAGCCAGCTCGCCGCGCTCAATCGCCTGCTTAAGCTGTCGGGCAATGCGCTGGTAGTGCGGAATTTTTTTACCGTCCATCATGGTCTGCTTTTTTCATCGCAATATGGCTATCTTATGCAGTCCATTATAGTGCTATTTTCCTCGCGTCTTAATGAGGAGAGTAAAATGAACACACTACGTCAGCCGTACAATGAACTGAGCCCGGAAGTCTATAACGCCCTGGTTCAGGCCAAAATTGCGCTGGAAAAAAGCGAGCTGGATGGCGCGCTGATCGAGCTGGTGTATTTGCGGGTATCGCAAATCAACGGCTGCGCCTTCTGCCTGGAGATGCACAGCAAAGCCCTGCGTAAATCCGGCGTCGCGCAAAACAAGCTGGACGCGCTGGCAGGCTGGCGGGTGAGCGCCCATTTCAGCGATGCGGAACGCGCGGCGCTGGCGTGGGCGGAATCGGTGACCCATATCGCCGAAAGTCATGCGGAAGACGCCGTTTATCAGCCGCTGCTGGACCATTTCAGCGCCCGCCAGATCAGCGATCTGACCTTCGCCATCAGCCTGATGAACGCCTTTAATCGTCTGGCGGTGAGTATGCGCCTGTAATTTCACGGCAAGAAATCCCGCCCCCCGCCGGATCCTCCCGCGGGGGCTAACCTTTACAAAAACCATATATATTGAGTTGTTGAACTTTTAAATAACTACATCTAGTATTTCCTTCAACGATAACCCATAGCACGCGACGTCAATTTTTACGTCGTACTGTTATCTTAAATGGAAATACGAATCATGCGCATTACTATTTACACTAAAAACGACTGCGTGCAATGCCATGCCACTAAACGGGCCATGGAAACCCGCGGGTTTGAATTCGACATGATCAACATCGACCATCACCCTGAAGCCGTCGATATGCTGCGCGAGCAGGGTTTCCGTCAGCTGCCGGTGGTGATTGCCGGAGAGACCCGCTGGTCCGGCTTCCGTCCCGATATGATCAATCGCCTGCGCCCGACAGCGTCAGCGGCCAGCGTATGAGCCTGATCGTCTACTTCTCCAGCAGTTCCGAAAATACGCACCGGTTCGTCCAGCGTCTGGAGCTGCCCGCCGTGCGTATACCGCTTAACGAACGCGAGCGCATCCAGGTAGACGAACCCTACATTCTTATCGTCCCCAGCTATGGCGGCGGCGGCACGGCGGGCGCGGTCCCCCGGCAGGCGATCCGTTTCCTCAACGATCCGCATAACCGCCAGCTCATTCGCGGCGTCATCGCCGCGGGCAATCGTAATTTTGGCGAGGCCTACGGCCGGGCAGGCGACGTCATCAAGCAGAAATGCGGCGTACCGTATCTCTATCGCTTTGAGCTGATGGGCACCCCGCAAGATGTCGACAACGTGCGTAAAGGAGTAAGCGAATTTTGGCAACGACAACCGCAGAACGTATAACCACCGAGGCGCCGGATTTCCACGCCCTCAACGCGATGCTGAATCTCTACGACAGCAACGGCCGCATCCCGTTTGACAAAGACCATCAGGCGGTAGCGGCGTTTATGGCCAACCACGTTGAGCCGAATACCGTGCCCTTTACCAGCCAGGACGACAGGCTGACGTGGCTGGTCGCAGAAGGCTATTACGACGCCAGGGTGCTGGCCCGCTACGATCGCTCGTTTATTCATGCGCTGTTCGCGTACGCTCAGGACTACGGTTTTCGCTTCCAGACGTTTCTCGGCGCATGGAAGTTCTATACCAGCTACGCGCTGAAAACCTTCGATGGTAAGCGCTACCTTGAAGGCTTTGGCGACCGCACCTGCATGGTAGCCCTGGCCCTGGCGCAGGGTAACGAGGCGCTGGCCCGGCAGCTAACCGATGAGATCCTCTCCGGACGCTTTCAGCCCGCCACGCCGACGTTCCTCAACGCGGGTAAACAGCAGCGCGGCGAGCTGGTCTCCTGCTTTCTGCTGCGCATCGAAGACAATATGGAATCCATTGGCCGGGCGGTGAACTCGGCGCTGCAGCTATCCAAGCGCGGCGGCGGCGTGGCGTTTCTGCTCTCCAATCTTCGCGAAGCCGGGGCGCCCATCAAGCGCATCGAGAATCAGTCCTCCGGCGTGGTGCCGGTGATGAAAATGCTGGAAGACGCCTTCTCTTACGCCAACCAGCTCGGCGCGCGCCAGGGGGCCGGCGCGGTCTATCTGCACGCCCATCATCCCGATATCCTGCGTTTCCTTGATACCAAACGCGAGAACGCCGATGAAAAAATCCGCATTAAAACGCTCTCGCTCGGGGTGGTGATTCCGGATATCACCTTTCAGCTAGCGAAAGAAGATGCGCAGATGGCGCTATTCTCGCCCTACGACGTCGAGCGCCTGTACGGTAAACCGTTCGGCGATATCGCGGTAAGCGAAATGTATGCACAACTGGTGGCCGACGCGCGGGTCAGCAAGCGCTGGATCCGCGCCCGCGATCTGTTCCAGCGGCTGGCGGAAATTCAGTTTGAATCCGGCTATCCGTACATCATGTTTGAAGACACGGTTAATCGCGCGAACCCGATTGCCGGGCGCATCAATATGAGCAACCTGTGCTCGGAGATCCTGCAGGTTAACGCGCCTTCTACCTTTGACGAAAACCTGGATTACGCCAGCATCGGCCAGGATATCTCCTGCAACCTCGGCTCGCTGAATATCGCCCATACTATGGACTCTCCTGATTTCGCCCGCACGGTTGAGGTCGCGGTGCGCGGTCTGACCGCGGTGTCCGAAATGAGCGATATCCGTTCGGTACCGTCGGTCGCGGCGGGCAATGCCGCCTCGCACGCCATCGGCCTTGGGCAGATGAATCTGCACGGCTATCTGGCGCGCGAAGGTATTGCCTACGGCAGCGAAGCGGGGCTGGATTTCACCAATTTCTATTTCTATACCATCACCTGGCACGCGCTGCGTACCTCGATGCTGATAGCGCGGGAAAAAGGCACGCGTTTTGCCGGATTCGAGCAGTCGCGGTACGCCAGCGGTGATTATTTCCGCCCCTACCTGGAAGGCGACTGGCAGCCGAAAACGGCGAAAGTCCGCGCGCTGTTTGCCCGTGCCGGTATTGTCCTGCCCGACCGCGATATGTGGCGGCAGCTGCGCGATGACGTGATGCGCTACGGCATTTATAACCGCAACCTGCAGGCGGTGCCGCCGACGGGCTCTATTTCGTACATCAACCACGCGACCTCCAGCATCCATCCGATCGTGTCGAAGATAGAGATCCGCAAGGAGGGGAAAACCGGACGCGTTTACTATCCGGCGCCGTTTATGACCAACGACAACCTGGCGCTGTATCAGGACGCTTACGAAATCGGCCCGCAGAAGATCATCGACACCTACGCCGAGGCGACGCGCCATGTCGATCAGGGGCTGTCGCTGACCCTATTCTTCCCCGATACCGCCACCACGCGCGATATCAATAAAGCGCAAATCTACGCGTGGAAGAAAGGCATCAAAACGCTCTATTACATCCGTCTGCGCCAGCTGGCGCTGGAAGGTACCGAAATCGAAGGCTGCGTGTCCTGCGCGCTGTAAGGAGAACAGGATGACCCATTTATCGCGCATCAGCGCCATCAACTGGAACAAAATTGAAGATGATAAGGATCTGGAGGTCTGGAATCGGCTGACCAGCAACTTCTGGCTGCCGGAGAAGGTGCCGCTGTCTAACGATATCCCCGCCTGGCAAACGCTCACCCCGGCGGAACAGCAGCTAACGATTCGCGTCTTCACCGGCCTGACGCTGCTCGATACCATCCAGAATACCGTTGGCGCCCCGGCGCTGATGGCCAACGCCCTCACCCCGCATGAGGAAGCGGTGCTGTCGAACGTCAGCTTTATGGAGGCGGTGCACGCCCGCTCCTACAGCTCCATTTTCTCGACGCTCTGCCAGACCAAAGACGTCGATGCCGCCTATGCCTGGAGCGAACAAAACGCGCCGCTGCAGCGCAAAGCGCAGCTGATGCTGGAGTACTATCAGGCAGATGAACCGCTGAAGAAAAAAATCGCCAGCGTCTTTCTCGAATCGTTCCTCTTCTACTCCGGCTTCTGGCTGCCGATGTACTTCTCCAGCCGGGGGAAGATGACCAACACCGCCGATCTGATTCGCCTGATCATCCGCGATGAAGCGGTACACGGTTATTACATTGGCTACAAATTCCAGAAAGGGCTGGAAATAGTCAGCGCCGAGAAGCGCGAGGAGATGAAAAACTTCGCCCTCGACCTGTTGATGGATCTGTATGATAACGAACTGGCCTACACCCGCGAACTGTACGCCGATAGCGGCTGGATTGAGGAGGTCAACGCCTTTCTCTGCTACAACGCCAATAAGGCGCTGATGAACCTCGGCTACGAGGCGCTGTTCCCGGCGGAAATGGCCGCCGTCAATCCGGCGATCCTCGCCGCGCTTTCGCCGAATGCCGACGAAAACCACGACTTCTTTTCCGGTTCAGGTTCATCGTATGTGATGGGAAAAGCGGAAGAAACCGTCGACGGCGATTGGGACTTTTAGCCTTACTTTCACCAGGAATATATCAGCATATTTCCTGGTGATTTATTTCACATTATTTGTTTTCGCCTCACTCAATATCTTTCGGTCATCACCGTGTCATATTCAACAGCATGCCCTCGATTTTCGCCTGAATTAACGCAACATAACTAAAAAATATCGACCATAAGTCATTCGCGCTCAGCCCTTATATCACGGGGGATGCACCGGAATTCTCCCTTGCGCATTTCCCTGGCAACGCCACATAAAGGGTTGTCACAGATTCTCAGTATGTTAGGGTGTAAAAAAGCAATTATCATCACCGGGTACCGTATCGATATTAATAAATAACAGGAAACACTCTATTGCATGGCAATTAAATTAGAAATCAAGAATCTCTATAAGATATTTGGCGAGCACCCGCAGCGGGCTTTCAAATATATCGATAAAGGACTATCGAAAGAACAAATACTGGAAAAGACGGGGTTATCGCTTGGCGTAAAGAACGCCAGTCTGACCATTGAAGAAGGCGAGATATTCGTCATCATGGGGCTCTCCGGATCGGGGAAATCTACCATGGTTCGCCTTCTCAATCGCCTGATTGAACCCACCCGTGGCCAGGTCCTGATCGACGGCGTCGATATCGCTAAAATCTCTGACGCCGAGCTCCGCGAGGTGCGCAGAAAAAAAATTGCGATGGTTTTTCAATCCTTTGCGCTTATGCCGCATATGACCGTGCTCGACAACGCCGCTTTCGGCATGGAGCTGGCCGGCGTGCCGACTCAGGAACGCCAGGAGAAAGCGCTGGAGGCGCTGCGCCAGGTCGGCCTGGAAAACTACGCTCATGCCTACCCGGACGAACTCTCCGGCGGCATGCGCCAGCGCGTTGGTCTCGCCCGCGCGCTGGCGATTAATCCCGATATTCTGTTAATGGATGAAGCCTTCTCCGCGCTCGACCCGTTAATTCGTACCGAGATGCAGGATGAGCTCACTAAATTACAGGCCAGACATCAGCGTACCGTGGTCTTTATTTCCCACGATCTTGATGAAGCCATGCGTATTGGCGATCGGATTGCCATTATGCAAAATGGTGAAGTGGTTCAGGTCGGCACGCCGGATGAAATACTCAATAATCCGGCCAATGATTATGTCCGAACCTTCTTCCGCGGCGTCGATATTAGCCAGGTGTTCAGCGCCAAAGATATTGCCCGCCGTAGCCCGGTGGGGCTGATTCGCAAAACGCCCGGCTTTGGCCCGCGTTCCGCGCTGAAATTGCTGCAGGATGAAGACCGCGAATATGGCTACGTCATTGAACGCGGGAATAAGTTTGTTGGCATTGTCTCCATTGATTCCCTGAAAGCCGCGCTAAGCGAAGGTCAGGGAATTGATGCGGCGTTAATCGACTCACCGCAGGCGGTGGATGCGCAAACGCCGCTCAGCGAGCTGCTCTCTCACGTCGGCCATGCACCGTGCGCGGTGCCGGTTGTCGACGAGGGGCACCAGTACATCGGCATCATTTCCAAACGGATGCTGCTGCAGGCTTTAGATCGCGAGGGGGCAAACAATGGCTGATCAATCTAACCCGTGGGACACCGCACCGGCGGCGGATAGCGCAGCGCAATCCGCCGATGCCTGGGGCACCTCTACGCCGGCGCCGACCGATGGCGGAGGTGCCGACTGGCTGAGCAGCGCGCCCGCGCCGCAGCCGGAACACTTCAATATTATGGACCCGTTCCATAAAACGCTGATCCCACTCGACAGCTGGGTCACGCACGGTATCGACTGGGTCGTGATGCATTTTCGTCCGGTATTCCAGGGAATACGCGTACCGGTGGATTACATCCTGAGCGCCTTCCAGCAGCTGCTGCTGGGTATGCCGGCGCCGGTGGCGATTATTATTTTCTCGCTGATTGCCTGGCAGATTTCCAGCGTCGGCATGGGCGCGGCGACGCTGATTTCGCTGATCGCTATCGGCGCTATCGGCGCCTGGTCGCAGGCGATGGTGACCCTGGCGCTGGTGCTGACCGCGCTGCTGTTTTGTATGCTGATCGGCCTGCCGCTTGGGATATGGCTGGCGCGGAGCCCGCGGGCGGCGAAAATTATCCGTCCGCTGCTCGACGCGATGCAGACCACGCCGGCGTTTGTCTATCTGGTGCCCATTGTGATGCTGTTCGGTATCGGCAACGTTCCGGGCGTAGTGGTCACCATTATCTTCGCCCTGCCGCCGATTGTTCGTCTGACCATTCTGGGGATTAACCAGGTGCCGGCGGATCTGATTGAAGCGTCGCGCTCCTTCGGCGCCAGCCCGCGTCAGCTGTTGTTTAAGGTTCAGCTACCGCTGGCCATGCCGACGATTATGGCCGGGGTCAACCAGACGCTGATGCTGGCCCTGTCGATGGTGGTCATCGCCTCAATGATTGCCGTTGGCGGTCTCGGCCAGATGGTACTGCGCGGCATCGGTCGCCTTGATATGGGCCTGGCCACCGTTGGCGGCGTCGGGATTGTTATCCTCGCCATTATTCTTGACCGTCTGACTCAGGCCGTAGGACGGGACTCACGCAGCCGCGGCAACCGCCGCTGGTATGCAACCGGCCCACTGGGGCTGATAACTCGCCCTTTCTGTAAATAAGAGCCCATCCCCCCGACAGCCGGGGGGATAGACTTCCCTTCTGATAAGTAAAAGGAACAACGATGCGACATACAGCGATCCTTGCCACAGCGTTAACCGCCCTCATTTCCACCACCGCCTTCGCGGCGGATCTGCCTGGCAAAGGCATTACCGTTAAGCCGATTCAGAGCACCATTTCGGAAGAGACCTTCCAGACCCTGCTGGTCAGCCGCGCGCTGGAGAAACTCGGTTATACCGTCGATAAGCCGAGCGAAGTGGATTACAACGTTGGCTATACTTCGCTCGCCTCCGGCGACGCCACTTTTACCGCCGTCAACTGGCAGCCCCTGCACGACGATATGTACGCTGCCGCCGGCGGGGATAAAAAGTTCTACCGCGAAGGCGTGTTTGTGAACGGCGCGGCGCAGGGCTATCTGATTGATAAGAAAACGGCCGAGCAGTACCACATTAAATCTATCGATCAGTTAAAAGACCCGAAAATCGCCAAACTGTTTGACACCAACGGCGACGGTAAAGCCGACCTGACCGGCTGCACCCCGGGCTGGGGCTGTGAAGCGGTGATCAACCATCAGCTTGATGCCTATGGCCTGAATAATACCGTCACCCACAATCAGGGTAACTATGCCGCCATGATGGCCGACACCATTGCCCGTTATAAAGAGGGCAAGCCGGTCATCTACTACACCTGGACACCTTACTGGGTCAGCGATGTGCTGAAGCCGGGTAAAGACGTCGTCTGGCTGCAGGTGCCATTCTCCTCCCTGCCGGGTGTGCAAAAAAACATCGACACGAAGCTCTCTAATGGCGCCAACTACGGCTTCCCGGTCAGCACCATGCATATCGTCGCCAATAAGGCCTGGGCCGAGAAAAACCCGGCGGCGGCGAAGCTGTTTAGCATCATGAAGCTGCCGATTGCCGACATCAACGCCGAGAATGCCATGATGCACGAGGGACATGGTTCAGAAGCAGATATCCAGAGCCACGTCGACGGCTGGATCAAAGCCCACCAGCAGCAGTTTGACGGCTGGGTGAACGAAGCGCTGGCCGCGCAGAAATAGTCTCCCACTTTATAGCCAATTCCCGGAGGCGATGCTACGCATCTGCCCGGGCTACAAAAGCCGTAGCCCGGGCAAGGCGCTTTGCGCCGCCCCCGGGGAAGACTGCATCCTGCACAACACGACATCTCCTGTTTTAAATGATGGATTGATATGCAAATAAACTGCATAACTTTAGCCATCAACGTTTTCGTTACTGTTAAGCCGCACCGCTCTCTGCTAAGGTAAATCCACCTGTTTAATCATGTGATTTTCACGTGAGTTATTAATAAGCAATTCCTATGGAAAATCCTGACGCATTGACGCACTCTCCTCCCGCTGACGCGGCCACGCTGGCTGAAGGCCTGAAAGACAGCCTGCCGATCGTCATCAGCTATATTCCCGTGGCCTTCGCCTTCGGCCTCAACGCCACTAAGCTCGGCTTCACTCCGCTGGAAAGCCTGTTTTTCTCCTGCATTATTTACGCGGGCGCCAGCCAGTTCGTGATCACCGCGATGCTGGCGGCGGGAAGCTCGCTGTGGGTCGCCGCGCTCACCGTCATGGCGATGGACGTTCGCCACGTTCTCTACGGCCCTTCCCTGCGCAGCCGCATCCAGCGCGCGATGAGCAAGAAAAAAACCGCGGTATGGGCATTCGGCCTGACCGATGAGGTCTTTGCCGCCGCCACCGCTAAACTGGTACGCGACAATCGACGCTGGAGCGAAAACTGGATGATCGGTATCGCTTTGATGTCCTGGGCGTCATGGGTCTTCGGTACGCTGATCGGCGCTTATTCGGGCAGCGGCCTGCTGACCGACTTTCCGGCGGTGGAAGCGGCGCTGGGCTTTATGCTTCCCGCGCTGTTTATGAGCTTTTTGCTGGCTTCTTTCCAGCGCAAGCAGTCGCTTAGCGTAACCGCCGCGCTGGCAGGGGCGCTGGGGGGGATCATCCTGTTTTCCATTCCCGCCGCCATCCTTGCCGGGATCGTCTGCGGCTGTCTGACCGCGCTGGTGCAGGCCAGCATTGAGGGGATGCCCGATGAACAGTGATGTTTTAATTATCGGCGTCGTGGTCGGCTGCGTAAATTATCTGTTCCGCTATCTGCCGCTGCGCCTGCGCGCCGGGAACGCGCGTCCGACGCGTCGCGGGCCGGTCAGCGTGCTGCTGGACACCATCGGCATCGCCTCTATTTGCGCGCTGCTGGTGGTCTCCAGCGTACCGGAAATTCTCCACGATGCCCGCCGCCTGCTGCCCACGCTGGCTGGCTTCGCCGTGCTGGGCCTGGCTTTCTGGAAAACGCGCAGCATTATTTTGCCTACACTATTAAGCGCCCTAACCTACGGTGTTGTCTGGAAAATCGGCACATGGCTATAAGCTTAAAGTATCAATTTCTGTCAATAATTCATTTGATTTATTTGTCACAATAGTTATTATATCGACTGTAATTAATGAGGTCATAACCAAAATGGATAGTTCGTTTACTCCCATTGAGCAAATGCTCAAGTTCCGCGCCAGCCGTCACGAAGACTTTCCTTTTCAGGAGATTCTGCTCACCCGTCTTTGCATGCATATGCAGGGAAAATTGCTGGAAAACCGCAACAAGATGCTGAAAGCGCAAGGGATTAACGAGACATTGTTTATGGCGCTGATCACGCTCGAGTCTCAGGAAAACCACAGCATTCAGCCTTCCGAGCTGAGCTGCGCGCTGGGCTCTTCGCGTACCAACGCCACGCGCATTGCCGACGAGCTGGAAAAACGCGGCTGGATTGAGCGCCGCGAAAGCGATAACGATCGTCGCTGCCTGCATTTACAGCTTACCGAAAAGGGGCATCAGTTCCTGCGCGAAGTGTTACCCCCGCAGCACAACTGCCTGCATCAACTCTGGTCTTCTTTAAGCACCAGCGAAAAAGATCAGCTCGAGCACATCACCCGTAAGCTGCTTGGTCGCCTTGACCAAATGGAAGAGGATGGCGTGCTTGCGGAGTCTCTGCGCTAAGCGCGGAACCAACCGCTCAACAATTTTTCTGGATTGACAAGGAAAACGGACAGGCCAGCAGATCTTCTGCTGGCCTTTCTGATAAACAGGTCGGCTCAGCCGATGTGAAATAATAAGATCGTGGAGAATAACATGAGCGCAAATGCGGAGAGCCAAACCCCGCAGCAACCGGGCAGCAAAAAAGGGAAACGTAAAGGCGCCCTCTTGCTGCTGACCTTGCTCTTTATTATTGTTGCCGTGGCATACGGGATTTATTGGTTTTTGGTACTGCGTCACTTCGAAGAGACCGACGACGCGTACGTGGCAGGGAATCAGGTACAAATTATGGCGCAGGTGTCCGGCAGCGTGACGAAAGTCTGGGCCGACAACACCGACTACGTGCAAAAAGGCGATCCGCTGGTCACCCTCGACCAGACCGATGCCCAGCAGGCGTTTGAAAAAGCGCAAACCCAGCTGGCCGCCAGCGTACGTCAAACGCGCCAGCAGATGATCAACAGCAAGCAGCTGCAGGCCAGCATCGACGTGAAAAAAACCGCGCTTTCCCAGGCGCAGACCGACCTTAACCGTCGTATTCCGCTGGGGGCCGCCAACCTGATTGGCCGCGAAGAGCTGCAGCACGCGCGCGACACGGTTGCCAGCGCGCAGGCCGAACTGGACGTGGCGATTCAGCAATATAACGCCAATCAGGCGATCGTTCTGGGCACGAAGCTGGAACAGCAGCCTGCGGTACTGCAAGCGGCCACCGAAGTGCGTAACGCCTGGCTGGCCCTGCAGCGGACGAAAATCGTCAGCCCGATTAGCGGCTACGTTTCTCGTCGCTCCGTACAGCCCGGCGCGCAAATCAGCAGCACCACCCCGCTGATGGCCGTCGTACCGGCGACCAACCTGTGGATTGACGCCAACTTTAAAGAAACCCAGCTGGCGCACATGCGTATCGGTCAACCGGCCACCGTGATCAGCGATATTTACGGTGACGATGTGAAATACACCGGTAAAGTGGTCGGCCTCGATATGGGCACCGGTAGCGCCTTCTCGCTGCTGCCCGCGCAGAACGCCACCGGCAACTGGATCAAAGTGGTTCAGCGCCTGCCGGTACGTATCGAGCTGGATGAAAAACAGCTGGCAGAGCACCCGCTGCGCATCGGCCTTTCGACCCTGGTTGAGGTGAACACCACCGACCGCGGCGGCGAGATGCTGGCAAGCCAGGTGCGCAGCTCTCCGGTTTACGAAAGTAATGCCCGCGAAATCGGCCTTGAGCCGGTCAATAAGCTGATAAACGACATCATCCAGGCCAACGCCGGATAATTCGGGGTGAGCGTAATGCAACAGCAAAAACCGCTGGAAGGCGCGCAGCTGGTCATTATGACCATTGCGCTGTCGCTCGCGACCTTTATGCAGGTGCTGGACTCCACCATCGCCAACGTGGCCATCCCCACCATCGCCGGTAACCTTGGCTCATCGTTGAGCCAGGGGACCTGGGTTATCACCTCGTTTGGGGTGGCGAACGCTATCTCCATTCCGATTACCGGCTGGCTGGCAAAACGCGTAGGTGAAGTGAAGCTGTTCCTCTGGTCGACGGTGGCGTTCGCCATCGCCTCCTGGGCCTGCGGCATGTCAAACAGCCTGACGATGCTGATTTTCTTCCGCGTGATTCAGGGGATCGTCGCCGGTCCGCTGATCCCGCTGTCGCAAAGTCTGCTGCTCAGCAACTATCCGCCCGCCAAGCGCTCTATCGCCCTGGCGCTGTGGTCAATGACGGTGATCGTCGCGCCGATTTGCGGCCCCATCCTCGGCGGCTATATCAGCGACAACTACCACTGGGGCTGGATCTTCTTTATCAACGTGCCGATTGGCATCGCCGTGGTGGTCATGACGCTACAGACCCTGCGCAACCGCGAAACCCGCACCGAGCAGCGGCGGATTGACGGCGTTGGCCTGGCGCTGCTTATTATTGGTATCGGTAGCCTGCAGGTGATGCTCGACCGGGGTAAAGAGCTGGACTGGTTCGCCTCAAACGAGATCATCATCCTGACCATTGTCGCGGTGGTGGCGATAAGCTTCCTGATCGTCTGGGAGCTAACCGACGACAACCCGATAGTCGACCTGTCGCTCTTTAAGTCGCGAAACTTCACCATCGGCTGCCTGTGTATCAGCCTCGCCTATATGCTCTACTTCGGCGCTATCGTGCTGTTGCCGCAGCTACTGCAGGAGGTATACGGCTATACCGCCACCTGGGCCGGTCTGGCCTCGGCGCCGGTCGGGGTGATCCCGGTTATCCTGTCGCCGATTATCGGCCGCTTCGCGCATAAGCTGGATATGCGTCGGCTGGTCACCTTCAGCTTTATTATGTACGCGGTCTGTTTCTACTGGCGCGCGTGGACCTTCGAACCGGGTATGGACTTCGGCGCCTCGGCGTGGCCGCAGTTTATCCAGGGCTTCGCGGTGGCCTGCTTCTTTATGCCGCTGACAACCATTACGCTGTCCGGCCTGCCGCCGGAACGGCTGGCGGCGGCATCGAGCCTGTCGAACTTCACGCGTACCCTGGCGGGCTCCATCGGCACCTCGATTACCACCACCATGTGGACGAACCGCGAGGCGCTGCACCATGCTCAGCTTACCGAATCGGTGACGCCGTATAATCCCAACGCCCAGCAGATGTACGATCAGCTGCAGGGATTAGGGATGACGCAACAGCAGGCGTCCGGCTGGATAGCGCAGCAGATAACCAACCAGGGGCTGATTATCTCCGCCAACGAAATTTTCTGGTTCTCGGCGGCGATATTTATCCTACTGCTCGGGTTGGTGTGGTTTGCCAGGCCGCCGTTTAGCGCCGGGGGCGGCGGCGGCGGCGCGCACTAAGGTTTGACCTGAAGGGATCTGCGGATCCCTTTTTTATTGCCCAACACGCAGGTTGTCCGGTTTACGCTAGTTGATGTCCAGTTCGCTGGAGATGCCTTTTCGCCTTGTCATGCACGATGAAGATCCGCTAAGAAGGAGAAAATCATGCTGACTCAACCCGGTGAAAAATACCGTTCCTATCCGCCGATTGCCCTGCCCGACCGCCGCTGGCCGGAGCAAAAAATAGCCCGCGCCCCCCGCTGGCTCTCCACTGACCTGCGCGACGGCAACCAGGCGCTGGCCGAGCCGATGGACAGCGCGCGCAAGCTGCAGTTCTGGGACTTGCTGCTGGAGTGCGGATTTAAAGAGATCGAGGTGGCATTTCCCTCGGCTTCGCAAACCGATTTCAACTTTGTGCGTCAACTGATTGAAGAACGGCGTATCCCGCAGGATGTGACGATTCAGGTGCTGACCCAGGCGCGGGAAGATTTAATCCTCAGGACCTTCGAATCGCTGCGCGATGCCCACCGCGCCACCGTTCACCTCTATAACGCCACCGCTCCGCTGTTCCGCGAGCTGGTTTTTGGAATGAACAAAGCGCAGGTGGTCGAGCTGGCGACCCGCGCCACCCGGCTTATCCGCCAGCAGTGCGAACAGCAGCCGCAGACCCGCTGGCAATACGAGTATTCCCCGGAAACCTTCTGCTTCACCGAGCCGGAATTCGCGCTGGAGATTTGCGAAGCGGTGGCGGAAATCTGGCAGCCCTGCGCCGAACGGCCGATGATTATCAATCTGCCCGCGACGGTAGAAGTGAGCACGCCTAACGTTTATGCCGATCAAATTGAGTATTTTTGTCGTCACTTCTCGCGCCGCGCCGATGTGTGCATCAGCGTCCATCCGCATAACGACCGGGGAACCGGCGTCGCCAGCGCGGAGCTGGCGGTGATGGCCGGCGCCGACCGCGTCGAAGGCTGCCTGTTCGGCAACGGCGAACGCACCGGTAACGTCTGTCTGGTGACGCTGGCGATGAATCTCTACAGCCAGGGCGTCGATCCCCGGCTCAGCTTCTCCGAGATGAACCGGGTGGTCGAAATTGTCGAAAGCTGCAACCAGATCCCGGTTCATCCGCGCCACCCGTGGGCGGGAAGCCTCGCCTATACCGCCTTTTCCGGCTCGCATCAGGATGCGATCAAAAAAGGGTTCGATGCCCGCCGGCCCGGCGATCGCTGGGAAATGCCCTATCTGCCCATCGACCCGCAGGATATCGGCTGTAGCTACGAGGCGGTGATCCGCGTCAACAGCCAGTCCGGTAAAAGCGGCAGCGCGTGGCTGATTGAGCAGAATCATGGCCTGAAGCTGCCGCGCGCGCTGCAGCAGGATTTTAGCCTGCACGTTCAGCACGAAACCGATACGCATGGTAAAGAGATGACCCAGAACGCGCTGTGGCAGCTGTTTCGCGCCCGCTACGGACTTCTGCCCCAGCCGCCGCTTGCGCTGCTGGATTACCAAAGCGATAGCCAGCAGGACGGCCAGCTTTCTCTGCAGGCGACCCTGCGCATCGCCGGTGAAACGCGACGACTGCAGAGCCGCGGCAACGGCCTGCTGTCCGCCGCCGCCAGCGGGCTGAGCGGCCTGTTAAACCAACACATCGTGATTAAAGATTATCATGAACACACCCTCGGCGAACGTAGCGACAGCCGTTCAGTGGCCTATATTCGCTGCGTCTTCCCGAATGGCGACAGCCGCTGGGGGGTAGGAATTGATAGCGACGTGGCGCGCGCCTCGCTGCAGGCGTTGTGCAATGCGATGAGCGCAGGCCATTACGCCGGCGAGCGGAAGTAGTCGCTGGGGGCAACGCCTATCACCCGGCGAAACATGGCGCTAAAAGCGCTATGGCTGCCGTAGCCGAGATCCAGCGCCACCCGCAGTACCGAATGCCCCTGTGCCAGGCGAACCAGCGCTTCCATCAGCTTCGCCCGGCGCACCCACTCGCTCCAGGTGAGCGAGGTCTGCTGCTGAAAATGACGATTCAGCGTGCGCTCGCTCATGCTGCTCTCCTTCGCCGCCTCGGCGCTGCTCCAGGGTTCGCCGGGCGCTTCTCTTACCTTCTGGCATAAACGGCGCAGCGCTTCGCTTTGCGGCTCCGGCAGGCCAAACGGCAGCACTGCCATGCCGCGAATTTCATCGAGGATCAGTTCGTAAATGCGTTCATCGCGGCTGCCCGGCGCGTAGGATTCCGCCAGCGTCAGCGACGCGACGATCAGTTCACGCAGCAGCGGAGTCACCTGGACTATCTGGCAGGATGAGGGGAGATCGGCCCGGGCAAGGGGATCGATAAACAGGGTTCGCGCGGCCGCGACGCCGGTCACCCGTAGGGTATGCGGCGTACCGGCGGGCAGCCAGACGCCACGCCCCGGCGGCACAACCCAATAACCCTGCGCGGTTTCCACCCGCACCACGCCGCTGAGGATATGCAGCAGCTGGGCGCAATCGTGCTGATGCCAGGGTTCGCTATCGCCATGGGCGTAATCATGGGCAAAAGGCACCAGCGAACGGTGTTGAAAATTGAAGGTTAAAGTCGTCGACATCGCGGCGTCAGGGAGTAGCGGCCCGACGCGGTTCGCCGGGCCGTGGCAGAAGCACTAGATGTGCAGTTCTTGCAGTTTTTCTTTCGGCAGCGCCAGCTCATCGTTGCTGTTGACGCGGACATCGCGCTCAATAATATGGCGAGCGATTTCCTGAGCTTCCTCCAGCGAGTGCATGGTGTAGGTTCCGCACTGATAAACGTTCAGCTCCGGGATCTGATTCTGATCTTTCACCTTCAGCACGTCGGCCATCGCCGCTTTCCAGGCATCCGCGACGCGCTGCTCGTCCGGCGTACCGATCAGGCTCATATAGAACCCGGTGCGGCAGCCCATCGGAGAGATGTCGATAATTTCCACACCATTGCCGTTCAGGTGATCGCGCATGAAGCCGGCAAACAGGTGCTCAAGGGTGTGAATGCCTCTTTCCGGCATCACTTCCTGGTTTGGCACGCAGAATCGCAGATCGAAAACGGTGATTTCATCGCCGTGAGGCGTGTTCATTTTCTTCGCGACACGCACCGCAGGCGCTTCCATTCGGGTATGGTCGACTGTGAAACTATCTAACAACGGCATTCTTCACCTCCGATAGTGATTTTTTTTAAAATAAAATGAACTCTTTTTGAGGCCGCGAGTCTGAGTATACGAAAGACGCGCATTTATTATCATCATCATCCCTGAATCAGAGATGAAAGTTTGGCCACAGTGATGTGGCCGTTTTCTTTTTTACGGCTCGTAAAACTACGCGTGCCTCGCCAGTAGCGCTTCAAACGGCTCGCTATCCGCCGCCTCCACCTTCTTCTGACGCTGTACCGATGCTTCACGCTCGGCGACAAAATCCGCTTCGCTTAAAATTTCCAGCGGCTCTTCGCGCAGCATCGTCCGATACCGATCGGCCAGCTCTCTGCCGGTACCGCCAATCCCCTCTTCAAGCATAGAACGCAGAATGCGCGCCGAGAAGGTTAATTCCGGGTTATCGAAGCAGGCGACCAGCTCATCGCAGACCTGCTGATAGGCCTGGCATCCGTGGATGCTATCCAGCGTTTGCGCCACGCGGCGTAAATCGCGGAACAGATCTTTGCCGACCTGAGCCAGCGGGAACTGAGCGGTTTCGCAGCCAATACCCAGCGTCAGGCCCGGCTTACGGCCTTCCAGAATCACCCGATTCCAGTTGGTGCGCGTGCACAGCAGCTCGTCGCTGCTCATCTCCGGCGCATCGGCCAGCACGCACCAGACCATAAACAGATCGAGGAAACGCACCTGCTGCTCATCAACGCCAATCGGTGAGAACGGATTGATATCCAGGGAGCGAACTTCAATGTACTCAATACCGCCGCGCAGCAGCGCGTCGGAAGGCGTTTCGCCGCTGCGGGTCACGCGTTTCGGGCGAATCGGCGCGTACAGCTCGTTTTCGATCTGCAGCACGTTGCTGTTGATTTGCAGACGCTTACCGTCTTTCTCCAGCCCGATATTTTCATACTCTTCGGAAGGCGTTTTAATCGCCCGCTTCAATCCTGCCACATACTCGTAGAGATCGTTAAACGTAATTCCGAGATTGCTTTGCGATTTATTGGTATAGCCCAGATCGCTCAGACGCAACGAGGTCGCATACGGCAGGTAGTACATGCCGTTGCCGGCTTTCTCAAACGGCAGCGCCGTCGGTTTGCCCTGCAGGAACGATGAGCAGATCGCCGGAGAGGCGCCGAACAGGTATGGAATCACCCAACCAAAACGGTAATAGTTGCGAATGGAGCGGAAATAGCCCGCGGAAATCGCCTCTTTACCGCTTTCAGCATCCTCAACGCCGCACTTAGCCTGCCAGAAAGCCATCGGCAGCGAGAAGTTATAGTGCACGCCGGAGATGGTTTGCATCAGCGCGCCGTAGCGATTTTTCAGCCCTTCGCGATACAGCGTTTTCAGGCGGCCGATATTAGAGGTACCGTACTGCGCCAGTTCAATATCCTGGCCGGGCGCGATATAGCAAGGCATGCTCAGCGGCCACATCCGCTCGTCGCCAATATGGCGTGCGGTATAGCGATGAACATCGCGCATGAGGGTGAGCATATGCTGGATATCGCCATCAACCGGCGTAATAAATTCCAGCAAAGCTTCGGCAAAATCGGTGGTAATCCATTTATGAGTCAGCGCTGAACCCAGTGCCTGCGGATGACCGGTAGCGGCCAGCGTGCCGTCAGCGTTGACGCGCAGCGTTTCGCGTTCAAGACCACGTTGAATACCCTGCAGCGCCTGCGGATTTTTTTCCAGCCAGGCCAGCGCCTGTGATACGTCCGGGATCAATTTGACCTCCCGCCTGTCGAAATCGTTTGAATTAGCATAATTGTAATGGTTGAACTGTCAGTCCAATTAGTGCCACCACGTCATGCCCTGAAGCGTTATCGCCGCAATGACGATATAGCGTAATGCTTTGCCAAGGCATAAAAAAAAGAGCACTGGTCCCCAGGAAATGCGCATCCATCCCGCCAGTAAACACAGCAAATCGCCTATAACAGGCGCCCAGCTTAATAATAGCGTGACCGCGCCGTAACGTCTCAGCCAGCCGGTCGCCTTCTCCTGCCAGCGCGATGTCTTGCGCAGCGGAAACAGGCGCCCCAGAATAACGTTAGTTACCCCTCCAAGGCTATTACCGATTATTGCTATTAAAACCAGTAACCACGGCTGACTCACTCCCGCCAGAAGCATGGCGATCAACACCACTTCCGAGTTACCGGGAAGCAGCGTGGCGCTTAAAAAGCTGCTGGCAAACAGCGATATCAGCGACAGCGCGTCGCTCACAACAATCGCACGTCCACGGCATCCATTCCGGCGCGCTTCGCCGCCTGCAGACCGAAGTCCGCATCTTCAAAGACCACGCATTTTTCCGCCGCAACACCCATTCGCTCTGCGCAAAGTAAGAAAGTATCAGGAGCGGGTTTATGGTTGGCGACATGATCGGCGGCAACCACCGCCGAGAAGTAGTGACGCAGGCCCAGATGGGCCAGCAGCGCTTCAGCAACGGCGCTCTCGCTGCCGGTACCGACTGACATCGGACGACGACCGTGCCACTCTTTAACCACTTCAATCAGCGGCAGAGGACGGACGCTATCAAGCAGCATCGCTTTCACCGCGTCCGTCTTTTCCCGCGCCAGAAGGTGAGGATCTAAATCAGCCTGGTTTAATTCGATAATGGCCTGAGCAATCCGCCAGGTTGGAGAGCCGTTAAGCGCGACCATAGCCTGCATATCAAAACGCATACCGTAACGTCCGAGAACCTCGTTCCATGCCTTACGATGCGTCGGCTCGGTATCGAGGATCGTGCCATCCATATCAAAAATCAGTCCTGCATAACGTTCGTACATCGTCTTCTCACCAACCGGTTAAGGAGGTCTTACTGTAACGCAAAAGGTCAGGTTTGTCGCTGCCAGCGGCAGATGCGACAAGGGCGCTCGAAGGCGCCCTTGTCGATACAGATGCAATCTGATGCGTTTATTTGATTCTTAAATCGTTCTCCACCACGCGAACGCCCTGCACTTTTCGCGTCACTTCTACCGCACGTTTAGCGCTTTCGGCGGATGAGACAAAGCCGCTCAGCTGTACACGACCTTTAAAGGTCTGGACGCTAATTTCCGAAGACTTAATCTCTTTATCATTGAAGAGCGCGGTTTTGACTTTGGTGGTCACGACGGTATCGTCAATGTACCCACCAGTACTTTCCTTTGTGGACGAACCTGCGCAGCCCGCCAGCGATACGGCGACCAGAAGCGTCGCGCAAAACGCAGATATTGCTTTGAACCATTTCATGGATTTCTCTCCTTGCACTTATCTCACCCAAAATCAGATCGATATACAGGAATAAATTATAGTGGAAAGAGGGAGTTGCCAATGAAAAAAGTGCTGAAGAATAAGGTGAATGATTGCGCTTAAGGGGTTTTGAGGCAAGGAGAGTGGCTGGCCGTGAAACAACAGCGTGGCTGCTATCTCGGAGAAGATGGTGCATCCGGGAGGATGACTCACTGGGTTCGCCCTTCGGGCCGTTGCTGAAGCAACGTTATCCTCCCTGGCGCTGGCGATTATCTCGCAGACCATGGAACAACAGCGTAGCTGCTATCTCGGAGAAGATGGTGCATCCGGGAGGATTCGAACCTCCGACCGCTCGGTTCGTAGCCGAGTACTCTATCCAGCTGAGCTACGGATGCATCGGGAAACTTGCTTTACTGCCGATATTGATACCGCTGCTAAAGCCGTATCAAGTAAGAGATGGTGCATCCGGGAGGATGACTCACTCGGTTCGCCCTTCGGGCCGTTGCTGAAGCAACGTTATCCTCCCCGGCGCTGGCGATTATTTCGCAGACCGTGAAACAACAGCGTGACTGCTATCCTGGAGAAGATGGTGCATCCGGGAGGATTCGAACCTCCGACCGCTCGGTTCGTAGCCGAGTACTCTATCCAGCTGAGCTACGGATGCATCGGGAAACTTGCTTTACTGCCGATATTGATACTGCTGCTAAAGCCGTATCAAGTAAGAGATGGTGCATCCGGGAGGATGACTCACTCGGTTCGCCCTTCGGGCCGTTGCTGAAGCAACGTTATCCTCCCCGGTACTGGCGATTATCTCGCAGACCGTGAAACAACAGCGTAGCTGCTATCTCGGAGAAGATGGTGCATCCGGGAGGATTCGAACCTCCGACCGCTCGGTTCGTAGCCGAGTACT
>NZ_JBEAFN010000070.1:0-57255 GCF_040061795.1 Klebsiella sp. GN_Kp190
CGCCAGGCCGCACGGATGAATATGAATCTGACGTTGTGGAAGGGAGTGAATAATGATCTCTGTTGATATCCTGATGTCCGCCCGGGCAAGGCAAACCACAAACCCTGACAATAGACATTTCACAGGAGCTGGAGGGGAAGCCGATACTGGCGGAAAGCCAGCGCCATTTCTGGCCAACAGGGCTCTCTGGAAACGGACTTCAGGCGGCGCTGGAGTGAACCAGCTGGCCACCGTTTCAGGGTAGACGAGTTACCCTGGTGGAGTAAGGTGGTGCAGGCTGGTGTGTGATTGCCCGAACGGTTCATCAGCATAATGTAGTGATTAATCGATTGCGTATTTTATGTTTGGCTCGAAATAATCCAGATGTGCGTAAAGTAGCAGACGCTTTCTCTGAACTACAGCTAAACTTAATGCAGGCACAGGCCGCCGATGCGAGGTGGATTATGAATCCGTTTACCTGGCTGTTTATAGCACTGCTTTCCGTCGATGCCGTTAGAGAACTGTTGGGAATGTCGTCGGTACTGGGGATGTGGTGAAGAGCGTGGCCCGTTTCAGGCCACGTTAATCTGCCTTATTTCAGTCGCTTGTGTAAACACGCGCCGGTGAGCAGCGCCGCCAGCAGCATCAGCGCGATAAACCCACCTACGCCGTTCCAGCCGTAGTTATGCCAGAATACGCCGCCTAACGTCCCCGCCATGCTGGAACCCAGATAGTAGCTGAATAAATAGAGCGATGACGCCTGGCCGCGGGCACGACGCGCGCGCGGGCCAATCCAGCTGCTGGCCACCGAGTGGGCCGCGAAGAAACCCGCGGAAAACAGCAGCATACCGATAAAAATCAGCCACAGCGACGAGAACAGGGTCAGCAGCAGGCCACCGAGCATCACCGCAGTCGAGAACAGCAGCACCGGGCCGCGGCCGTAGCGAACTGTCATGGCTCCGGCTTTCGGCGAACTCCAGGTACCGGTCAAATAGGCCACCGATAGCAGGCCAACGACCGCCTGGCTGAGGGACCACGGCGAAAGCATCAGGCGGTAGCCGATATAGTTAAACAGCGTCACGAATGACCCCATTAACAAGAAACCCTCAAGAAACAGCAGCGGCAGCCCGCGATCGCGCCAGTGCAGGCGGAAGTTGATCAGCAGCGATTTTGGCCGCAGCGAGGTTGGACGGAAGTGGCGCGATTCCGGCAGGATGCGCCAGAACATCAGCGCGGCCGCCAGCGCGAAGCCGCTAATGACCGCCAGCGCTATCCGCCAGCCGAAGAAATCGGTAAATACCCCCGTCAGCAGACGGCCGCTCATGCCGCCAATGGAGTTTCCGCTGATATAAAGACCCATTGAGAACGCCACCACGCTGGGGTGAATCTCTTCGCTCAGATAGGTCATGCCGACCGCCGCCACGCCGCTCAGCGACAGGCCGATCAGGGCGCGCATCATCAGGATCCCATGCCAGCTGGACATCATCGTCGACAGCAGTGAGCAGCAGGAGGCTAGCACCAGCGCGGTAACCATCACCTGTTTGCGGCCAATGGCGTCGGACAGCGGACCGGTAAACAGCAGGCCGACCGCCAGCATCGCCGTGGAAATCGACAGCGAGATACTGCTGCTGGCCGGTGAGACGCCGAATTCACTGGAGAGCACCGGGAGGATCGGCTGGACGCAATAAAGCAGCGCGAACGTCGCCAGTCCGGCAGAAAAGAGGGCGAGAGTGACGCGAATAAATTGCGGAGTACCGCGTTTGATAAACTGGTTTGGCTGAGGAGCGATGATGTCGCTGACGTCGTTTGCCGGGGCGGTGTCAACGGTAGTTGTACGACTCACGGAAAAATCCTTGCTGATATACAGAGAGTTAAGTGACCGCAATGGCCACTTATTCAGGGTATGAAAATGTAAATATTCTGTCTAATATATTAATAATCTCAAATAAGACGTTTTAAATATGAATATTGAACTGCGCCATCTGCGCTATTTTATTGCCGTGGCGGAAGAGCTCCATTTTGGCCATGCGGCGGCGCGGTTAAATATCTCTCAGCCGCCGCTTAGCCAGCAGATTCAAATCCTTGAACAGCAAATTGGCGCGCGTCTGTTTGCTCGTACTAATCGCAGCGTCAGCCTGACCGAAGCCGGAAGGCAGTTTCTCGCCGATAGCCGGCAGATCCTCTCGCAGGTCGATGATGCTGCCGCGCGCGCGGCTCGGCTTCACCACGGCGAAACCGGCGAGCTGCGCATTGGATTTACCTCATCGGCCCCCTTTATCAAGGCGGTTTCCGACACGCTGTCGACCTTTCGCCGCCGCTATCCCGATGTACATATTCAGACGCGGGAAACCAACACGCGCGAGCAGATTGTGCCGCTGAACGAGGGCGCGCTGGATCTGGGACTGATGCGTAATACCCAGCTGCCGGATACCCTGGTCTGGGAAAGAGTGCTGCGCGAACCGCTGCTGGCGATGGTGCCCCGCGATCATCCGCTGGCCAGCAAGCCGCGCGTAAGCCTGCGGGAACTGGCGCGGGAGCCGTTCGTGTTTTTCGATCCCCATGTGGGTACCGGGCTGTATGACGACATTCTGGGCTTGATGCGCCGCTACGACCTGACGCCAGCCATCACCCAGGAGGTGGGGGAGGCAATGACGATTATCGGCCTGGTGGCCGCCGGGCTTGGCGTGTCGATTTTACCGGCGTCCTTCAGGCGGGTCCAGCTGTTGGAAATGTGCTGGCTGCCGATCGAAGAGCAGGACGCGGTGTCGGAAATGTGGCTGGTGTGGTCGAAGCATCACGAACAGGGGCAAGCGGCCCGGCGTTTTCGTGAATCGCTGCTTGCCAGCGCCACATGAGACATTTAGGACAAATAACGGCTAAAAATGTGCGGTAAATCACAAGGCTAAGCAAAAATTTGACGAGTACCGTTGAAGTGCTTCACCATAGCCATCAGTTTATTTCGAAGCGCGAAAATAAAGGGAGTCAACGGTGGTAGCGGACAGTCAGCCAGGCCATA
This sequence comes from Klebsiella sp. GN_Kp190, assembly GCF_040061795.1. NCBI lineage: Bacteria > Pseudomonadati > Pseudomonadota > Gammaproteobacteria > Enterobacterales > Enterobacteriaceae > Klebsiella > Klebsiella sp. GN_Kp190. Next base: position 2,996 of record NZ_JBEAFN010000070.1, read on the forward strand.
TCGATCAAATTAAGCAGACCAACGCGGGCGCGGTTTATCGCCTGATTGATCAGCTTGGCCCGGTGTCGCGCATCGACCTCTCGCGCTTCGCGCAGCTGGCCCCTGCCAGCATCACCAAAATCGTCCGCGAAATGCTGGAAGCGCATCTGGTCCAGGAGACGGAAATCCAGGAGCCAGGGAGCCGGGGAAGGCCTGCCGTTGGCTTGATGGTGGAAACCGAAGCCTGGCACTACCTCTCTATCCGCATCAGCCGCGGCGAGATCCACCTCGCGCTACGGGATTTAAGCAGCGCGCTGGTGGTGGAAGAGCAGCTGGAACTGGCGTTACAGCACGTTCAGCCCTTCGCGAGCCGGCTGCTCGATCAGGTTGACCAGTTCTTTATTCGTCACCAAAAGAAGCTGGAGCGTTTAACCGCCATCGCCGTCACCATGCCGGGGATCATCGATACCGAGCACGGTATCATCCACCGGATGCCGTTTTATGAAGACGTTAAGGACATGCCGCTGGGCGAAATCTTAGCCAATCATACCGGCGTATCGGTTTACATTCAGCACGATATCAGCGCCTGGACCATGGCCGAATCGCTGTTTGGCGCCTCCCGGGGAGCGCGAGATGTGATTCAGGTGGTGATCGACCATAACGTTGGCGCGGGCGTGATCACCGACGGTCGTCTGCTGCACGCGGGCAGCAGCAGTCTGGTCGAAATCGGCCACACCCAGGTCGATCCGTATGGTAAACGCTGCTATTGCGGTAACCATGGCTGTCTGGAAACCATTGCCAGCGTGGAGAGCGTGCTGGAACTGGCGCAGATCCGCATGGCGAAGTCGATGAGCTCAATGTTGCATCAGCAGCCGCTGAGCGTTGAATGGCTATGTCAGGCCGCGCTGCAGGGGGATTTACTGGCGCGGGACATTATCAGCGGCGTCGGGAACCACGTTGGACGGATTCTGGCGATTATGGTTAACCTCTTTAACCCGCAGAAAATCCTTATCGGCTCTCCCTTCAATCTCGCCGCGGATATTCTGTTTCCGGCAATATCTGATTGTATTCGACAACAATCGTTACCAGCCTACAGCCGACATATTGCCGTGGAAAGCACCCAGTTTTCTAACCGGGGAACGATGGCTGGCGCGGCCCTGGTAAAGGATGCCCTCTATAACGGATCGCTGCTGATACGACTGTTACAGGGTTAACATTTTTTCATATTCACACCAAAAATTGCGCTATCTCAAGCTGGCTTCCGGCAGCATCGCGTAGACTTTTTCCACAGTTGATTATTTCTCTCCCGTATATTTCATCAACATAACTGTGGGGTTAGTGATGTTTAAGCGTTTCTTCATAACAGGTACTGACACCGCTGTCGGCAAGACGGTGGTTTCCCGTGCGCTGTTGCAGGCACTGGCTGCCAGCGGCAAAAGCGTCGCCGGGTACAAGCCTGTGGCGAAGGGCAGTAAAGAGACGCCGGACGGACTGCGGAACAAAGATGCGCTGGTCTTACAGAGCGTGTCATCGCTGGTGTTACCGTATGAAGCTGTCAATCCCATCGCGTTAAGCGAAGATGAAAGCAGCGTGGCGCACAGTTGCCCGATCAACTACGGACTGCTGTCGGATGGTCTCCAGCGCCTCAGCGGCCAGGTTGAACATGTGGTGGTTGAAGGTACCGGCGGCTGGCGCAGCCTGATGAACGACCTGCGTCCGCTTTCGGAATGGGTGGTGCAGGAACAGCTGCCGGTGTTAATGGTCGTCGGCATTCAGGAAGGCTGTATCAATCATGCTCTGCTGACCGCGCAGGCGATTGCCAACGACGGCCTGCCGCTGATCGGCTGGGTGGCCAACCGGATTAACCCAGGCCTGGCGCATTATGCTGAAATCATCGAGGTGCTGAGCAAAAAGCTGCCGGCGCCGCTGATCGGTGAACTGCCTTACTTACCGCGCGCGGAGCAGCGTGAACTGAGCCAGTATATCGACTTATCGATACTCGGCGAGGTGATGGCGGTAGATAGAATCCCGGCGTAACGTCCGCGACAGCACCGACGCCAGTACGCTGGCAATCAGTAAACCGGGCAGTAAAACGTATTGTCCGGTCATTTCACAAATCATCAGCGTGGACATAATCGGCGCGTGGGTGGTGGCTGCCAGAAACGCCGCCATGCCGGTTAAGCCAACCACTATCGCGATAGCCTGGTAATCAGGTAGCCACAGCCCGGTCAGGCTGGCGAACAGCATGCCGATCCCCAGCCCAACAAACAGCGTTGGGGTAAAAACGCCGCCCGGCGCGCCGGAACCGCTGCTGGCCAGCACGGCGAGCAGCTTGCAGACAAACACCACAATCATGGCGCTGAAGAGCGGCGGCGAAAGAAGATAGCTTTGCACAACGCTATAGCCATTTCCCCAGACGGCCGGCGCGAGCAGCGACAGCAGACCGACGATAAGGCCGCCCAGCGCCAGCTGCCACGGGGGTGACAGGCGAAGCCGGACAAAGCACCGGTGGCTATAGCTCATCAGCCAGATAAACAGCGGCCCGCAAAGCCCGGCCAGCAGAGCCGTCGCCAGCATCAGCGCATAGTGCGTCGCGCTCAGGGTTTCGTGGAATTCAACGTGATACAGCGGAGCCGAATCGCCGTTCAGCAGATTGGTCAGCAGCAGGGCCACCACCGCGGCAATCACCACCGGGCCAAGCGACGCCAGCATCAGAGTGCCGAATAAGATCTCGGCGATAAACAGGCTCCCGGCCAGCGGAGCGTGGTAAGCGCTGGCCATCCCGGCGGCGGCGCCGCAGGCTACCCATAGCTTCCACTCTTCTTTTGGCGTAAAGCGGCGGGCGAACAGCGACGCGGCCAGCGCCGCCAGCAGGATCATCGCCCCCTCGCGACCGATGGCGCTGCCGGTCGTCACCACCAGCAGAGAGGCCAGCGATTTTACCAGGCTGGCTGGCGTATCAAACACACCGTCGCCGGTCTCGAGCGCTTCCATATAGTCGGTTGGCGCACGGGGCCGCGCAAGGGTGCGGCGCTGCCAGAGCCAGAGCAGGGCGCCAGCCGCAAGGCCGCCAAGCGCGGGCGTCAGCAACCGACGCCATGGTGGCAACGACTCGGCGGCGTTCACCAGGCTTCCGCTGTCATTGCTCAGAAACAGGCTTTCCAGACCGGTCATCGCATGGCGAAACAGGGCAACCGCGAGCGCGGCGAGGACGCCGACCAGCATGGCGATAACCATGCGGCGAAACATAACCTGAACATCAGGATAAGCGTGAAGACGATGCATCAGCGAATTCGGTTAACGGGGAATGGGGCTTATTTTTACCGGGAATAAGCATAGACGCAAAAGCGATAAGTGCGAAAGAGACTAAAGGTGACGTTGTCACGAAGTGCGTTATGCCCGGCGGGCGGGCATAACGTCAGGGCATTAGCGGTAGAGCGGCTTATCCGCGACCGCGCAGGGCAGCCGCGCCCGCCATCGCGTCAGCGTTTCTTGCGCCAGCTGACCAAGAGCCTGATAAAAAGGGTTTCCCGCCCCGGCAATAAACACGCTCAGAAAGCGGCCCGACCACGGAAGAAGATGCCAGGCCAGAAGCTGGTTAAATGCCTCATCCTGACCGGATTCACAAAGCCAGGCCGCCAGCAGCATCAGCGTACCGAAGTGGTCTTCCGGTTCAGCGCGTTGCTCAGACAAACCGATGCCGTTAGCCCGCATCCACTCGCGCAGCGCCAGCGTAGAGTCGCCAAACAGCACGCTTTCTTTATCCAGCCAGACGGAGCCCCACGGCGGCGCAGGCAGCGCCCACGGGCCGATGAACAGCCGCTGCCAGGCGTCCGCCAGCGGTTCATCGTCTTCGATAGCGAACTGCTCCGCCAGGCCGTTCGCGACCGGCCAGGGCCACTGGCTTTGCCAGCTGCCGTCGCGCAGGGCGGCAACCAGCGGAGCAGCCTGCTCGCTGCCCGGAGCATAAGAGAACAACGCCCCCAGCGTACGGGCGGTGAGTGCGACGGCATCGCGGTCTTGCGATTGCATCATATCTATTCCTTACTGCAGAGGGTGCCGCGGCACCCCATTCATTAACCGGCAATCGCCGTACCGACGGTCATATGTAGGCCATAAAACAGGCCGCGACCGATAAACTCGCCGAGTAATACCAGTATCAGTCCGAGCAGCAGGCTGGCGACGCGCGGGTTTTTCTTTCTTGCCAGCGGGCAGATCCAGCAGCCAAGGCCCAGCGCCAAAAATGCTAAACGCAGGATTTGTAGCCAGCCGTAGTTTGGCAGCAGGGCGCTGGCCTGCTGCACGGAACTACGGATCTCCGCCAGTTCGCTGTTCTGCAAAATGACCACGGCCAGGCTTGCCAGCAGCGCGAGGACGCTCATCGACGCGAAGACCGTGCCGTTAAAAGGCACGTTGGCTACCCGCAGCAGCAGGGCGGCGAAAAGCGGCCCGCACAGCACCATCGTCAGGAAGAAGGCGGCGGTGGTGTAGGCATTATACCAGGTCGGCACGGTATTAATTTGATAGACCAGGGTCATCTCCAGGACGAACAGGCAGCCGAGCAGCATGGTGAGCAGAAGCCAGGCCTTGGCCAGGATTGCCGGCATTTTGCCGAGAAACGTCAGCAGCCACCAGACTCCTCCGACGGCGAAAAACAGCGCGCCGCTGGCGATTTCATTACTTAACGCCGATGCGCCGACCCGGGTAAGAGAGTTAAATGCCCGCAGCGGCGAGCCGAGGTGGATAATCGACGCCAGAAAGCCAATCCCCATGACCAGCCAGATAAAAAACATGCAGCGCACCAGGCGCTGCCGGGCTTCAGAGTTATTATTCAGCGAAAGCCAGCCGAGCCCGCTGACGATTATCGCCCCTGCAACGCTTTGCCCCAGCACCGTAAACAGCACCAGCGGCCATTCATGCCATCCATTTCCCATTTTACACCTCCTTCGGATTGGCCAGATAGCCGGTGGTATCGCCGCACGGACGCGCGTTGGCGTTCGGTTTGATCGCGATACTCGGCCTGGTGAAGTGCGCGGACGGCAGCGGGGCGACGGCGGCAAGCTGACCGTGCTTTTCGCGCAGTTCTTCGATGGGGCCAAAGTCGAGCGCCCGCAGCGGGCAGGACTCGACGCAAATCGGCTTCTTACCCTCGGCGACCCGGTCATAGCAGCCGTCGCATTTGGTCATATGGCCCTTTGCCGCGTTGTACTGCGGCGCGCCGTACGGGCAGGCCATGTGGCAGTAACGACAGCCGATGCACACCGCTTCGTTCACCACCACAAAGCCGTCATCGCGCTTGTGCATGGCGCCGCTGGGGCACACTTTCGTGCAGGCCGGGTCTTCGCAGTGGTTACAGGCGATGGACAGGTAATAGGCGAAGACGTTTTGCTGCCACACGCCGTTGTCCTCCTGCCAGTCGCCGCCCGCATATTCGTAGATACGGCGAAAGCTCACGTCAGGCGTGAGGTTTTTATAATCCTTGCAGGCCAGCTCGCAGGTTTTACAGCCGGTGCAGCGGGCGGAATCGATAAAAAATCCATACTGAGCGCTCATGGTTTACTCCTTAAACCTTCTCGATTTCGACCAAATTGGTGTGCTGCGGATTGCCTTTAGCCAGCGGCGAAGGGCGGTGCGTCGTCAGCGTATTAATACAGGATCCGCGATCGATACGGTCGCCATTCATGTTGGCGTCATGCCAGGCGCCCTGGCCCATCGCCGACACGCCGGGCATGATGCGCGGGGTCACCTTAGCCGGAATGCGCAGCTCGCCGCGGGCGTTGAATACGCGCACCATATCGCCGTTCTTAATCCCGCGCTTTTCGGCGTCCAGCGGATTTAGCCACACCTCCTGACGACAGGCCGCCTGCAGGACATCCACGTTGCCGTAGCTGGAGTGGGTACGCGCTTTATAGTGGAAGCCGAACATTTGCAGCGGGAATTTCTCGCGCAGAGGATCGTCCCAGCCTTCGAAAGTAGAAGCATATACCGGTAATGGACTGATGGTTTCGTCTTTTTCCAGCTGCCATTTGGCGGCGATATCCGCCAGACGGCTGGAGTAGATCTCGATTTTACCCGACGGGGTTTTTAGCGGATTGGCGACCGGGTCTTTGCGGAAGTCGCGGTAGGCCACAAAGTGACCGTTGGGGTCTTTACGTTTGTAAATTCCCATCTTTTTCAGTTCATCGTAGCTCGGGAGCGCCGGGTCTTTCGCCAGCATCTTCGCGTACAAATGCTGCAGCCACTGCTCCTGGGTACGGCCTTCGGTAAACTTCTGGTGGACATCCTCGCCAAGCCGTTTTGCCACTTCGCTGAGGATCCAGTAGATAGGTTTGCGCTCGAATTTAGCGGAGGTGACCGGCTGAATAAAGATGAGATAGCCCATATTGCCGGCGTAGTCGTTGGGAATAATGTCTTCCTGCTCGACGGTCATCAGATCCGGCAGCAGGATATCGGCGTATTTGGCCGAGGAGGTCATAAAGTTTTCGATAACCACGATCGTCTCGCACTTGCTTTCGTCCTGCAGGATCTCGTGGGTCTTATTGATATCGGAGTGCTGGTTAATGATGGTATTGCCGGCGTAGTTCCAGATGAATTTAATCGGCACGTCCAGCTTCTCTTTCCCACGAACGCCGTCGCGGGTGGCGGTCATCTCCGGGCCGCGGTCGATGGCGTCGGTCCAGCTAAAGCAGGAGATGGCGGTTTTGACCGGGTTGGTCAGTACCGGCAGGCGTTCAATGGTGATGGTATAGGTGGATTCGCGGGCGCCGCTGTTGCCGCCGTTAATGCCGACGTTGCCGGTCAAAATAGGCAGCATGGCGATCGCCCGGGAGGTCAGCTCGCCGTTAGCCTGGCGCTGTGGTCCCCATCCCTGGCAAATGTAAGCCGGCCTGGTGCTGCCGATTTCCCGGGCCAGCTTGATGATGCGGTCGACGGGAATGCCGGTGATCCGCGAGGCCCATTGCGGCGTTTTCGCCACGCCGTCATCGCCCTGTCCAAGAATATACGCTTTGTAATGCCCGTTCTTCGGGGCATCTGCTGGCAGCGTTTTTTCATCGTAGCCGACGCAGTACGTATCGAGGAACGCCTGATCGACCAGATTTTCATTAATCAGCACCCAGGCGATACCTGCCACCAGCGCTGCGTCGGTGCCGGGGCGAATCGGGATCCACTCATCCTCCCGCCCGGCGGCGGTGTCCGTGTAGCGCGGGTCGATAACGATCATCCGCGCACTGGAGCGCTCGCGCGCCTGTTCTAAATAATAAGTGATACCGCCGCCGCTCATGCGGGTTTCCGCCGGGTTATTGCCGAACATCACCACCAGCTTGCTGTTTTCGATATCGGAGGTGCTGTTGCCGTCATTGCTGCCGTAGGTGTAGGGCATGGCGCAGGCAATTTGCGCGGTACTGTAGGTCCCGTACTGGTTTAACGAACCGCCGTAGCAGTTCATCAGGCGCATAACCGGTGAGGCGGTGGGCGACGATCGCGTCATATTGCCGCCGACAATCCCGGAGGAGTAGTTAATATAAACCGCTTCGTTGCCATACTCTTTGACGATGCGTTTGAGATTGTCGGCGATCGTATCCAGCGCCTCCTCCCAGCTAATGCGGACAAACTTGCCTTCGCCGCGTTTGCCGACGCGCTTCATGGGATAGTTAAGGCGGTCGGGATGATTAATGCGGCGGCGGATGGATCGGCCGCGCAGGCAGGCGCGCACCTGGTGATCGCCATAAATATCCGCGCCGGTATTGTCGGTTTCGACCCAGACGACTTCATCGTCACGCACGTGTGAACGCAGGGCGCAGCGGCTGCCGCAGTTGACCGAACAGGCGCCCCAGACGATACGCTCCTCGCCGTGAGCGGCGTCTTGCACCGCGGCAGCGGCGTGACTCAGGCTGAAAGGCAGCGATAAACCGCCGGCGGCGAGAGCCAGCGAGCCAAGGGCAGTTGATTTGATTAGCGTTCGACGGGTAAGGCCGTCGGTATGTTCCTGGTTAGACATTGCTCACTCCATGATTTTGTTATAATGGCGTAATGCCAACGCCTTCGTAAGGTCGGCGTGGAGAGTGAGGAATGATACTTAAAATGGAGTAGAGAGATCTTATCCCTGGTCAACCGAGGGATAAGACTTCTCCAGACATTTGGCGAGGTTACTGCGCACCGCTGTCGCGGGTATAGATGATTTTAAAGGTGTCGTTGGCGCAGTGGCCGACAACCTGTGCGCCGGGCTGATCGGGCTGGTCGTTCGGGACTATCGTCAGGCTGAAGCCCGATTCCGGGACGCCGTTGTTGATGATTTTCTGCTGAATATCGCTTTTTACCCGCTCGCAGGAATCCGGCGCCGCGAAAGCAGTCGTCGAACCCAGCAGCAGAGCCGCACATAGCCAGGGTGATAGTTTCATCATAAACTCCTTATTAACGTTATCCAGACTTAAGCATAGCAGAAGTGGTGTAAACAATTGTATTTGCTAATATGATTGTACTATGCACAAAAGGAATCGCGCGTGAAAAAACGGTTGTTGCTGTTACTGGCTGTCGGGGCGCTTAGCGCCTGCGATGAAAAGGGCGCGCCGCAGGCCTTCACCCCGGAAATGGCCAGCTTTTCTAACGAATTTGAGTTCGATCCGCTGCGCGGGCCGGTGAAAGCGTTTAGCCAGACGCTGTATGACGAACACGATCAGGTGGTGAAGTGGGTTAAAGGGCGTTTATCCAGCGAAGGGTGCTTTGACCTGCTGGCATTTGAGGATCGGGAGAATAAAACCGGCGCGGCGTTGGTGCTGGACGCTAACTACTACCTGGATGCGCAAAGCCACGAAAAGCGCCTGCGTTTACAAGGCAAATGTCAGCTGGCGGAAATGCCCTCGGCGGGGGTCTCCTGGGAAACCGATGATAACGGGTTTGTCGTCACCGCTCGCGGCAAGGAGAGTACAGCGACGTACCGCTACGATAGAGAAGGCTATCCGCTGGGCAAAACCACCATAGCCAAAGGTGAACAATTTACGGTGGCCTCAACGCCGTCATCCGATCCGCGCAAAAAAATGGACTACACCGCAGTGAGCACCTTCAATGACCGCGCGCTGGGCAACGTAAGCCAGACCTGCGATTACGACAGTCACGACAACCCGGTAAGCTGCGAGCTTAAGGTTGTCGACGACAGCGTGCAGCCTGCGTTAACCCGCCACTACACCATCAAAAGCACTATTGACTATTACTGAGCCGTCGGTTTCAGCAGCGTCTGGCCCTGCGGTTTATGCTCGGCCAGATACTGGTGCTGGAACAGGCACATGCGGATGGTATTGCGGTATTCGCCGTTAATAAAGAATTCATGAATCAGCTCGCCTTCCACCATAAATCCGAGCTTGCGGTAGATGTGGATCGCTTTTTCATTTTCTTTATCGACGATGAGGTAGAGCTTATACAGGTTGAGCACCATAAAGCCGTAGTCCATCGCGAGCTTAGCGGCGCGGGTGGCCAGACCTTTTCCCTGATAATCGGGAGAGATAATGATCTGAAACTCGGCGCGGCGGTGCACGTGGTTGATTTCAACCAGCTCAACCAGTCCGGCCTTTTCGCCGTCGCATTCAATGACAAAGCGGCGTTCGCTCTGATCGTGAATGTGTTTGTCGTACAGGTCGGAAAGCTCAACAAAGGCTTCATAGGGCTCTTCAAACCAGTAGCGCATAACGCTGGCGTTGTTGTCGAGCTGGTGGACAAAGCGAAGATCTTCGCGCTCAAGCGGGCGGAGTTTGACGTGATAAGCGTCAGTCATGGGAGTACCTGTGTGTTATAGCGAAGTTTTGGTGATTGTGGCGCCCGTGCGGGCGCCATTCATTACGGGGTAATGGTGCGACCGGTGCGGCGGTCAAGGCAGCGCAGGGTGTTAGGCTCCCAGTACGCGTTGACGTTCGCGCTCTTCTGGCAGTTGTCCTGGGCGTCAAAAGCCACGTCGGCTTTATCCCACTCTTTTTCGGCGCGCTTGTTGACCTTCTGGCGTAAAGTGCGGGTGTCATTCCACTGCTCTTTTTCCATGGCGGCCTGCTGGCGGCTCTGGGCGCTGTCGCCGGATTCGATGACCAGCTTGTCCGTTTTGGCGAATGACGATGCGGTAAAGACCACCGCGCTCAGCGCCAGTAGGGCAGTCAGGCACCAGCGTTTGTTCAGTGTTGTGTTCATCACGATTTCCTTTAAGCGATTCCCTTGGATTGAGTTTACTACATCTCCTTTCGACGGCATACCCGACAAAACAGAGTAAACGACGGCCATTATTGCGTAGAATGCGTTAACGCTTGTTCAACTTACGACGCTTTGCATGTTAAAAACCACGCTGCTTTTCTTTGCTACCGCCCTGTGCGAAATCATTGGCTGCTATTTACCCTGGCTCTGGTTAAAACGCGGGGCGACGCCCTGGCTGCTGATGCCGACGGCCCTGGCGCTGGCGCTTTTTGTCTGGCTTCTGACGCTGCACCCCGAGGCCAGCGGACGGGTTTATGCCGCTTACGGTGGGGTGTACGTGTGTACTGCGCTGCTGTGGCTGCGCTTTATCGATGGTGTCAGACTCAGCCACTATGATTGGGCCGGCGCGCTGGTTGCGCTGTGCGGCATGCTGATTATTGTGGCCGGCTGGGGACGCGCATAGCCTCTTTTACTGAGTGATCCGGGCCAGGTGATGCTGTCCCGGCCCATCTCTTCCTGCCTTCTCGCTCGCTTTCTCTGTTCACGCCGCTTTTATCCCCGATGGGATACTGTGATCTGCCGCGTCTTTTTCGATCATTATACTTGTATGGTAGTAGGTCTGATGGTTTACTTTTACCCACTAACCGCACAGAAGTAAGGAATGAGAAATGAAGATCGTTGCCGCTGAAGTTTTCGTCACCTGTCCGGGGCGCAACTTCGTCACCCTTAAAGTCACCACTGATGACGGGATCGTCGGGTTAGGTGACGCGACGCTAAACGGTCGCGAACTGTCCGTTGCGTCCTATCTGCGGGATCATCTCTGTCCGCAGCTGATTGGCCGCGACGCGCATCGCATCGAAGATATCTGGCAGTTTTTCTACAAGGGCGCCTACTGGCGTCGTGGTCCGGTCACGATGTCGGCGATTTCCGCTATCGATATGGCGCTCTGGGATATCAAGGCGAAAGCCGCAGGCATGCCGCTATACCAGCTGCTGGGCGGGGCTTCGCGCGAAGGAGTGATGGTCTACTGCCACACTACGGGTCACTCCATCGATGAAGTGCTGGATGACTACGCGCGCCACAAAGAGATGGGGTTTAAAGCGATTCGCGTGCAGTGCGGCGTGCCGGGGATGAAAACCACCTACGGGATGGCGAAAGGTAAAGGACAGGCCTACGAGCCGGCAACCAAAGGCCAGTGGCCGGAAGAGCAGCTGTGGTCTACCGAGAAGTATCTCGATTTTACGCCACAGCTGTTTGCTGCGGTACGCGAAAAATTTGGCTTTAACGAGCATCTGCTGCACGACATGCATCATCGCCTGACGCCGATTGAAGCGGCGCGTTTTGGCAAAAGTATTGAAGATTACCGCCTGTTCTGGATGGAGGATCCGACCCCGGCGGAGAATCAGGCGTGTTTCCGTTTAATTCGCCAGCATACCGTCACGCCGATTGCCGTCGGAGAAGTCTTCAACAGCATCTGGGATTGTAAACAGCTGATCGAAGAGCAGCTGATTGACTATATCCGCACCACCATTACCCACGCAGGCGGGATTACGGGGATGCGTCGGATCGCCGATTTTGCCTCGCTTTATCAGGTACGCACCGGTTCACACGGGCCGTCCGATCTTTCTCCGGTCTGCATGGCGGCCGCGCTGCACTTCGACCTGTGGGTGCCGAATTTTGGCGTCCAGGAATATATGGGATATTCCGAACAGATGCTGGAAGTCTTCCCGCACAGCTGGACGTTTGATAACGGCTATATGCATCCGGGTGAAAAACCGGGGCTGGGAATTGAGTTCGATGAAAAACTGGCCGCGAAATACCCCTATGAACCGGCCTATTTGCCTGTAGCGCGTCTGGAAGACGGCACGTTGTGGAACTGGTAAAGAAGGAAGTCAAAATGAAAAGTATCGTGATTCGCCAGCCCAACGAACTGGTGATTGAAGATCGTCCTATCCCGCAGCCTGCCGCGGGCGAAGTGCGGGTAAAAATTAAGCTGGCGGGGATATGCGGTTCCGATAGCCATATTTATCGCGGCCACAATCCGTTTGCCAAATACCCGCGCGTTATTGGCCATGAATTTTTTGGCGTTATCGACGCCATCGGAGAAGGGGTTACCGACAAAGCCATCGGCCAGCGGGTCAGCGTTGATCCGGTCATCAGCTGCGGCCATTGCTATCCTTGCTCGGTGGGCAAACCAAACGTTTGCACCTCTTTGGTGGTGCTCGGCGTGCATCGGGATGGCGGCTTTAGCGAGTACGCGGTGGTGCCGGCGAAAAATGCCTGGCAGGTTCCGGACAACGTGACGGACAGACATGCGGTGATGATTGAGCCTTTCACTATCGCGGCCAACGTTACCGGGCACGTTTCGCCAACCGATCAGGATATCGCGCTGGTCTACGGCGCCGGGCCAATGGGCCTGACGACCATTCAGGTGCTGAAGCGGGTGTATCGCGTTAAGCAGGTTATCGTGGTCGATCGCATTGATGAACGCCTGGAGATGGCCCAGCGTAACGGCGCGGATTGGGTGATTAATAACAGCGTCGTGCCTCTGACGGATACGCTGAAGGCGGAGGGGGTACTACCGACGCTGATTATCGATGCGGCCTGTCATCCCTCGATTCTACAAGAGGCGGTCACCCTGGCTTCTCCGGCGGCGAGAATTGTTTTGATGGGATTCTCGACGGAGCCTTCGCAGGTTGCACAGCAGGGTATTACTGGCAAAGAGCTCTCTATTTTCTCGTCGCGTCTTAACGCCAATAAATTCCCGGTGGTCATAAAGTGGCTGGAACAAGGCTTAATTAACCCGGAGGAGCTGATTACTCATCAATTTGCTTATCAACATGTTATCGATGCACTGGAGCTTTTTGAAAATGACAGGAAACGTTGCTGTAAGGTTTTATTAACCTTCAGCCAATAACAACAGGTGCGGACTCTGTATTCTACAATTAGAGATAATCATTATGACTACCGTAAAAAATGAGAGAACCACTTCCGATCTCATTCGTGCAGCCGTATCTGGTTGGTTAGGCACGGCACTGGAGTTTATGGATTTCCAACTCTATTCCCTTGGCGCAGCGCTGGTATTCCATGAGATTTTTTTCCCGGAGCAATCCGCCGCCATGGCGCTGATTCTGGCAATGGGAACCTACGGTGCGGGCTATATTGCGCGGATCGTCGGCGCCTTTATTTTTGGTAAAATGGGCGACAGTATCGGGCGCAAGAAGGTTCTGTTTATTACCATCACCATGATGGGGATCTGTACCACGCTTATTGGCGTGCTGCCAACCTATGCCCAGGTCGGTATTTTAGCGCCGGTGTTGCTTGTGACTTTACGTATTATTCAGGGGTTGGGCGCCGGGGCTGAAATATCAGGTGCGGGTACCATGCTGGCGGAATATGCGCCGAAAGGTAAGCGTGGAATTATTTCTTCGCTGGTGGCTATGGGCACCAACTGCGGCACGTTAAGCGCCACGGCTATCTGGGCGGTGATGTTCTTCGTGCTGGACCGTGAACAGCTCGTCGCGTGGGGATGGCGAGTGCCGTTCCTGGCAAGCGTAGTGGTGATGATCTTTGCCATCTGGCTGCGTCTCAATCTGAAAGAGAGCCCGGTTTTTGAGAAAGTGAGCGAAGACAGCGTCCTGCAGAAAGAGATAGCAACCCAGGAAGGTACCTTTAGCGCCATGCTGAAAAGTAAGTCCTTCTGGCTGGCGACGGGTCTGCGCTTCGGACAGGCGGGAAATTCAGGATTGTTGCAAACTTTCCTCGCGGGCTATCTGGTACAAACATTACTGTTTGATAAAGCTATCCCTACCGATGCGTTAATGATTAGCTCTGTTATCGGCTTTATTACCATCCCATTTCTTGGGTGGCTGTCAGATAAAGTGGGGCGTCGCTTACCCTATATTATCATTAATATTTCAGCCATTATTCTGGCGTACCCCATGCTGTCGATTATTGTGGATAAGAGCTATAGCGCGAGCACCATCATGGCGTCACTGATCGTCATTCATAATATCGCGGTATTGGGTCTGTTTGCGCTGGAAAACATCACCATGGCGGAAATGTTCGGTTCACGTAATCGCTTTACCCGCATGGCAATTTCAAAAGAGGCGGGGGGATTAGTCGCCGTAGGCTTTGGCCCGGTGCTGGCCGGTATTTTCTGCAATATGACCGGTTCCTGGATGCCCATTGTTGTGATGCTGGTGTGCTACTCCATCATTGGCTTAATTTCCGCCATTCTGATGCCTGAAGTGCGCGACCGCGATCTGAGCTTGCTGAATGACGCCGCAGACTGCGCGCCGCAGAATAAAGCGGTGGGTAACGGGCAATATATTTAAAAAACACAAACTCCGCACCGAATGATGATCGCCGTAAATAACATTATGCCGGGCCATTAGCCCGGCATTTTCACTCTTTTATACTCAGAAATACCGAAAGTATAACTCGCCCGTCTTCTTGTATGGTAGTTGATAAAAGTCAAAGATATCATACCAATTGCATGAGATGGTTTATTTCACCAGCCGGTTCCCACTTACCGTGGGGATCCAGAAATCATAAGTATGAGAGCCACCATGGAACATATGCTATTAACAGCGAACGCCACGCTGCCAGCTTACGATCGCAACCGTCTTATTCCGCGCATCGTTCATTTGGGCTTTGGCGCATTTCATCGCGCTCACCAGGCGGTATATGCCGATATTCTGGCGACAGAACACGGCAGCGACTGGGGCTATACAGAAGTGAACCTGATCGGTGGCGAGCAGCAAATCGCCGATCTGCAACAGCAGGATTTACTTTACACCGTCGCCGAAATGTCGGCGGATGCCTGGACCGCCCGCATTGTTGGCGTGGTCAAAGAGGCGATGCATGCCCAGGTCGATGGTCTGGAAAGCGTGCTGGCAAAAATGTGCGAGCCTCAGGTCGCTATTGTGTCATTGACCATTACCGAAAAAGGCTACTGCCACTCGCCGGCCAGCGGTGAACTGCAGTTAGATCACCCGTTGATTGTTGCCGATTTGCAAAACCCTCATCAACCGAAATCCGCGCCGGGCGTGGTGGTAGAAGCGCTGGCACGCCGCAAGGCGGCAGGTCTGCCGGCTTTCAGCGTGATGTCCTGCGACAATATGCCGGAAAACGGTCACGTCATGCGTAATGTCGTCTGCGCCTATGCCCGCGCCGTCGATGCCGAATTAGCCGAGTGGATTGCGCGCAGTGTCACTTTCCCTTCTACCATGGTTGACCGCATCGTACCGGCGGTGACGGCCGAAACGCTGGAGAAAATTGAACAGCTCACCGGCGTTCGCGACCCGGCCGGCGTCGCCTGCGAACCGTTTCGTCAGTGGGTCATTGAAGACAACTTTGTCGCCGGTCGTCCGCAGTGGGAAAAAGCCGGCGCTGAGCTGGTGTCGGACGTGCTGCCCTTTGAAGAGATGAAGCTGCGCATGCTGAACGGCAGCCACTCGTTTCTTGCCTGGCTGGGCTATCTGGCGGGATACCAGCATATTAATGACTGTATGCAGGACGAAAACTACCGTCGCGCCGCGCGTGCGCTGATGCTGGAGGAGCAGGCGCCGACGCTGAACGTACAGGGTGTGGATCTGGCACGCTATGCCGGTCTGCTGATCGAGCGCTATAGCAACCCGGCGCTGAAGCACCGCACCTGGCAGATAGCGATGGACGGCAGTCAGAAACTACCGCAGCGGATGCTGGATTCGATTCGCTGGCACCTGGCGCATGGCGGCGACTTTACGCTGTTGGCAATGGGCGTCGCGGCCTGGATGCGCTATGTCAGCGGGGTGGATGACCAGGGGCAGGCGATTGAAATCTCCGATCCTTTACTGCCGGTAATTGCGCAAACCGTACAGAATAGCGCAGACGGCGAAGAACGCGTGCGCGCGCTGCTGGGTATTGAGGCTATTTTCGGTGCCAGCCTGCCCCAGGAGAGCCGTTTCGTGAACGCGGTGGTTCGCGCTTATTTATCCCTGCAGCAGCACGGCGCAAAAGCGACCGTAGCGGCCTGGGCTCAGGCAAACTAATTTATTTCACCCGCGTGCCGCCGGTCCCGGCGGCATTGCCCTCATGCTTTATCCCTGAACGCTTTTCCCGCCAGAAATATATTTCCCGTCAGGCGCAATCTTTGATCCAGATCGTTGAATATACATAACTTTATCTAACAACAGTTAAGTATAAATAACTGATGTTTATTTTAATGAATTAAATATTTATCTGGGTGATTATTCATTCTCCTGGTGAAGTAAATATGGCATGATGAGTTAACTTACTAAGTTTCCTCAGAAAAAAGGAGAACGGACTATGTACAAAAAAATTTTGCTGCCCGTAGACGTTTTTGAAATGGATTTAAGTGACAAAGCGGTTCGCCATGCTGAGTTTTTAGCATCAGCGGATGAAGGGGAGATTACGCTGCTCAACGTTCTGCCGAACAGCAGCAGCTCAATTTTACGCGGTTTTGCGGCCGATATACGTAAGTTTGAGGCCTATATGCGTGAGGAATCTGAGAAAAAGATGAAGACGATATCCCGTCTGTTCTCCATTCCCGCCGAGCGGATTCATTCAAGAGTGGTCTTTGGCAACGTGCGCGATGAAATTCTGGCGGTGAGCGGCAATGAGGATTTTGACGTTATCGTTATTGGTTCCCGCAAGCCGGGTATATCCACTCATCTTCTTGGTTCAAACGCTGAGTCGATTTTACGTCACGCTAAAATACCGGTTCTGGTTGTCAGGTAAGTCAATTTCTCGCGGCAGATAACCTGTTCTGCCGCAACTCGTTTTATTCCTCGCTGAACCAGTCGCTGTTTTCCTGACGAACAAGCAGCACGGACTCGCTAATTTCTTGCAGATGCAGGCGCATGGCTTTTTCAACCGCATCCGGATTGCGGGCGACCAGCGGCTGGAAAATATCATAGTGCTGACGCAGCATCATATCGGGTGGGGTCACATGATCGAGGCTCATATAGCGCACCCGGTCAATGGTGGCTTTAATATTCTCGACGGTATCCCAGGCGAGCTGGCAGTCGGCGATTTGCGAGAGCTTCTGGTGAAATTCGTCATCCAGCTGGAAAAAATCCGTTAACTGCTGCCGCTCCACCGCCGTACGCTGCTGATTGAGATTTTGCTCAAGCTGGTAGAGCTGTTCATCATTCACCATTCCGGCGGCGCGTCGCACCACGGCGCATTCGATGGCCTGGCGGACAAAACAGCCGTTACGCACCTGCGAGAGCGAGATTTTATTCACATAGCTGCCGCGCTGCGGACGGATCTGAATTAAGCCATTTTCAGCCAGTTTGATAAAAGCTTCGCGTACAGGTTGCCGGGAAACGTCAAAGCGCACGGAGACTTCTTTTTCCGAAAGAGGGGTGCCTGGCGGGATCAGACAATGGACGATATCCCGACGCAGGATACGATAAATTTGCTGATTAACGGGCTGTGTCGGATTCAGTTGTGCTTCTGCGGCCATGGATGATTACTTTTATATGAGGTATTTGCGCTATTTTACGCGTTTTTTGTCTTCCAGCCCAGACCCGGCCCGCGGGCCGGGTTACAGAGCTTAGCCCTGGCGGTGCACGTTCAGTCCGGCAAAACTTTGGCTGACCGGCATGATTTCCAGGGTATTAATGTTGACGTGTTTTGGCAGGGTTGCGACCCACCAGACCGCTTCGGTGACGTCTTCCGGAGTCAGAGCCTGGGTATTTTCGTAAGCTTTCTCGGCTTTAGCGTCATCACCTTTAAAGCGCACGTTAGAGAATTCGGTGCCACCGACCAGACCGGGCTCAATATCGGTCACGCGAAGGGCGGTACCGTGAAGATCGGTACGAAGATTGAGGCTGAACTGACGCACAAACGCTTTGGTCGCGCCGTAGACGTTACCGCCAGCATAAGGCCAGGCGCCGGCGACCGAACCGATATTGATTACGTGGCCGCGATTACGCTCAACCATTCCCGGCAGAACGGCGCGGGTCATATACACCAGCCCTTTGTTATTGGTGTCAATCATGTCTTCCCAGTCTTCAATGTTGGCTTTATGCGCGGGCTCCAGTCCCAGCGCCAGCCCGGCATTATTGACGAGAACATCAATCGCCTGCCAGTCTGCCGGCAGTCCGGCAATCAGCTCTTCAATGGCTGCACGGTTGCGCACGTCCAGCTGGGCGGTATAAAGGTTCTCGCCCAGCTCATCTTTAAGCGTTTTCAGGCGTTCTTCGCGACGCCCGGTGGCAATCACTTTGTGACCGTTAGCGATAAAACGGCGAGTTATGCTTTCACCAAAACCCGCTGTTGCTCCGGTAACCAGGATAATCATCTTACTGTTCCTCAACGATTTTTGTGTCTTCATACCATAGCACGCGATCCCGGCGACGGGTAATGGAAATCACCAGACCTCCCCGCCGAACGCGGCGGTGAACAGAGTAATCATTGCGGTCAATCAATGAGTTGCCTAATCTTACAGAATAATCGTGTTCAGGAGATGAAGATGTCGGAGAACAATCCTTTTTTTAGCGTCAGTCTGCTGCCTTATCAGGCGCCGCGTTTCGATTTGATTGACGTGAGTCATTACCGTCCGGCCTTCGACGAGGGCGTTCGTCGCCAGCGCGCAGAGATTGCCGCTATCGCGAATAACCCGCAGCCGGCTGATTTTGCCAACACGCTGGAAGCCCTGGAACAGAGCGGCCAGCTGCTGGCTCGGGTAACCAACGTCTTCTTCGCTATGGCGGGCGCGGAGACCAATCCGGCCATTCAGGCGCTTGATGAGCAGTTTTCCTCTGAGCTGGCGGAACTGGCGAATGATATCTGGCTCAACGATGCCCTTTTTCAACGCGTGAAGCAGGTGTGGGAGCGGCGAGAGTCGCTCTCCCTTGACGCCGAATCCCGACGTCTGCTGGAGGTGACCTGGCAACGCTTTACCCTTGCGGGAGCCACGCTTGCGGACGATCAAAAAGCGGCGCTTCGCGCGCTGAATACCGAGGCGGCAGCGCTGCAAAGCCAGTTTCAGCAGCGCCTGCTGGCGGCGGTAAAATCTGGTGGTCTGGTGGTGGATTACGCTCATCAGCTCGCAGGGCTTAGCGACGATGAGATAAGCGCAGCGGCAGAAGCCGCGCAGGAGAAGGGATTAGGTGGTCGCTGGCTGCTGCCTTTACTCAATACGACCCAGCAGCCCGCGCTGCTTTCGCTGCAGGACCGGCAGACGCGAGAGAATTTGTTTGCAGCAGGCTGGACGCGAAATCAGAAGGGCGATGCGAATGACACTCGCGAGCTGGTACTGCGGCTAGCGGAGCTCCGCGCGCGCAAAGCGCAGCTGCTGGGCGCTGATGACTTCGCCAGCTGGTCAATGGCCGATCAGATGGCGGGCGATCCGGCAGAGGCGTTTGCCTTTATGCGGCGAATCGCTCCGGCGGCGAAGGCGCGGGCCGAGCAGGAGCTGGCGGATATTCAGCAAGTTATTGATAATGAAGGCGGTGATTTCCGCGCGGCGGCGTGGGACTGGCTCTATTACGCCGAGCAGGTGCGCAGGGCGAAATTTGCCATCGATGAAGCGCAGCTCAAGCCCTATTTTGCCCTCGACCGCGTCCTGCGCGACGGCGTGTTCTGGACGGCGACACAGCTGTTCGGTATTCGCTTTGTCGAGCGATTCGATATTCCGGTTTATCATCCGGACGTGCAGGTATGGGAAATTATCGACGCTAACGGAGAGGGCATTGCGCTGTTCTACGGCGACTACTTCTCGCGGGACAGCAAAAGCGGCGGGGCGTGGATGGGCGTATTTGTTGAACAATCCACCCTGCGTGCGCAGCATCCGGTAATTTATAACGTCTGTAACTACCAGAAACCCAAGGCCGGACATAGCGCGCTGCTTTCCTGGGATGAGGTCATCACCTTATTTCACGAATTTGGGCATACCCTGCACGGCCTGTTTGCCAGCCAGAAGTATGCCAGCCTGTCGGGAACCAATACGCCGCGCGATTTTGTTGAGTTTCCTTCACAGATTTATGAACACTGGGCCAGCGAGCCGCAGGTATTTGCCCACTATGCGCGGCATCATCAAACCGGGGAAATCATGCCGGCCGCGCTGCGCGACAGCATGTTCCGCGCGGCGAAGTTTAATAAAGGCTACGACATGAGCGAACTGCTCGCAGCGGCGCTGCTGGATATGCACTGGCATAGCGTGAGGGAGGATAAACTCCCGGATGATGTCGATGCGTTTGAAGCCGCGTCCCTGCGTGCGGAGAATATGGATCTGGCCGCCGTGCCGCCGCGCTATCGCAGCAGCTACTTTTCGCATATTTTCGGCGGCGGTTACGCCGCGGGCTATTATGCTTATCTGTGGACGCAGATGCTGGCGGACGACGGCTACCAGTGGTTCGTTGAGCAGGGTGGTTTAACTCGTGAAAACGGCCAGCGCTTCCGCGAAGCGATTTTGTCTCGCGGCAATAGTACTGATTTAGCAGAACTTTATCGCCAGTGGCGCGGACACGATCCGCAGATTGAGCCGATGCTGGAAAACCGCGGGCTGAGTTAGTCGAGCGTTTTGACGAGCAGAAGAAGACCGGGCGCAGCAGCGCCCGGTTTTTATCCAATTTTTTCTTCCCCAAAATCCCTGCAAAACTTTTCCCCAAAATAAATCTTTAAATTTTGCTAAATTTGCATGGGGGTACGGCCCAATTTTTCACGTAGCTACACCTTCACTTTCACCCAGTCGAGACCTCGATCGTTATGATACTGCGCGGTCATTTTTTCCGATGAGTGCCCTAACAGCTGTTGGGTGTTGATTCCCTGTGCCTCGTACAGACGTTCGGACAGCGAGCGCTGCTCATGAGTAGAGTATCGGCGCGACTTTTTTGAAGCGAATAAACACTACCATGAGCAGAGCTTTCAGCTCACACATGCACCCGGTTCCGTCGAAATGGCAGAGTAGAACATGAAAGAGTGATTTAAGGCGGGTATGTTAACCCGCCTTTTTTATCCCTGCATGAACACCACCTCCTATGGAGGTGGTCAGCAATAAGTTGGCTCTGCCAGTAATGCTACTCATGGGAAAATCCGAATCTGTTATCCCCATAACTGATAAGGATTTAACCATGAGTAGATTCCAGAAAGCATCTCATGTGCTCTGGTGTTGTCAATATCATATCGTATGGACACCCAAGTACCGATTTCGCATCCTTAGGAACAATGCTGGTAAAGAGGTCTATAAGCAGATAAGGATCTCAAGTGAGCAGCTCGGGATAGAAGTAGTGGAGCTGAATGTCCAGATAGACCATGTCCATTTGCTGGTAAAAGTGCCTCCACGGCTTTCGATTTCCCATGTAATAGGCCACTTAAAGGGTAAAACAGCCCTTCGATTGTTCAGTAAATTTCCCTACTTGCGTAAGAACAAGCTGTGGGGGAATCATTTTTGGGCAAGAGGTTATTGTGTCGACACCGTAGGTATAAACGAAGAAATGATAAGAAAGTACGTGAAGTATCAGGAAAAACATGAAGTTGAAGAGAGCCAGCTTCCACTGAAAGAAGTGTGAAGGGAAGGCTCTCTGAGTCTGGACTTAGTGCGCCCCTATGGGGCGAAATCAATGCCACCTGCTATGCAGGTGGTTTTTTACGCTGCGCCAATATAAATTGTAATGCTCGATGGTATTGAGCCATTATTGGTAGTGCTTGATTCTGGCCCAAATAGACTGGATTCGGACTTCAGTTCTCAAATACATTTTCCCACAGATGATAACACAGATACTAGAGATAGCAATCAAGATAATATATGAAAATTTTCTCGTAATGGAACTTAAATTGACAAATTTACCTGGTCGAGAGAAATTGCATTAAGTCGCTTTTAAATGTTGTGAAATACTTTCCCCTTGAAGTGTTAATTTCATTTTTGTGCTGCCGTTCCATTTGCAATCATAATAAATGTATAAGGCACTCCTTTTATCATTGCTAAGGTGGAACCATTGGTAGTGATGATTTTATCTGAACTATATGCTAGAAAGCTTCCTTCGACTTTAGAAATGATAGTCACTAAGTCTCCAACCATACCAAAAAGTTGGGACACCATGGTTGGTGAGGTAATAAAAACAATACGCTTACCATAAGTATATATGATTTCATTGCCAGAATTTTGAAATTGTGAACCAAAGATACCAATGTGATTATTAAAGCTACTTCCGCCGGCAAGCCTAAATATTTTATTGCCTGCAGTCTGTGTTATCCGTGCTACATTAGAACCATCCCCCTTAAAAAATAATATAGGTCCAGCATATTTGACTCCGGAGCCTACTATTAAATGTATGTCTGATATTTCACACTGTGTACCCACTGCTATTAGTCCTGTGTTTATGTTAACAAATGTACCCTTTGATGAACTATACGTATCAGATACACGCAGAGTTCCATCGAAACGTTGATAATTTGCTAAAATGATGGGGTAATCAGACGGATCAGTGCCATCAGCCGCATACATTTGATTCATATGAGCGTTCCTTATAACTTTTTTTGAATTAGTTAAAGATACACCATAATACCAATGAATGCCTGAGTATGGGAATTCTAAACTTTGTCCACCAGAACACCACAATGTATTAATTTCAGTAAACTGTCCAGCATCATATATTGCATGTGTTTTAGTTGCATTTTGCGTGGTGACATGAAGTGAATTTATTTTTAACTTGGTTGCTTCTGCATTTATTTTTACAATGTAATTAGTTGCATCAAGAATACGATAGCTCTCACATTTCACTACATTAAATGTAACGTGTTCGCAAAAACCTAACTCAAGCGACCAAGGGGAGAATTCAACATGTAAGTGATCAATTTGAAGGTTATTAGTGTTGTCATTGTTTTTTGAACCAAAGAAAACAGCTGGTACAGAACCTATTGGGTCGGAGCAATAAAGAATACGTATTTCTCCAATGTATCCATCCCAGAGTTCATTAGCGATAAATCCTTGTTTAAACCCACCTGCGTAAAGTCTGTTTAAATGTATTTGTGCTCCGGCGAAATTGAAATCATAACATGTTCGTTTTGATCGATTATCTGTGAAAGTGTTGTAGTTGGGAACTGAAAAGAAGTCCATAGAAACAGTGGATATATCCTCCATAAACAAACCTGTAACTCTGTTTACAGAAAGATCCATTTTGGAAGTTACTTTGATAACAGGTTCGGTGCTTAGCGCATCAGTAGTAACAAACATAGTGCCTTGTTGTCTGTTTGTCGCAAAAGTTCCTTTGAACTTAGGTACCACTCCCTCATATTTTAAATGTGAAATGTATATAGGCTTTGGGGGGAGGTGAATGTAATATTTACTGTTCGCAAAATATACTAGTTCGTCTAATACGGATTTGTTAAAAGCAGCTGCTTCTGTTGCTTGTCGTGTGAAAATGGCAGAATTATATCTACCTAATGACAAGTTATATGCATTAATTTCATTTACATCAGCTGGATCTTCTGGTGCCTTTGGCTTGATAATGTCAGAGATGTCCACTGAAGTATCTAGGGGCTTTAAGCCTACACCATATTGGATGGCATTTATGCGATCTGTAGTAGCTAGCCGCCACGCACCTGATTTGCCAGTTTTATCATCATTTGGGGCTATGAAAAGATGAGGGTATTTTGAAACCTCATATGATAAATTATTGGCGTTAAATATCCATAAGCCTCCCCCTCCGTCGCCAACGGATAATGCTCCTTTAACTTGAACTTGTGTTCCATTATTAGGTATTATATCACGTAATGCTTCAATGTTATCGGCGTATTCAGAACTCATCTTTACATATGAAAAATTATCTTCAGGGATTTTATTCATTTTGAAAATTACTCCTTATTTTATAATAACTCATGTCTAACACATTAGTAACAATATTGGTGAAATAGCGATAAGATATATTTCTTCTTAAATATATCTTTAGCTATTTATTGGTGAGCGAGGTTTTATTTGTTTTCCATAGTGGAAATTACACGCCAGCCAACCCCTGGGAAATATTTTTTCCATAACCCCGACTGTGAGTCATAATATTCATCTCCTGTTGAACCTCTGGCACCAGTTGTAGGATTAGAAGATACGACTGGTCGTGAGGAAATACCACTAGTAGCAACTATTTGGCATTGTTGGTTGTTTAAAAACTCCACAATAATATATGTCGGCAACCAAAGTTTAGTAGTTTTCTGATCTGGTGCAATTAAGTTTGCTCCATGAACTATGGTAATCTCAGAGGCGGTCAGCCTAATTATCAGTTGTTTGCCATAGGTATTTTCAGCTACAATCTGATTAATAATAGAACCATCAGGCAACACGTTTTTACTAATAATATGAACGTTTCGCGCAGGCGATCTTCCTTTAATGTAAAGAATTCCTTGGTTAACATCGTAGGTATAATTTGAGTCAGATGAGGAATACGCCAGACCTTCTGCGGCATCATACGCAGTAAGACTATTCATCTCTGCTATAATAATTTTACTTCTGTATGCTCTTGAAATTATAGCACTCAATGATTGGATAATATTTATGCCGTATTTTATGCTCTGACCTGTATATGCATCTAATGACTCAAAACTGATCGCTTTTTCGACCATGCCGTCAAGCCAAAATGTGTTCGTATCGATCGTTCCATAAGCATTAGGGAGCGCAGGATCAAGCTTGCCTAAATATATTGGAGGGTTAATGTTAGACTTGGCAGATGTATCCTGTGAAACAGCAGAGAATATATTGTTAGTTATAGTCCATCCTTGAGTTGAATAGATTTCAATAACACCAAGGATTTCGTCATTTTCCTTGAATTTAGCTTGTATGTCATTTTGGGTGAAAAAAAGTCGTGATATTTTTTCTGCATATAACGCTCTATATGCATTAATATGGTTGCCCGTAATTTGGAATAACGGGGGCATGTATGCAGCTCTAAGAGATGAATCGGCTATGACTGTAATAGCATTTTTAGAACAGACCATTATGTTATTTTTAATTCTCACTCCTTCACAACCATAGTAACCTTTATTTATAACTTCAATTGCATTAGCGGCATTATATATTTTGTTGCCTGTTATTTCAGCTTCCATTGCATTTGCAATAAGCCTTGAGTTACTATTTTCCGACGAGGATTCAAGATGGTAGGGTACAACTGCAGCACTGATATGGTTTTGAAGGAATTCTGCAGCATTTAATCCTTCGCCGTAAACAAAAAAACCAAGATTGAAATTATTTAAACGACGGAAAGTATGACCCACTACCTTAATATTTTGCTGCAGAGTCTTACCTGACATTCTCACTACAGCATGAGTATAGTCCGTTTCAAGTATAGCGACTGTTGTTTTTCCATTTTCTATTATGAATTGATTATTACCACTTGTAATTGAATACACGTCCATAGCTTTTTTGATATTTACATTCGCACCATTCGACATTCTGATATGGATATCTGCAGTGAGTGTTTTTTCTATAGTTGTATCAAGTATGTAAGAACGACCAGGAACGAAAATAGTCCCACCTCCTTGTTCCATCACAAAATCGATGGCAGCCATCATGGCTGTACCATATTTATCGGCCGTCCCGAAGTCCAGCACACTTACCTCATCGTAAAATCGCTCTCGGATTGTTCGAATACGATGGGCTACCAACGAAGATCCCTTACCTTCTTCGCTGGAACTTAAATCCTCACGTAAATTGTCATCTGTAGATAAAACCCTCATACCGTACCCCTTTCTTGTTAGTAGTAGCTTAGTTATACTGTATATAAACACAGTGTCAAGGTTGTTTTTTGAGCTTTTACAGGGCAGGGGCCTCTATTATCGTAGATTATGCTTGTCGGCAAAGTTCGGATTATTAATCCAGCCAACGAATTGGCAATTTCTTCTGTTGATCTATGTTAATCAATTGCTTGCAAATGTAATGGGAATGTATAGGCGAAGCCTATGTTGATAGGTCATTGGGCTAAATTTACTGCATTATCAATACACTATTTCTGTAAGTGGCTATAAAAAACTTTAACATCAAAGAGATACGGGGATTTTTTTACTTCAGCTATCTCGTTCAGTGAAATTTTCTGAGCCGCGCACAGGGTTATGTAGAGCAGCATATTGGATCTTAACGAATCCCGCTAAGCGACGGACTTTGTCAAAGATGCTGGCGACAGCATGAATGATGCGGGCATTGAATAAGGGGACCTATTGGTCATGAAAAGCTCAAGGGCAGTAGCTAGTAGAGATTTATTTATCGTTGCCGTGGACGGTTAAGAGACTAGAGGGGGCAGCTCAATCCGATGAATCCTCACTGATCTGATAAAAAGATACACGTGATGCTTCCGCGAAGCGATTTTGTCTCGCGGCAATAGTTCTGATTTAGCAGAACTTTATCGCCAGTGGCGCGGACACGATCCGCAGATTGAGCCGATGCTGGAAAACCGCGGACTGAGTGAGTAGCGCGGTTGACACGTAACAGGACCGGGCGCAGCGCCCGGTTTTTTATCCAATTTTTCCTTCTCCAAAATCCCTGCAAAACGTCTCTGCCCAATTTAGCGCCCTCGGAAGGGTTTGTCCTGCTATGGTAATCCCGTGCATCGACGCGCTGGCCACTTTTGCTTAAAAACATGAAGCCCGGCATAAAGTGTTTTTTAGCGAAAAATAATATTAATATATTAAATATAGCTTCCTGGCAATATTAGGAGTTTACTTACATTGTTGCATGGATTTCTTAAATTTAATAAGCGAACTTGCTCTGTGAATGTTCTTCACTCTATCATCTGTCTTATCTCTTGCATATCTTTTATTGAACGGATTAAGTATGGCTAATATATTGCTTCTGGTATTCGCGGTTTTTTTATTGCTGGTTTCACTGATTTCTGGATTTTCGTATTTTAAAGACAGAAAAAAGCAAAAGTTGAGTTTTAAAAGCAAGCGTATGAAATTCTAATTAAAATAGAGAGATGTTCTTCGCATAACGATGGAAGAGAATCTGATAAGCTCCTGGTTGTTTTCTAACTGGAATTTCTTCATTATGCGCAATTTATGGGAGTATACGGTTCTGTGATCGATGCCAAGGTTTTTTGCTGTTTCATTATTGTTAAGGCCAAGGTTTATGGCATTAATGATTTTTAGTTGCGAACGACTCAATGACTGATGCGGGCATTTTAAACAGCGATTCTTCTCTATCGTTATACGTTTCTTATCGCCCGCGACAAATTCATCAAAGAGAATGGACAGGTTTTTTTTGATCGTTTCAAGGCTGCTTTTATGAAATAAAATGACAGCATTTTGAACGCATAAAGGCAGCAGGGAAGAATTAAACGTAATTTCTTTTTTGGTGAAAATTACCACCGCTGGACACTCTGATTTATATCTTTTCATTTCCTGGCATAATAAATACTCGCCAACTTCCATCTCAGTAAAAATTATGTCTGGTTTTTTGAAGTGATCTTTTATGTTATTGCTTTGAAAACAAAGGTCGCTTATACCTTTGGTGCTCGCAATTTCTTGGGTAAGTTCCTCTATGGCCTTTTCTAAATAAATATTTTTGGTGATGATGGCGATTTTTAGCATGATTTTCTTATTTTTAAAAAAGGCGGTGGAAAAAATTTCGACCGTCGTATGATGTTTTATTTAAGTAACGCCTGATGAGATTAGGATATTTCCTATTGAATATAATGGCAATAGGTTTAAAGAAAGGGTGGCTTTACTTTTAATTAAAGATCGCTGCTAAATCAGTGGCTTGCGTAGGTGATTTGCTTATTTTTCAGCGTTTTTAATCGCACTAAATGCCAAGATTTGTTATGCCAGTCTTAATTTGTATTCATGGGTTTTATTAATTAACGGCAATTATTCATAAAATCATTATAAATATAGCATCCAAAGCTAATCTTTAGCGGCGTCCATTGAATCATAGGGCGAGAAGCTATTCGTTATTTAACGGCATGCATGCCGTTGATTTGATACTTCCACCGCGTAGCTATCCGGGACGCGTTGAGCAGGGCGGTTTAATCCGCGAACAGGGGCAGCGCTTCCGCGAGGCCATTTTGTCTCGCGGCACGGGTTTTGATTTAACTGCGCTTTATCGCCAGTGGCGCGAGCGCGCGCTTAAGATTGAGCTGAGGCTGGAAAACCGCGGACTGGGTTAGTCCGGCGATTGTCACGTAACGAGGACCGAGCGTCGGGTCCGTTTTTCCTTCCCAAACTGAAGCCTTACATTCATCAAGATGGGGAAGTGATACTGTAGAGGTGCCAGGGCATGGTTAAAATGCATTCGCATTCGATTTGACCTTAGCGATAAACTCTTCTGTAAGCGACAAGCCTTCGATGATTTCCTTATCGACTACGGTAATTCCGTATTGGACAATTAACTCCAGCAGTCCGTCATAGGTCTGTATGAGCTCCAGAAGGCTGTAGATTGTTTTGCGATCGGAAACTGAGGGCATCTCAGAGTTTGCTGAAGATTGATTAACAATCCACTCAAGATTGGCTTTGATTTTTTCTATATCAAGGTAACTATACATATTTCATGGGCTTAAATCCTCATTTCAAGATTTTTTTGAGAAAACGCGTTTCTGACTTCACAGGAATAAGCTATTGAATAACATCCAAAAACTCTGTTACTGAGAGATGTCGATGATCAAGCCGGATGGGGGCTAGCTGCAGAAGCGGTTATGTCCAAAAGCGCTGCTACTGGCGTATCCCCTAAAGAAGGGCGCGATGTGCGTAGACTTCATTATGGAACGGATCGCCGATATATCAAGAAATCAGCGGATAAAATGTGAATAAGTAAATTTTACTGCGGATAAGGCTGCTCACCTGCAAACCGTATGCAAGAGCTGCAGGTGAGCAATGTGCTATGGAGGCAGTACCATAGCGGCAAAATTTTAGCCTCGCGCTGCGGGCAAAACCAACAAACCGTTTACCGCCGGGAACATTTTAGGACTTACCTTACTCATCACCGTGCGCAAGGCAAATGAAAATAGGGTATCAGCAGGGCTCAATATGATGTCTGCCTGCGGCCTCGCCCCTTCGAGGCCAGCGTAAGCGCTGTTCAAGGCAGGAGTGCCTTGTCCTGCAACTCGAATTATTTAGGGTAGTAATAATCTTTTTAACAGCTAATGCGGATTAGCGTATTTTGCGTCATGTTTTTACGGGCATAACGCGCGCGCGACTGGAATAACCGAGAGGCAGGCGGATATTGGCTGAGGGAGGAGAAAAATTATCTGGTTAATAAAGGACGCAGAGCCCGGCGTCCCATTGCGGATAAAAAACAGAACGGCTGGAATTACCTAACAGCGCTTCGCTTGCACGAGTCCGAAGAAATTGCGCGGCAGGTTGTGACTCTGGTATTGGCAGGCCGGGTAAGGCGTCAACCGCCACCCGGTGAAGAACCGGGGAAGATGTTTAAACAGATTTGTCATCACTCCCAAACCGGGCACAGAGCCCGGTTTGTTGAGCCGTACGCTTTCACACCTTAAGCAGCTTTACCGTGGCCTCAATGTCTATCTCATCTTCCGAGAAGATGAGGGTGGTTCCCTGGAAGGTGGTAATAGCCAGCTTTTTCACCGAGCGCATTTCGCCAGGCTTAGCGGTGGATTTTGGCCTGATATTTCCCATCAACAGGCCTACGGAAAGGACCGCATTCTCTTTGTCGATGCGGGCATCGGCGGGCTCTTCCTCGCTGTACACCAGGAAAGATTTGATCGATGTAAGCTTAATCCGCTCGCCTGCAATATAGATATATTTGCTTTCCGGCAGGACTTTTACCGCATAGGCTGACAAACCCTTGTTATTGGTGGTGGGTTCGAAAGTGACTGCTGCATCTTTTTTAATGAGTTCAGGGTTGGCAACCTTAATCACATGAAAATAGCGATTATCGCCGTTTTCATCTTTGATAAATCCAAAACCTTTATCTTTAAACCACGTTGTGATCGTTCCGTTCATCGCCGTTACCGCCTGGTTAATCGTTTATCTACTCAATTTTTGCCGCGCGCAGTGTAAAGCACAACGCCTGCGCAGACCAGGTCTGAATCGCCGGTCTGCGCAGGCCCGCATTGCTTACCACATCAAATCATCGGGAACTTTAAAATCAGCATACGGATCGTCTTCGTCCTGCTCTTCCGCACTTAGCGCGCTGTTTAAGACAATGCTGCTGGCGTCGCGCTGGGCGATTTTATCGGCGACGCTCGCCGGGATAATCGCGTATTTGCTCTCGCCGTCGTTATCGCCGGCCAGACGCGCAATGGCGAGACGGCCGCTAATCAGCTGTGCCTGGGTGAGTTTATCCACGGCGATTTTTTTAATGAAGTTGTTATCCGTGAAGTTAAAATCAATATTGCCTTTTGAAATATCGATTTTATTCATTTCAATAAGCTGCTTAACCTGCGCTTTATACTCTTTCGAGAGCGCCGCCTGCTTTTGCTGCTCGCTAAGCTGCTTATCTCGCTCAAGCTGCGCTTTTTTATTCTCTTCCACTGCTTCTCTGGCTTCACGAGCCTGAACGCGGGACTTTTTCGCCGTTCTCTGAACTTTGGCCATTTTTTTGCTGGTCACTAACCCGGCTTTAAGCATTTGTTCTTGTAAGGTGAGTTTTGTCATCTTCGTGTCTGAATCCGCTGAATAATGAGTGAGATTATACCTGCAAATGTCCGGGATGTACCAGGCGGTATGATTCGCACAAAGCAATTGCATAAAAAATCACTATTATCGCCATTTATTTGCTATAAATGCATCTTTATTGATTTTTTATGAGGTGTAAAGATGATTGTCAGAACCTGGCATGGTTGTGTTCCCGTTGAGTTTGGCGATGCGTTTGCGGTTCATTTGCAGGCGACAGGCGTACAGCATTCCCAGGGCATCAGCGGCAACGCGGGGGCGTTTGTCAGACGGGAAACGCAGGGGGAGTGGGAACACTTCTTCCTGGCAACGTACTGGCACAATCTGGATGCGGTCATCGCCTTTGCCGGTGAAGCGTATCATGTCGCAGTGACCTATGCGGATGATGAGCAATTCCACCTGTTGTCCGACCCTTACGTTTTTCAGTTTAACGTAGCTGAAGTCGTGGCGATTTGAGTCAGCGTTAGCATAAGCGCGCCGCAGGCAAAAAAATTAAGGCCCAAAGGGCCTTATAATGGGTTATTTCCGTCCCGCCAGTAAACCAATCACCAGCCCGATAGCGCCGGCCGCCAGCAGTCCGGTCAGCGGATTTTCCCTTACGCGCTCGGAGACCTCTGAGACGGCATCCGACGCCTGAGCGGCATACTTACGGGCCGCGCCTTTTAGCTGATGTTTAGGCGAATCAACCGCATCACCAAATTGCTGCTGGGCTTCCCCGGCGAATTCATTGACTTTGTTGCTCACTTTGTCCGCCAGATTCTGCGCGTCGTTTTCATACTCTTGTGATGACATGGGAGTCTCCTTTCGTTTGACTTATTTAAGTCTAGTGGCTAACAAGCGAAGTACAAATGCTCAGCCGTCGGTGAGCCTCACTCCAGGAATTTTCCACAACGTCCGGGATATAAACCAGGTCGCTGTTTCTGCCACAAAAGCGCTACACTCTGGCGAAAAGAAACGTCGCCAGAATGGGGGGATTGCCGTCATTTCAATTGATTAAGGTAATTCCTGGATATAAGATCCGTCGGGCGCGGGGGCAGGAAAGGCAGCAATTCATAAATAAGAACTATTGATGTTCACAATTCCTCTTTTTTCCTTCATCATTTGTCAGCTTTTACTCCTAATAATCAGCGCTTAGCTCAGCATAAGAAAGAAATTTTTTTACTCAAGGCCGGTATGAACTATAAGAAAGTACTGAAGAACACGTTGCTGCTTGCTCCCGTGGCGATCCTGAGTCTGCAACCCCCTGTCTGGGGCGCAGAGGCCACGAAAACGGCGACCTGCCAGAAGGCGTCGCCTGCGGTGGACAAAGAAGGCGTGCCGTTACCGCCCGTTGTTGGTAAAGAGGGCGCTCAGCCGGCCTCCGCTAAAGACAAGTCCGGCCACGGCGGTGCAACGGCCAACTGTCAGCCTGCGGCCATCGAAAATTAATCATTGACCTCAACCCGGGAGGGACATGGTGCACCCGTTAATTAAGGTGATGCTGGTTGGAGGGAAAGGCGACGGCCTGATGGTTAGCGTTGCCGATAACGCGACGGAGATTTCCGTGACGCCTGCGCAGTACGGCGCGAAATCCGGCCAGCCGCTGAGCTACAGAATCGTATCGCAGACCATTGACGATGAACGCTATTTTTTCGGCGTTTTCAACGAGAGCCATGAGGATACGGACAAACTCAAAAGAGTCGCGCTGACCCGCGGCATGAAAAAACTCTTCAGCTAAGCCGGAGCCGGGCGGCAAGCCGTCGTCCGGTCCGCGCCTGTTTTGTTTTCCTTTCGCCTCCGATACAGTAGCGCCAAACGCTTTTATCAGTTTCGGGAATCTATGATTAACCATATCCGGATAAAAAATTTCAGATCGGTCAGGGATATTGAGCTGGAACTCGGTGCGCTGAATATCGTCTTTGGCCCCAACGGCTGCGGTAAATCCAATATCTATAAAGCCATCCACCTGTTAACCGCCTGCGCCGACGGGAAGTTTTCCGGCTATATCAGCGATGAGGGCGGGCTGGAAAACATTATGTGGTCCGGGCCAGGCGCGCCGACCGACCGCTTTCCGCGGCGGCTGCAGATTGGCTGTCTGACCGACGAGTTTGACTACCAGCTGCAGGTGGGTTTTCCGGAAAAGCTGCCTTACCCTACCCAGTTTCAGCTGGATCCGATCGTTAAAGAGGAGTCGATCTGGCTGGCGGGATTTTCCCGACGTCCTTCATCGCGCGTGCTGGAGCGTAAAAACCAGGCGGCGTTCCTGGTGGATGTGAATGGCGAAAAGAGTACTTTTACCGACGCCATTTACGAGAATGAATCGATTTTTGGCCAACTGGGCGAGCCGCACCGTTTTCCTGAGGTCTCGCGGGTCAGGGAAACCATGCGCCACTGGCGCTTTTATCACGAATTCAATATTGGCAGACTCTCACCGCTGCGACACCCGACGGTAGGCTACCGCTCGCCGGTGCTCGACAGCGATGGGCACAACCTCGCCGCCGCCTTTCAGACCATCGTGGAAATCGGCGCCGAAGAGCTGCTGCATGAGATCCTCGGCGAAGCGTTTCCGGCGTGTACCTTTTATTGTGAAAACGAAAACTCGCGTTTCTCGATGAAGATGCGCCGTAACGGCGTCTGGCGGCCTTTACTGGCGGCGGAAATGTCCGACGGCACGCTGCGCTTCCTGTGCCTGGCGGTGGCGCTATTAAGCCCGCGCCCTCCGGCATTTCTGGCCATTAACGAGCCGGAAAACAGCCTGCATCGCCAGATGTTCCCGGCGCTGGCCCGGCTGATTGTCGAAGCGTCCCGCTATAGCCAAATCTGGTTAACCAGCCACTCCGCCGAGCTGGCTGAGCTGATTTCATCGATGGCGGAAGCGCGCCTTTACGGGCTGGAAAATAGCGACGGGGAAACGCGGATCGCCGGCTAGCGGCAACTGCCTTACGCGGCATCTTAACGGTGTATTGCCGACGCGCCGCCGGAGGGTTTCCGGCGGCCTGGCGTTATGCTGCCGCCGGGAGCAGGGTTTTGCTGCCTTTCAGGGTAAACAGCGAAATGACGGTAAAGCTCAGGGTAATACAGCCCAGGATCAGATAAGCCTGATGGAAGCCGACGGTATCATACATCCGTCCTACCCAAGCCGAGAGCACAACGCCCGACAGCTGTTTCGATAAATTAAAGCCGATCAGGAACAGCGTCGCCGAAAGTTTTGGGTTAAATGCCGACGAGATATATTTAAAGGTGCCAACCAGCAGGAAGGGGATCTCAAACATATGCAGCATTTTTAATATAATCACTTCCACCGCCGAGGTCGCGAAAGAGGAGCCTAAAATTCGGACTGACATAATTACCCCGGCAATTAACAGGGCATTCTTGGCGCCAATTCGGTTAATAATTGCCGGCGCGCAGAACATGATCAGCGCATTGAGTAATTCCCCACCGGTGGTCACGAAGCCAAACACTTCGGTGCCGCGCTGCGGGCTGGTGAAGAAGCCTTTAAAAAAGTTGGCGAACTGCTGGTCGAAAACGTCATAGACGCTGGCGACGCCAACGACATAAATAATAAAGCCCCAGAAGCGCGGCATCCGCAAGAGCTCGGCGGCGGTGCGCATGGAGAAAGCCTGACGGTTGACGCCCAGGGCGTCGATAACCTCGGCGCTATTGCTGCTTTCCGGCTTCGAGACCCACAGCAGCACGCCGAGGATCAGCGCGAAGCCGGAGGCGATCCAGAAGGTGATATTGGGGTCGATACTAAACAGAATGCCGGTGATCGAGGCGCACAGCGCCCAGCCGACGCAGCCGGAGACGCGCACTTTACCGTATTCAAAACGGTTGGCGCGGCTGACGCGTTCAATATAGGCTTCTACCGCCCCGGAGCCGCTGGAGAAGACGATCCCCAGATAGATCCCGCCCACCAGCGCGCCCGCGATGATATTCATCTGCAGCAGCGGAGAGAAAACAAAAATAAAGAAGGGGGCAAACAGGATTAATAAAATCGTAATCGTCCACAGCAGATGTTTGCGCAGGCCGAGCTTATCGGAAATCAGGCCAAACACCGGCTGGAAAATTATCGCGAATAGCGAAATGGAGGAGAAGACAATCCCCGTTTCGGTTTTGGTTAAATGGTTTACTTCCGCCAGCCACACCGGGAAGAAGGGGAAGTAGGCTGACATAATGAAATAGTAGAAGAAAAAGAACAGCATGAAATATATAAAATTATGCCGTTCTCGTGGCGCGAGTTCAGAGAGTTTCATTGTGAATATTCCATATTATTATGCCTGTAAGGTTGGGGGCTGGCGCCCCCGATTATTATTGGAAATGAATCGTTAACTGATATTGCCATTGTGTCTCAAGCAGCAGCCATTGCTGTAGTACGCTGGGTGTCCAGGAGTCATCGCCGCCGATACCCATGTGTTGAGCATCAAGCGCGATCCAGACGCCGTTTTCCGGCTTCATCCTGTGCCAGTGATCGGTCTCCATTAACTGCGCGGTGCTGTAGGGCTGTACGGAGAAGTGGAAATCGCCCGCGACGTGCCAGCGCCCCCAGTCCAGCGCTTTGTTATCGCAGCGCAGGCCGTTTTCCGTCGGGAAAATGTACGGTGTGGTCATCTCTTCCAGCGGCAGCTGCCAGCGGGAGAAACAGGCGCTGGTGCGGCGGTCCGGATAGTTTTCATGCGGGCCGTAGCCGAGCCAGGAAACCGGTTGATGCTGGTCCGGAACCTGGAAATTCAGCCCGATGCGCGGCAGCGGCGGCAGGGTGCCGGCGCGTTCGCCATTGACCGCCAGATGCAGCTTGCCTTCGCCATCAAACGTCATCCGCCAGTGGCTGACAATCACCACTTCGTCGCCGCGCAGATAGTGCCAGCGGCTATCGATAACCACTTCATGGGCCAGGCGCTGGGCGTCGCACTGTACGCAGCGGGCGCTGAGGCCGTAGAGCCCGGCGCTCTTCCAGCGTTCAACCCAGGCGTTGGGGTCGATGCGCTCCACTTCGCTGACGCCGATATCGTTATCCAGCGGGGCGCGCACAAACTGGTCGCGCAGCGGCGTCAGCAGCTGTTCCACACCCTCTACCTGCCAGTGGGTCAGCAGGCCGCTCTCCCGGTCGATAGTCCATTGCTGCGAGCCGCTGCGTACG
The DNA here is from genome assembly GCF_040061795.1 of Klebsiella sp. GN_Kp190. Lineage (NCBI taxonomy): Bacteria > Pseudomonadati > Pseudomonadota > Gammaproteobacteria > Enterobacterales > Enterobacteriaceae > Klebsiella > Klebsiella sp. GN_Kp190. The sequence continues at coordinate 38,829 of NZ_JBEAFN010000070.1, forward strand.
GTCCAGGCCGCGTCGCTGCTCTCCAGCGCTGGCGCCGTGCCGACGGGGGAAGGCCGGCGCAGCGCCAGCGGGGCGGCGAGCGGGAACTGCTGCCAGGCGACGCGATGCCCGGCGTCGGACCAGGCGGTGGCCTGCGGCTGGACAACCTCCAGCGTCAGCCACACCGCTTCGGCGCCCACGGGCAGCGTCAGCGCATCGCACAGCGTCAGCTCGCCCTGGCCTTCAGGGCTCAGCTCAAGCTTCACTTGACCCTCGGCAAAGGTTTCTCCGGCGGCCTGGACCTGCCAGCGCAGCGCTTCGTTATCGGTGGCGCGGAACAGATATTCACTGCTGATGCTGATACGCAGCGGGGATTGCGCAAGCAGGGTAAACTGGAAGTACTGCTGCGCGTGTTTCGCTTCAATTAATGAAGGGTGCGGGCGGCGGTCGGGGAAGACCAGGCCGTTCATACAGAACTGGCGATCGTTCCGCGTATCGCCAAAATCACCGCCGTAGGCCCAGCCGACGCTGCCGTCGTCGAAGGTTTTGCTGATGGCCTGATCGGCCCAGTCCCAGATAAACCCGCCCTGCAGGCGCGGATAGTCGCGGAAGGCCTGCCAGTAATCAGCAAAGTTGCCGAGGCTGTTGCCCATCGCGTGGGCGTATTCGCAGAGGATCAGCGGGCGCTGCTCGCCCGGCAGACTGATCCACTTTTTGATCCCCCATTTCGGCACCGTCGGAATCCGCTGATCGCGCTCAACGCGGGCGTACATCGGGCAGATAATATCGGTGGTGGTGCTGTCGGCGCCTCCACCCTCGTACTGCACCGGGCGGGAGGGATCGTTGCGCTTCAGCCAGTGATACATCGCTTCATGGTTGCCGCCGCCGCCGGATTCGTTCCCCAGCGACCAGATAATAATCGACGGGTGGTTGCGATTGCTTTGCAACATCCGGCTGACGCGGGCGCTGAAGGCCGGCAGCCAGGCTGGATCGTCGGAAAGACGATTCATCGGCACCATGCCGTGGGTTTCAATATTGGCTTCGTCAACGACGTACAGGCCATAGCGATTGCACAGCTCGTACCAGCGCGGGGTGTTTGGATAATGCGAGCAGCGCACGGCGTTAAAGTTGTTCTGCTTCATCAGCAGGATGTCCTGCACCATATCCTCTTCGGTCACCACCTGGCCGCGCTGGTGATGGTGCTCGTGACGGTTGACGCCGCGGATCAGCAGCGGTTTGCCGTTTAACAGCAGCAGGCCGTTTTTGATTTCAACCCGGCGAAAGCCGATATCCCAGGCTTCAGCCTCGATCGTTTCATCGCCGCGGCACAGGGACACCACCGCCCGATAGCAGTTTGGCGTTTCCGCGCTCCACAGCGCCGGTCGCTCTACCGGCAGACGAATCGCCGCGCGTTCGGCATAGCTTCCGCGCTCATCGATAATCGGCGAACCCGGCGACTGCTGGTGGCTGGCGACCAGACGATCGTCATCCCACAGTTCGATCTTCACCGTCAGCGCCTCCAGCAGCGCGACCGGCGCGGCGACGCTTAAGTTCACCAGCAGCTCGGCATCCCGGTAGAGCGCATCGAGCTGCGGCGTGAGCTGAACGTCGCAGAGGTGCAGGGTCGGTTTGTTCAGCAGCCAGACCGAACGGAAGATGCCGCTCATGCGCCACATATCCTGGTCTTCAAGCCAGGTACCCGCGCTCCAGCGCATCACCATCACGCAGATGCGGTTATCGCCCGGCTGAAGGTAGGGCGAGAGATCGAAGGCCGCGGGCAGGCGACTGTCCTGCGAATAACCGACCCATTCGCCGTTGCACCACAGATGAAAAGCCGAATTAACGCCGTCGAAGATAATCTGCGTCTGGCCGTCGGCTCGCCAGCTCTCATCGACGCTGAACGTCAGCGAGTAGCAGCCGGTCGGATTCTCCTCAGGTACGCGCGGCGGCGTAGTGTCGATCGGGTAGCGGACGTTGGTATAGATCGGAGCGTCGTAGCCTTCCATTTGCCAGTTTGACGGCACCGGCGTACTGCGGCTGTCCGGCAGATCGTCTTCCAGCCAGCGGGCATCCACGTCAAACGGGCTGCGGGCCCAGGAGAACTGCCACTGGCCGTCAAGCCGGCGGCGGAACGCTGAGGGCTGGTTTTTTCGCGCCGCGTCGGTATCGCGCCAGCTGGCGAAAGTCGGGTGGGCCGGTAAACGGTTGAGATGGGTAATGGTCTGGTTCTGCCAGTCTTCGCGGGTGAGAATCTGATGGAACGTTTCTCCTGCGGCGGAATGAGAGTCGTGTTGTTGCATACGTATTCCTGACGGATAAGTGATAAAAATGTCATTCGCTAGACAATATAATTTTGTTATCAGTTATTTTCGCTATAGCCGCAATATTGGCGAAAATGAAACCCACTGGCGATCACGAAAAGCTGGAAAAACAGCTGATTTTTGTCGTCTTTTAAACATAAAATGTTAGCGGACGACATTGAGGTTTTAATTCAGAAGGAGTGCACTATGCAGCGTCGACTGGCAACGCTTGACGATGTGGCCCGCGAGGCCGGCGTGTCTCAGCAGACGGTCTCCCGGGTGCTGAATAATCCGGACGTGGTGTCTGAACGAACCCGCGATAAGGTCATTCGCGCGATGCAGGCGCTGCGCTACGTACCGAACCGTTCCGCTCAGCTGCTGGCGGGGAAATCCGCGCCGTCGATTGGGCTGATAACCGCTTCGCTGACGCTGCACGCGCCTTCACAAATCGCCGCGGCGGTGAAAAGCTACGCCGGTCTGCATCAGCTTGAGGTCTCGATTGCGATGCCGGTGCAGGTCGACTATTCGTCGCTGCAGGCGCGGCTTAATGAGTTTCGCGCCCAGCATATTCGCGGCGCGATTATCAGCCTGCCGCTCGAAAGCAGCCTCGCGGAGCGGCTGGTGGTGGAAAACCCCGATATCGCCTGCATGTTTCTTGATGTTTCGCCGGAGACCGACGTGTGCTGCGTGCGTTTCGATCATCGCGACGGCTGCGGCGCGTGCGTGCGGCATCTCTGGGACGCCGGGCACCGGGAGTTCGGCCTGCTGGCCGGGCCGGAGAGCTCGGTCTCCGCGCGCATGCGATTGAGCAGCTGGCGCGAGGCGCTGCATCGGCTGGGCGTCAGTAATGCGGTGACGGTGTTTGGCGACTGGAGCGCCGCCAGCGGCTGGAACAAAACGTTTGAGCTCCTGCATCATCATCCGCGCATTAGCGCCATCGTGGTGGCTAACGATCAGATGGCGCTCGGGGTACTGAGCGCGCTGGCGCAGTTGAATCGCACCGGCAGCCAGGCGATCTCGGTCACCGGTTATGACGATACCGCGGACAGCCTCTACTTCCAGCCGCCGCTGACCACCGTCGCCCAGGATTTTAACGTTCTGGGGAAAAGGGCGGTTGAGCTGCTCATCCAGCTAATGGCTGCCCCGCAGATGAAGATCCGCGAGCTGCTGCCGACGCGCCTGATTATCCGCCAATCCACCTGGCCCTGCGCGGGCGCCAGGCAGGAGGAGAAAGAGGGCCTTGTCGCGCAGATTAAAGCGCTGGTGGAAAAGCTGTAAGCAACGGTCCGTTTAGCTTTCATTGATGTTGCGCGTGATAGCTTATCGGACAAGCGTACTCAGGGGGTTATGCCCTGAACGTAAAAATGCAAAACACAATCTATCCATGCAAGCATTCATTCACCGCCAGTCACATGGCGGTTTTTTTTTGCCCGTTTTCGGTCGTTAGAATATGGCGTTATTTTATTTAATTCTGCCTCCTGGTCGATTACTCGCCGCTGTTAAGCATAAATGCGCTGTTTTCACGCCGCGGTGTCAGAAAATTTCCCCGGCTTATACTTTTTTATCCAGCATAAAATGCTGTTGACCGGGGGCGGCAGGGCGCGCTTTTTTTAGCGCCATTCGGCTATGCTGAAAGCCAAAGCAGGCGAGTGAAAGGCAACGTCATGATGATATTAAAAGATAAAGAGCACGTGGACTCGGTTGACTGGCTGACGGTGGCGGAGATTATCGCCGCCGCAGGTCTCAATCAGCGGGACGTCGCGCTGGTGGAGCGCGCGTTTCGCCATAGTACCTTTTGCTGGTTTGGCTATGAAAACGGGCAGCTTATTGCCGTTGCCCGGGCGATTAGCGACCTGACCTGGTGCAGCTATCTGGCAGATGTCGCGGTGCACCCGCGCTGTCAGGGAAAGGGGTACGGGCAGCAGCTGATGCAATCGGTCAGCGACCGGCTGCGGCCGTTCGGCAAAACCTTCATCTACTCGGTGGTGGATAAAGTCGGCTTTTATCGCCGCTTTGGTTTTGAAACGCTGACCACGGGCATGGTCTGCGCCAGCGAAGAGGCGATAGCGCGTATGCGCGAGCAGGGATTTGTTGGCTAGTAAATACCGCTTAAAAAAACGCATTTACCAAACGGTTTAAATGGCTGCTGAATGAATCACTACCATTACCCGCGCCGCTAAGGATTATTTCGCTGGCCCTTGCCGGTTGCTGCCGTAAATAATCGGATAAACTTAGTCGGCTACAGCCGGTCCAGTTAATTATGACAGATAGCCTGGGTTAAAAGGGTAAACTGTGTTACACAGTCCCATTCTCCTGGCAAACATCTGGATGGGATTATGCTGACAACTCTGATTTACAGAAGTCAGATGCATTTAACACAAGAAACCGATCTCATACTGCTGGTTGAAAAAGCGAATGCTGAGAACGCAGCACGCGGGATTACGGGCATACTTCTTTTAAAAGATAATGTTTACCTTCAGATACTTGAGGGGGATGAGTGCGTGCTTGAGCAGCTATTCAGCACGATCAAGCAAGACGATCGTCACCATCAGGTTGTCGAGCTGATGCGTGATTACGCGCCGCGCCGGCGCTTTGAAAACGTAGGGATGATGTTTTTTGAGCTGAATAAACTGCAAACCGCTGACGTCCTGACAAAGGTTCGCCAGCTTAGCCAACTGAAAGGTTATCTTTCCACCGAAGAGCGCGTCTATAAATTTATCCATACTTTTATCAGTCAAAAAAGCGCTGCCGCGCCGTCACCCTTTTTACGGCCTGACAAATGGTCGCTTCATTCGCGGAAACATGCATTTCATGCGCCGCAAGAATCGTTTTTTGCCGGTCAATGCTGTCAGTTTGCTTTCCAGCCCATTATCGAACCGTTGGCCGGGAATATCACTTCGCTTGAAGCGCTTATTCGTGATAAAGACGGCGGTAGTCCCGCCAATTTCTTTGCCTCGATTCCGCCAGAGCAACGTTATGAAGTTGATCTCAAAGCGAAATCAGTTGCCTTTGCCCTGGCGAAAGAAATCAATATTGGCGACCATAAAATATCCATTAATATCCTTCCGATGTCTCTGGTTGTTATTCCTGATGCCATTGAATACCTGCTGCGGGAAATAAAAAAACAGGGTCTTGAACCCGAACAGGTGATCGTGGAGGTGACGGAAGATGAAATGATCTCCGGTTTTAGCCAGTTCAGCAGCGCGATAAAAAAACTGCGCGTCTCTGGTATGGGGCTGGCAATTGATGACTTTGGCGCCGGATATGCTGGACTCTCGTTGTTGACAAAAATTCAGCCTGATAAAGTTAAAATCGACCGCGAGATTATTACCGATATCCATCAGAGCGGCCCTAAACAAGCGGTGGTAAGATCGATTATCAACTGCTGCCGTGAACTTGAGATTGCGGTGGTTGCTGAAGGCATAGAGCGGATAGAGGAGTGGTGCTGGCTCGAATCTGCGGGTATTAAACGTTTCCAGGGCTTTTTATTTGCCATGCCGAAAGTCAACGGCGTCGGTGACATACGTTGGCCTGGGGAAAAGTGAAGCCTGATTTGCCTTAATGTACCGAGCGGTTTGCCTCCAACAGCAGCGCAGGCGAGTAGACATTGCGTATTCCGCCTGGAGTATCCCTATTTTCTGAAGCTGAACCGGCCAATAGTCGCTGATGGCCGGTAAGCTCATGACTAACCGCAAGCCCTGCATATTCTCAATCTATAACAGACTGACCCTTGTTAATCATCGAGCCTGTCATGACTGATTTCATCTTCGTGGGTGCTTATCAACTGCGTGAGCGCTATTTGTTCCTGAAACTTGGTCAGAAGCAGTTCTGCGTCCGTCTTCAGAACGTCTTCAGATGATTCCAGTACCGAATTTATCGCTTTCGTTACGCTGCTAACTAATTCCGCGACGCCGCCTTCCTTGCCGATAGCGAGCATCAGCGCGCTAATGAGCAAAGACTGCGCCTCGACCTGGGCAGCAAGCTGCTTACTTTCGGCATCCATGGCGGAAATTTTAGCAATTATGCTGAGAATGACATTATTCATTGTATCCCTCAAATCAATAAGTTAGAGCGGGTTGTTGATGGCTATATTCGCTGTTGATAATCCGAATTAACCATAGAACATAAATATGCCAGAAAAAATATCGGTAGCGTTAGTCAGGTTTTGGGCATCACCAAAGTAAAGCATGAAAACGCGCCGGTCCCACTTCCATATTCCTCCAACGATCGCGCCCGACAGAGCGCAAAGGAGCATGAAGAGTGCGGTTGTTGAAAAGAAAGACGCCAGGCTTGAGGTCGTGTTTAGCCTGGCCGACCTCTGATATTTCTTGCTTCAGCATCAACTCATACAGGCGAACAGGAAAATGTGCGGATGTTTAACCGGCAGGACAAGCTCGTTGGCAAGAGCGGCTGGCTCTGTCCAACGAGATACAGCATGGGCTGACGCCAGACCATGAATATGGCTCATGTTGTAATGAAATTAACTCGCTTTCACTCATCTAATGGCTCTGGCATAACATGCTGTATTCGATATAGATAATATGAAGATGAAGACTGCTTATGGAAGCCTGCGCCAGCCTGCAACCATCAGAAAGGACTGCAGTTTTTATCTCAGAACTTAGGATGCACATCTGCGATGAATCAACAATTTACCTTTACTATTAAACGCACTCTCTTTGATGAAAACTATAACCCCTCAGAAAATACGCGTATTACAACCAACTTTGCTAATTTAGCAAGAGGGGAAAATCGCCAGGAGAATCTGCGCAATACCTTAGTCATGATTGACAATCGTTTCAATACGCTGGCGCACTGGGATAACCCCAAAGGCGATCGCTATGCCGTTGCGCTGGAAATTATTTCAGCCGAAATGAATATCTGCGCCACCGGCGATACCTTTCCGGTGATTGAAATATTGCAAACCAGCATTATTGATAAAAAGACCGATGAACGTATTGAGGGTATCGTTGGCAATAATTTCTCTTCGTACGTTCGCGACTACGACTTTAGCGTATTGCTGTTAGACCATAATAAAGGACGCGCAGGTTTTAGCCTTCCGGAAGGATTCGGCGATTTGCACGGCAACATATTTAAACATTTCGTCAATTCAGCGGAGTACAAGGCCAATTTCAAAAAATCACCGGTCATTTGCCTTAGCGTCTCCAGTAAAGACACCTATCACCAGACCGGAAATCAACATCCTGTCCTGGGGCTCGAATACCGGCCAGAGGGTTCATCGTTGACTGAGCAATATTTTGGCAAAATGGGCCTGAAGGTTCGCTACTTTATGCCGAAAAACAGCGTTGCGCCTTTGGCCTTTTATTTCTCAGGGGATTTGCTGAGCGATTACACGAGCCTTGAGCTGATTAGCACCATCAGCACGATGGAGACGTTCCAGAAGATATACCGCCCGGAGATCTACAACGCCAACTCTGCCGCAGGACTCTGCTATCAGCCCGATCTGCATCATCAGGACCATTCATTAACCAAAATTGTTTACGATCGTGAAGAGCGCAGCCAGCTGGCGGTAGAGCAGGGGAAGTTTACCGAAGAGCACTTTATTAAACCGTATAAAAATATTCTGCAGCAATGGTCTGCTCATTACGCTCTTTAAGACATCGCATATATAAGGCTATCGATAATGACAAAATTATTACCCACTTCAACAGCCGGCAGCTTACCGAAACCGTCCTGGCTTGCAGAGCCGGAGAAACTGTGGTCCCCATGGAAACTGCAGAATGAAGAGTTAATTGCCGGGAAAAAAGACGCGCTGAGCCTGTCCTTATTTGACCAACTGCGCGCCGGTATCGACATCGTCAGCGATGGCGAGCAAACCCGTCAGCACTTTGTTACTACGTTTATTGAGCACCTCAGCGGCGTCGATTTTGAAAAACGCGAAGTCGTTAAAATCCGTAATCGCTATGATGCGAGCGTTCCGACCGTCGTGGGCGCCGTCGAGCGTCAAAAACCCGTTTTTGTCGAAGATGCGCGTTTTTTACGTCAGCTCACCAGCCAGCCGATTAAGTGGGCGCTGCCGGGTCCCATGACCATGATTGATACGCTCTATGACAATCACTATAAGAGCCGCGAAAAACTGGCCTGGGAGTTTGCGAAGATACTTAATCAGGAAGCCAGGGAACTGGAGGCCGCCGGCGTCGACATTATTCAGTTTGATGAGCCAGCCTTTAATGTGTTTTTTGATGAGGTTAATGATTGGGGCATCGCGGCCTTAGAAAGAGCCGTTGAAGGGCTAAAATGCGAAACTGCGGTACATATCTGCTATGGATACGGCATCAAAGCGAATACCGACTGGAAAAAGACCCTGGGAACAGAGTGGCGACAATATGAAGAAGCGTTTCCTAAGCTGCAAACCTCCAGCATCGATATCATCTCGCTGGAATGTCATAACTCACGTGTTCCCATGGATCTGCTTGAACTGATTCGCGGAAAAAAAGTGATGGTTGGAGCCATCGACGTGGCGACCAATGCGATCGAAACGCCGGAGGAAGTCGCCGCGACCTTACGTAAAGCGCTGCAGTTTGTGGATGCCGATAAGCTTTATCCTTCAACCAACTGCGGCATGGCGCCGCTATCGCGTCCGGTGGCGAGCGGCAAGCTCAATGCGCTAAGCGCCGGGGCGGAAATTATCCGCAGGGAGCTGCAGGCTAAATAGAACCCTGGCAAAGGGCTGGAAGCCTCGCCGCAGCTGACGGATATCCAGCGAATGGTATGTAAGGTATGCGAAATGCTTCTGGCTCAGATTTCATCATTCGCTGACCGGGCATAATCAGTACGTCGTGCCGGGCGCTCGGGCGCTATTTAAAATATTTATCGAGGGGATCGTGATGGCGGTATTTTCGGAAGAAAACAGCCAGTAGACAAAACCCAGAGTAGCGCCCAGCCCGGCAAACTGCAGATAAAGTATTTTACGTCGGGCAAGCAGGTCCATAAATGAATACGCGCCTTTCCACATATCAATAATGCCACCGTTTATCACCAGGTCTGTAAACAGCGCAAGCCCCGGCAGAGCAACCGCGTACGCCGCCATTAGGTATAAAAGCGCCGCAAGCCTCATTTTGGTATTGATATGCATATTCTGCCTCCTTGCTCATGATGACAAAGCATAACATAGCCTATCAACGATCAGCATCGAGTGGGCTGTTGAGGGATGTTCGGACGGAGTTTCTCCTGGTGACTGATACGATAAATTATCGTGTATAAGGTGGTTCATCGATCGGCAAGCCAAAAGCAGAACGCCCCCTGGTGCATTGGCAGCAGGGGGCGTTTACGGATGGGGATTATCGTCGTTCATCAGTCATCCCATTTGTGGCTCAGGTATGCGGCAAGAAATCCAAAGAACAGAATGGTTCCCAGAACTGCCATAAATACATGCATATTTCCCAGCATGATTAACCTCCATTAGTTTTGCTATGCGCTATGTTGTCCTCATTGAACGGGTTTACGGTTGTTGGATACATCTTAACCCGACTAATCTAAACAAACGATTAACAAATTGCCCAGCGTGACTATTATCCATGTGAATCACTCTCCCTTTTTACCCGCCAGCGCGCTTTTCCTGTACTGCAACGGGCTAAGGGCAAACTGCTGGCGGAAGTGATGGCGCAGGGTGCTGGTATTTGAGAAACCGCAAAGCTCGGCAATCTGCTCAACGCTCAGCCGGCTGTGGGTTAAGTGCTGCGTGGCGCGCTGAAGGCGCTCGTCAAGCAGCCAGCGGGCGGGGGTTTTGCCGGTAGCGTCTTCGAAACGGCGTAAAAACGTGCGCTGCCCCATGCCGGCTCTTTCCGCCAGCGAGGCCACGGTGTGGCCAGCGGCGAGATTCTGGTGCAGAAAATCAAATAATTGCCCCAGCCGCTGGCTCTCCCGCGCTTTGGCCACCGGGCGAACAATCTGCTGCGCCTGCCCGCCGTCGCGATGGGGGGAAACCACTAACCGTCGGGCGACAAGATTCGCCGCTTCGACGCCGAAGTCCTCGCGCACCAGGTGCAAACATAAATCGATACCCGCGGCGCTGCCTGCGGAGGTCATGACGCCTTCGGCGCCGACGTACAGCACGTCATCGATCACCTCAATGCGCGGAAACCGCGCCCGCAGCTGGTCGGTATAGCGCCAGTGGGTGGTCGCCTGGCGGCCGTTCAGCAGCCCGGCCGCGGCCAGAACGAAAACCCCGGAGCAGATAGAAATTATCCGGCAGCCTCGCGCATGGGCGGCGACCAGCGCCTCGCACAGCGCTGGCGGCACGGGGGAGTCAATACCGCGCCAGCCGGGCACCACGATGGTATCCGCTTCGCCTAACAGCGCCATACCGCCGTCGGTCATGAGCCGAATTCCGCCGGTTGCCCGCAGCTCACCGTCGTCGACGGCGGCCACGGCAAAGCGATACCATCGTTCGCCCATCTCCGGGCGCGGCAGGCCGAAGATCTCAACGGTGACGCCAAATTCAAAGGTACACAGGCCATCGTAGGCGAGGGCAACAACCCGGTGGCGTGACAACGTCACGGATGAGATTGTCAGGATTTCAGCGTTTTCAGTCATGGTTCTCGGCAGATGTCGCGCAGGCGGTTAATTAAAGTAGTGGTATCACAGACAAGGAGAAGATGCCATGAGTGTTGTAACCGCTATTGCCCCCGCCAGTTCTACCGACGCCGTCGCCTGGTTTCGTCATAAGCTAAGCCTCGAGACCGACTGCGCCGATGTCTACAGCGCGATGCGCGAAGGAGAAACGGATTTTGTTCTGCTGCACGTCGTCGGCAGTGAAGAAACCTTTGCCCGTCGTCATCTCCCGGGCGCCCTGCATTTACCGCACCGACAAATTGATGAAACCAGAATGGCGCAGTGGCCTGATGACACGCTGTTTGTGGTCTACTGCGCCGGGCCGCACTGCAACGGGGCGGACGTCGCCGCCATGAAGCTGGCTCTGCTGGGGCGCCCGGTAAAAATGATGCTCGGCGGCCTGACCGGCTGGGAAGATGAAGGGTTGCCTTTCGCAAAGTGAATTTATTTCATGTGCCATGAAATATTGTCGTTTGCCGATGAAACCTCTGCATGCCAGTATCTGGACATATAGCCATCCAGAAGTCTATAAATTCAAATAATGAACTATCACGGTGGGTAATTAACTTTGCCCGCCGCTAAGGAGACACCATGCAACGTCATCAGGCCCCGTTCCGCGCAGATATTGTCGGCAGCTTTTTACGTCCGGACGCCATCAAACAGGCCCGTCAGCAGCTGGCCGCCGGCACCATCGACGCGCAGCAGCTGCGGCAGATAGAAAATGAGGCGATTCGCGTTCTGGTGCAGCAGCAGTGCGAGTGCGGGCTGCATGTGGTCACCGACGGTGAGTTCCGCCGCGCGTGGTGGCACTTTGATTTCTTTGACGGACTACAGGGCGTTGAGCGCTACGATTCAGAAAAGGGCATTCAGTTCAACGGGGTACAGACCAAAGCGCACGGCGTTCGCGTCACCGGTAAACTGGCCTTTGGCAATCACCCGATGCTGGAAGATTTTCGCTATCTGAAGAGCATCAGCGGCAGCGCTCAGCCGAAGATGACCATTCCCAGCCCGAGCGTGCTGCACTTCCGCGGCGGCCGGAAAGATATCGACGCGACGGTGTATCCGGATCTCGCCGACTATTTCGATGACCTGGCAACCACCTGGCGCGATGCCATTCGCGCCTTCTACGATGCGGGCTGCCGCTATTTACAGCTTGATGACACCGTCTGGGCCTACCTCTGCTCCGATGAGCAGCGACAGCAGGTGCGCGAGCGCGGCGAAGACCCGGATGAGCTGGCGCGCATTTATGCCCGCGTTCTGAATAAGGCCCTGGAAGGGAAGCCGGAGGATCTGACCGTTGGCCTGCACGTGTGTCGCGGTAACTTCCGCTCGACCTGGATCTCCGAGGGCGGCTACGAGCCGGTTGCGGAAGTGCTGTTCGGCGGCGTTAACATCGACGCGTTCTTCCTCGAATATGACAATGACCGTTCCGGCGACTTCGCGCCGCTGCGCTACGTTCGCCCCGGCCATCAGCAGGTGGTACTGGGCCTGATCACCACTAAAAACGGGGAGCTGGAAAACCCGGAAGGGGTGAAGGCTCGTCTGCAGGAGGCGGCGCAGTACGTCCCGCTGGCGCAAATTTGCCTCAGCCCGCAGTGCGGTTTTGCTTCCACCGAAGAGGGTAACTCTCTGACCGAAGCCCAGCAGTGGGATAAAGTCCGCCTGGTCACCGGCATCGCCGCGCAGGTCTGGTAATCTCTCCATAGCGCAGCGTTGCACTATTTTAAGGCAACGCTGTGCACCCGCCTTTATTTTCCCCGTATTCTGCCGCGCTTTCAGACGCTTTCACAACCTGGCATCGTTTTTGCCTTATCACTTCCGGTGAGTCGTTAATTCATTTTTTTGTTTTTGCGCTATTCAGGAGTGACACACATGCAGCGTCGAACACTATTAAAAGCTTTTGCTCTCTCCGCCTCTGTTATTAGCATGGGCTTCTCCTTACAGGTTTATGCCGCCGACACCATTAAAGTCGGCATTATGCACTCGCTTTCCGGGACGATGGCGATTTCTGAAACCCCGCTGAAAGATGTCGCCCTGATGGCTATCGATGACATCAACGCCAAAGGCGGCGTGCTGGGTAAAAAACTGGAACCGGTCGTGGTGGATCCGGCATCAAACTGGCCGCTGTTCGCCGAAAAAGCGCGTCAACTGCTGACGCAGGATAAGGTGGCGGCGGTGTTCGGCTGCTGGACCTCCGTATCACGCAAATCGGTTCTGCCGGTATTTGAAGAGCTGAACGGTCTGCTCTTCTACCCGGTACAGTATGAAGGCGAAGAGATGTCGCCGAACGTCTTCTACACCGGCGCGGCGCCAAACCAGCAGGCGATTCCGGCGGTGGAATACCTGCTGAGCGAAGACGGCGGCGGGGCGAAACGCTTCTTCCTGCTCGGTACCGACTACGTCTACCCGCGCACCACCAACAAAATTCTCCGCGCTTTCCTGCACGCCAAAGGCATTCAGGATAAAGACATCGAAGAGGTCTATACCCCGTTCGGCTATAGCGACTATCAGACTATCGTCGCCAATATCAAGAAGTTCTCCGCCGGCGGTAAAACCGCGGTGGTCTCTACCATCAACGGTGATTCCAACGTTCCGTTCTATAAAGAGCTGGCTAATCAGGGGCTGAAAGCGACGGACGTGCCGGTGGTGGCCTTTTCCGTGGGCGAGGAGGAGCTGCGCGGGATTGATACTAAACCGCTGGTGGGCAACCTCGCGGCGTGGAACTACTTCGAGTCCGTCGATAACCCAACCAACAAACAGTTTGTTGCCGACTATCGCGCTTACGCCAAAGCCCACAAGCTGCCAAACGCCGATACCGTGGTAACCAATGACCCGATGGAAGCGACCTGGGTTGGCCTGCACATGTGGGCGCAGGCGGTGACGAAAGCAGGATCGACCGATGTCGACAAGGTGCGTGATGCCATGGCCGGCCAAACCTTCAAGGCGCCGTCAGGCTTTACCCTGACCATGGATGCCACCAACCATCACCTGCACAAGCCGGTAATGATTGGCGAAATTGAAAGCAACGGCCAGTTTAACGTGGTCTGGCAGACCGAAGAGCCGGTACGCGCCCAGCCGTGGAGCCCGTGGATTGCCGGGAATGATAAAAAGCCGGATCACCCGGTTAAAACCGTCAGCAACTAAGCGTTAGACCCCGGCGCTGCGCCGGGGGGAATGATTCAGTCTTCCGGGCCCGAAGCCCGGGTTTCCCCGAAAAGGAGAACGACCATGAACGCATTACGCCTCATGTGTTACTTCGCGCTGCTGATGGTCTTGATACCGTGGCGGGCGCAGGCAGCGGACGCCGACGATTTTGTGGCGGCCAATCGCAGCCAGCAGGCTCAGCTGCTGGAACAGTGGGCCGCCGCGCCCGAAGCGCCGCGTTTACCGCTGCTGCGGGCGCTGAAAAGTGAAACATTGCAATCCGATAGCGGCGGTCATGCGTTCAGCAAACAGGGCGACAGCCTGCTGGCGCTGGGCGCGGTTCCGGCGCCCGTCGGCCCAACAAAACCGGTGCGTCTGACCAACCGCCTGCGTAACCTGGCGGCAGGCGCGCTGGCGACGCATCTCCTGGTTAGTGACAACGTCACGGAAAGGGCCGCGGCGGCGAAAACCCTGCAGCGCGAAGCGACGCCTGAGATGGCGGGGCTGTTACAGCAGCGTCTGACGGCGGAAACCGACGGCGCGGTGAAGTCGCAGCTGGAAATTGCGCTGGCCCGTTTACAGCTTGTCAGTCCTCAGCCCGCACAGCGGCTGGCGGCCATCGCGCTGCTCGGCCACTCCGGTGACCCGGAAACCCAGGCGCTGCTGACGCCGTATACCGATGCCCGGCATGAGCCGGACCCGGCGATTCGCGCGGCGGCCCAGGAGAGCCTGAGTAAAATCCAGCACCGCCTGCTGCTGGGCGATCTTCTCGGCCAGGCTTTTATGGGCCTCTCCCTCGGTTCTGTCCTGCTGCTCGCCGCGCTCGGTCTGGCCATCACCTACGGTCTGCTCGGGGTGATCAATATGGCCCACGGCGAGATGCTGATGATTGGCGCCTACAGCTGCTGGCTGGTTCAACAGGCGCTGGCGCAGCTGGCGCCGCAGTGGCTTGCCTTCTATCCGCTGATTGCGCTGCCGGTGGCGTTCCTGATCACCGGCGGTATCGGTATGGCGCTGGAACGCACCGTGATCCGTCATCTGTACGGGCGCCCGCTTGAGACGCTGCTCGCCACATGGGGGATCAGCCTGATGCTGATCCAGCTGGTGCGCATGCTGTTTGGCGCGCAGAACGTTGAGGTCGCCAATCCGGCATGGCTCTCCGGCGGCGTGCAGGTTCTGCCGAATCTCATCCTGCCGTGGAACCGTCTGGCGGTACTGGTTTTCGTGCTGCTGGTGCTGCTCTTTACCTGGCTGACGCTGAACAAGACCCGGCTAGGGATGAACGTGCGGGCGGTGACGCAAAACCGCGCGATGGCGGCCTGCTGCGGCGTGCCGACCGGACGGGTCGATATGCTGGCGTTTGGCCTCGGTTCGGGGATCGCGGGGCTGGGCGGCGTCGCGCTGTCGCAGCTCGGTAACGTCGGGCCCGAGCTGGGCCAGGGCTACATTATCGACTCCTTCCTCGTGGTGGTGCTCGGCGGCGTTGGTCAGCTGGCGGGCAGCGTGGCGGCGGCGTTTGGTCTTGGCATCTTTAACAAAATCCTTGAACCGCAGATGGGAGCCGTGCTGGGTAAGATCCTGATTCTGGTCTTGATTATCCTGTTTATCCAGAAACGTCCCCAGGGACTGTTCGCCCTCAAAGGGAGGGTTATTGACTGATGAGCCAACCTATTACCTTAACGCTGGCGCGCAAAGCGCCGCGCCCGCTGCGCTGGTTCGGCGTGCTGCTACTGCTGGGCCTGCTAAGTATGCCGTTTCTGGCGCTGCTGCCCGCCACGCATCCGCTGGCGGTCTCCACCTGGCTGCTGACGCTGACCGGCAAGATACTCTGCTACGCCATTGTCGCCGTGGCGCTGGATTTGGTCTGGGGCTATGCCGGGATGCTCTCGCTTGGCCATGGGATCTTTTTTGCTCTCGGCGGCTACGCCATGGGCATGTACCTGATGCGCCAGGCGGCGGGCGACGGATTGCCGGCCTTTATGTCGTTTTTGTCGTGGAGCGAGCTGCCGTGGTTCTGGTGGGGCACCCAGCATTTCGCCTGGGCTATGCTGCTGGTGGTGCTGGTGCCCGGCCTGCTGGCGCTGGTTTTCGGCTGGTTTGCCTTCCGCTCGAAAATCAAAGGCGTCTATTTTTCGATTATGACCCAGGCGCTCACCTACGCCGGGATGCTGCTGTTTTTCCGTAACGAAACCGGCTTTGGCGGTAACAACGGTTTTACCGGCTTTACCACGCTGCTCGGTTTCTCCGTCACCGCCATCAGCACGCGGGCGGCGCTGTTTATGGCCACGGTACTGCTGCTGTTGCTCACCCTGTGGATTGGCTATTTGCTGGCGCAAAGCAAGTTTGGCCGCGTGCTGACGGCGGTGCGCGATGCTGAAAACCGCCTGATGTTCTGCGGCTACGACCCGCGCGGCTTTAAGCTGCTGGTATGGACCCTTTCAGCCGTACTGTGCGGCCTGGCGGGGGCGCTGTACGTGCCGCAGGTCGGGATCATCAACCCCAGCGAAATGTCGCCGACCAACTCTATCGAAGCGGCCATCTGGGTGGCGCTCGGCGGTCGCGGAACCTTAATCGGCCCGGTGCTCGGCGCGGGGCTGGTCAACGGCGCGAAAAGCTACTTTACCGTGGCGATGCCGGAGTACTGGCAGCTCTTTCTGGGGCTGATTTTTATTATCGTGACGCTGTTTTTACCGCGTGGCGTTATCGGCCTGCTGCGTAAAGGAGATCGCTGATGCCATTGGATGAAGAGCTATTTACCCGCCAGCTGCCGACGGACCGTTTTCGCGAGCAGACCGATCCGGTACTGCAGCTGGAAGAGATTAACGTCAACTTTGACGGTTTTCAGGCGTTGACCAACCTGTCGCTGCAGATTGGCGTGGGCGAGCTACGCTGCGTGATTGGGCCGAACGGCGCCGGTAAAACTACCCTGATGGACGTCATCACCGGCAAAACCCGGCCGCAGAGCGGCAGGGCGCTTTACGATCAGTCGGTGGACTTAACAACCCTCGATCCCATCGCCATCGCCCGCCAGGGCATCGGGCGCAAGTTTCAGAAACCGACGGTCTTTGAGGCGCTGACGGTGGCAGAGAATCTCGAACTGGCAATGAAAGGTGATAAATCGGTGTGGGCCAGCCTGCGTGCGCGCCTGAACAGCGACCAGGCCGACAGAATCAGCGAAACCCTGCGCCTGCTGCGGCTGGAGGGCGAACGCTATCGGCCGGCGGGGCTGCTGTCGCACGGGCAAAAGCAGTTTCTGGAAATCGGCATGCTGCTGGTGCAGGAGCCGCATCTGCTGCTGCTGGACGAACCCGCCGCCGGGATGACCGATGCGGAGACAGAATATACCGCCGAGCTGTTCCGCACCCTTGCCGGGCAGCATTCGCTGATGGTGGTCGAGCATGATATGGGCTTTGTCGAGACCATCGCCGACAGGGTGACGGTGCTGCATCAGGGACAGGTGCTGGCGGAAGGGTCGCTGCGCGAGGTGCAGGCCAACGAACAGGTGATTGAAGTTTATCTCGGACGCTAAGGAGCGCGGATGTTACAGGTTAATCAACTACATCAATATTATGGCGGCAGCCATATCCTGCGTGGAGTGGATTTTACCGCTCGCCAGGGCGAGATCACCTGCCTGCTCGGGCGCAACGGGGTGGGAAAAACCACCTTGCTGAAGTGCCTGATGGGGCTGATCCCGGCGCGCAGCGGCGAGGTGCTGTGGCAGGAGAAGAATATCACCCACCGTAAACCGCACCAGCGGGTGCAGTCGGGGATCGCCTACGTGCCCCAGGGGCGGGAGATTTTTCCGCGCCTGACGGTGGAGGAGAATCTGCTGATGGGGCTGTCCCGCTTTCCCGCCCGCGACGCGCGCGCGGTACCGGAAGAGATTTATCAGCTGTTTCCGGTGCTGAAAACCATGAAGCAGCGGCGCGGGGGCGATCTTTCCGGCGGGCAGCAGCAGCAGCTGGCCATTGGCCGCGCGCTGGCCAGCCGTCCGCAGCTGTTGATTCTTGATGAACCGACGGAGGGCATTCAGCCGTCGGTGATTAAGGAGATTGGCGAGGTGATTCGTCAGCTGGCGAACCGCGGGGATATGGCGATTCTGCTGGTCGAGCAGTTCTATGATTTTGCCGCCGGTCTGGCGGATCGCTATCTGGTGATGTCGCGCGGCGCGATTATCCAGCAGGGCAACGGCGGCGATATGGAAGCCGAAGGGGTCCGCGGGATGGTCACCATTTAACTCGCTCCGGATGGCGGCCTCCCCCCGGCTCGCGCTACGCTTAGCCGGGCTACAGGTATACAGCAGTCTGCTGGCCCGTAGCCCGGGCAAGGCGCTTTGCGCCGCCCCCGGGGAGCTCACCACAGGGCGCATTGGATATGATTTCCCGGAGGCGATGCTGCGCATCTGTCCGGGCTACCGCTCGCAGACGGCGATG
>NZ_JBEAFN010000071.1:0-56590 GCF_040061795.1 Klebsiella sp. GN_Kp190
CCCGTAGCCCGGGCAAGGCGCGTTAAGCGCCGCCCCCGGGAAAAGAGCGCAGAGTAGGATATTTTCCCGGAGGCGATGCTGCGCATCAGTCCGGGCTACTTGACCCGCGTCGAACTCGCCGGGCGATTGCTTTATGGCAATCCGCAGTAAGATGTTACTTCTTCTTCGACGGGTCGTTCTTCGGCCAGTCGTCATCGTCGTCCCACTTGTCGTTGAAGTCGCGATGCGGGGGCAGATCCGGTTTATTGTTGAGAAATTTTTTGTGGTCAACGCGGGTCAGATCTTTAATCACGTTGATCATCACGCCCACCAAAAATACCAACACCAGAACCCACCAGTATTTCGTTAGCCAATCCATGCGCTTACCTCTTCTCTATTGATGCCGTCAGGCGACCAGCTGTTCCATGATGCGTTGGTACATCCGCGCCAGCAGCTGGAGGTCGGCGGCATTCACACACTCGTTTATTTTATGAATGGTGGCGTTCACCGGCCCCAGTTCAACCACCTGCGCGCCCATACGCGCGATAAAGCGCCCGTCGGAGGTGCCGCCGTTGGTCAGCAGCTGCGGTTTTATTTCATTATAGTGCTCAATGGCGTTAACCACCGCATCAACCAGCTTACCGCGGCTGGTCAGGAACGGCTGGCCTGAGAGCCACCAGTCGACGCTGTAGCGCAGCGCGTACTTCTCCAGCAGCGCCACGACGCGCGCTTTAATCATTTCGTCGGTCAGCTCGGTGCTAAAGCGGAAGTTGAACTGGACGAACATATCGCCGGGAATTACGTTGTTGCTGCCGGTGCCGGACTGCACGTTAGCGATTTGCATACTGGTCGGCGGAAAGAACTCGTTGCCCTTATCCCATTCGATATTCACCAGCTCCGCCAGCATCGGCGCGGCGCGGTGCACCGGGTTATCGGCGAGATGCGGGTAGGCCACGTGCCCCTGTACGCCGTGAATGGTCAGGTTGCAGGTCAGAGAGCCGCGACGGCCGTTTTTCACTACATCGCCGACGACTTCGGTGCTGGACGGTTCGCCGACCAGGCAATAATCCAGGCGCTCGTTGCGCGCCATCAGCGCTTCAACAACCTTAACGGTGCCGTTTTTGGCGCTGGCTTCTTCATCAGAAGTGATCAGGAAGGCCAGACGACCTTTATGATTTGGATACTGAGCGACAAAACGTTCGGCGGCGACGACCATTGCCGCGAGCGAGCCTTTCATATCCGCGGCGCCGCGGCCAAACAGCATGCCGTCGCGAATGGTGGGTTCAAAGGGGGGGTTAATCCAGCGATCGGCGTCCCCCGACGGGACGACATCGGTATGGCCGGCAAACGCCAGCGTTTCCCCGCGCCCGCGCCAGGCCCAGAAGTTTTGGGTATCCCCGAAATCCATCGGTTCAACGGTAAAGCCAATCGCACGCAGGCGTTCAATCATTAACGCCTGGCATCCCGCATCATCGGGGCTGAGGGAAGGGCGGCGAATAAGCTGCTGAGCCAGCTCAATGACCGGGCAAGACATAGACTACACCTCGTTAAACTGCTGATAACTTGATTCACTGAAACCCAGCAGCATAGGCTGACCGGGCGCGCAGAGCAATGGGCGTTTAATGATTGCCGGCATTTCCAGCATCAGTTTTGCCGCAGCGTCGGCGTTATTGATACCGGCGCGGACCGTTTCATCCAGCTTGCGCCACGTCGTCCCCCGGGTGTTAAGCAGGGCTTCCCAGCCGAGTTCAGCGATAAAGGTATCTAATAAAGTGCGATCCAGACCATCGACACGATAATCATGAAAGCGATATTCTATCTGCTGCGTCTCCAGCCAGCGGCGAGCCTTTTTTATGGTGTCGCAGTTTTTTATCCCGTACATGGTAAGCATGATTAAACCTTTTCCGTTGAATTAAACGATTGGCTAAGAATGTTCCGAATATATAAGCCCTGAATAAATAATACGTGAAATGCTTTAATAAATATCGTTTTTTCCCGTCGGGATATATTCATTGTTACATTTTGGCTGTTTTTTGAACGCCCCCTAACGGCGTTTCCTGGCCTCGAGGCGGATTCCGGTGATTCAGGCTGATGAACAAATGTTGCTAAATGTTGCTGTTGGTCACATTAAAATGCGCAAAATCGGCTCATAGTACTTACGAATGAAAGAGAACGTTCCGCAGGGGGTAATGAAAGTTATCAGTACGATAGCGCAAACAGGCTTTTAACCATCAATGAATTTGCATAAAATCACCCATAATAATAAGAGAGGCTATTATGATTGAACACGAACTGGGGAACTGGAAAGACTTTATCGAAGGCATGCTTCGTAAATAGTTTTCCGCAATAAAAGCATGGCGATTTCACAGGCAGAATAATAATGCAGTTGAAGCGACCACATGAAAAAGGCGACCTGTCCGGTCGCCTTTTCTGTTATTTGGCCCTGGCGAAAATATCGTCAGGGCGCGTCCCGATTATTGCGGCCGTTCCTTGAGCGGGAAGCGGCGGCGTACCAGCACAAAGAACAGCGGCACGAAGAAGATAGCCAGCACCGTGGCGGAAATCATCCCGCCCATCACCCCGGTGCCGACGGCATGCTGGCTGCCGGAGCCCGCCCCGGTGCTGGTGGCCATCGGCAGTACGCCGAAGATAAACGCCAGTGAGGTCATCAGGATCGGCCGCAGACGCTGGCGGCAGGCGGAGAGCGTGGCGGTAAGCAGATCTTCGCCTTTCTGATTCAGCTCATTGGCAAATTCGACAATAAGAATGGCGTTCTTCGCCGACAGGCCGATAACCGTCAGCAGGCCCACCTGGAAATAGACATCGTTTTCCAGTCCGCGCATCCAGGTCGCCAGCAGCGCGCCGATAACCCCCAGCGGCACCACCAGCATCACCGAGAACGGCACCGACCAGCTTTCATACAGCGCCGCCAGGCACAGGAACACCACCAGCAGCGAAATGGCGTACAGCGCCGGCGCCTGCGCCCCGGAGAGCCGCTCCTGATAAGACATCGCCGTCCATTCGAGACCAAAGCCGTTCGGCAACTGCTGGGCCAGCTCTTCCATAATCGTCATGGCGGTACCGGTACTGACGCCCGGCGCGGCTTCACCGACGATCTCTACCGCCGAGTAGCCGTTGTAGCGCTCCAGACGCGGCGAGCCGGTCTCCCAGCGCGAGGTCGCGAAGGCGGAGAAGGGCACCATCGTACCGCTGCTGTTGCGCACGTACCACAGGTTGATATCGTCCGGCAGCATGCGATACGGCGCGGCCGCCTGAACGTAGACCTTCTTCACGCGGCCGCGATCCATAAAGTCGTTGACGTAGCTTGACCCCCACGCGGTCTGCAGGGTGTCGTTGATATCGTCGATAGAGACGCCCAGCGCCTGCGCTTTACGCTGATCGATGTCCACCTGAAGCTGCGGACTATCGTCGAGGCCGTTGTGGCGGACGCGGGTGAGCTGGTTATTTTTGCCGGCTAGCTCCAGCAGGGTATCGCGGGCGGCCATCAGCGCTTCGTGTCCGTTGCCCGCGTGATCCTCCAGCTCCATATCGAAACCGGCGGAGCTGCCCAGACCGCTGATGGCCGGCGGACTGCTGGCAAAGACGCGCGCTTCTTTAATTTTGTTAAACGCTTTGGTTGCGCGTTCGATGATGGCAAAAGATGAACCGGTTGTGGGATCGCGTTCGTCCCAGTCCTTCAGGCGTACGAACATACGCGCCACGTTCTGGCCGTTGCCGCCGGGGCCGGAGCCGATGGTCGCGAACACCGATTCAACGTTTTGCTTCTCATTGTTCAGGAAGTAGTCTTCCGCCTGCTGCACCACCTTCAGGGTTTGCTGTTGGGTTGAGCCGCTCGGCAACTGCACCGAAGTGGTAAACATGCCGCGGTCTTCCAGCGGCAGGAATGACGTGGGCAGATGCAGAAACAGAAAGACCATCCCGCCCAGCAGCAGGACGTAGATCATTATCCAGCGCAGCGAACGATGAAGAATTTTGCCGACCGCGGTTTCGTAGCGGCTGGCGTTACGGTTAAACGTGCGGTTAAACCAGCCAAAAAAGCCCCGCTGCCCGTGGGTTTCGCCTTTATGAACGGGTTTAAGCAATGTGGCGCACAGCGCCGGGGTGAGGATCATCGCCACCAGCACCGACAGTACCATCGCCGAGACGATGGTAATCGAGAATTGGCGGTAGATCGCGCCGGTGGTGCCGCCGAAGAAGGCCATCGGCACAAATACCGCCGATAGCACCATGGCGATACCGACCAGCGCGCCCTGAATCTGCCCCATTGATTTTCGCGTCGCTTCACGCGGCGAGAGGCCCTCCTCGCTCATAATACGCTCGACGTTCTCTACCACCACGATGGCATCGTCCACCAGCAGGCCTATCGCCAACACCACCGCGAACATGGTTAAGGTGTTGATGCTGTAGCCGCAGGCGTAAAGGACGGCAAAGGTTCCCATCAGCACCACCGGAACGGCGATGGTCGGGATCAGCGTGGCGCGGAAGTTCTGCAGGAACAGATACATCACGAGAAAGACCAGCGCGATGGCTTCAAGCAGCGTTTTCACGACGTCGGTAATCGACGCCTTAACGAATGAGGTGGTTTCGTAAGCGACTTTATATTCCAGGCCGTGCGGGAAATATTGCGACAGCTCGTTCAGACGGCTGATGACGCGTTCAGCGGTCGCCATTTCGTTTGCGCCAGAGGCCAGCTTAACCCCCAGCCCGGACGCCGCCTGGCGGTTGTAGCGGCTGAGGTAATCGTATTTTTCCGCCCCCATCTCGACGGTGGCGACGTCGCCAAGGGTGACTTCCGAACCGTCCTGATTAACCCGCAGGGTAATATCACGGAACTGTTCCGGCGTTTGTAACAGCGATTGTGAATTAATCGTCGCGTTGAGCGCCTGTTTATCCACCGACGGCGTGCCGCCCAACTGGCCGACGGCGATCTGCGCGTTCTGCGAAGAGATGGCATCAGTGACGTCTTTCGCCGTCATCTGAAAGCTGTTGAGTTTGGCCGGATCGAGCCAGATGCGCATCGAATACTGCGAACCATAGGCGTCAATATCTCCGACGCCGTTGACCCGGCTGAGCGGGTCCTGAATATTACTGGCGACGTAGTCGGCGATATCCTGTTTATCCATACTGCCGTCGGTAGAGACGAAGGCGATCGTCAGGATATTGGTATCCCCGGTTTTACGCACCGTTACGCCCTGGTTTTGGACGGCCTGCGGCAGTTTGCGCATCGCCGACTGTAGCTGGTTCTGCACCTGCTGGACCGCTTCATCCGGATCGGTCCCGGCGGTAAAGCTCAGCGTCACGGTGGCCTGGCCGGTGCCGCTGCTCTGGGATGACATATACATCAGGTTATCGAGGCCGGTCATATTTTGCTCGATAACCTGGGTGACCGTATTTTCCAGCGTCTGTGCCGAAGCGCCCGGATAGTTCGCTGTGATCCGTACGTTAGGCGGGGCAAGGTCGGGATATTGCTCAACGGGAAGCGACAAAATTGCGAGCGTACCGGTCAGGCATAAAAGTATTGCCAGTACCCACGCAAAAATGGGGCGATCGATAAAAAAATTCGCCATCAGAATTAGGACCTCATTTTGCACATTTTTTTGTTATTGCACAGCCTGTGACACTCTAGCGGCAAGCCCTCAGGCAATCGTGGAGAAAATAAGGAGATAGTGTAATTTATCGTGTGCCTTTTATGGCAGCGTAAAGAACTCTCTTTCTTCCTCTATCTGCTCCTTCCTTTCGGCGCGCCGCCGCGGTGGCGCATACGTAGCGCATTATTACTTAGCTAAATAAAACGTGATTTCATTTAAGTCAAAAAAATTGATCCACCTCGGGTTATTACCAAAAAATCGGCAACCTGTGCAAATGCACATTGTTCCGGCACCGTTTTGTCGGGTAATAGATAAGCATGCGAATTGAGGGGTTATTCACCACGAAGACTGAAGGATGTCATGAACCACTTTATTTTAAGCGATAGTCATAAGTGCATTGGATGCAAGGCTTGTGAAGTTGCCTGCGTCATGGCGCACAACGATGAGCAGCATGTTTTGACCCCGCAGCGTTTTTTGCCGCGCATTACGGTTATCAAAAACGAGCAAAAACGTAACGCCGTAACCTGCCACCATTGTGAAGGGGCGCCGTGCGCCCGCAGTTGTCCCAATGGCGCCATCAGCCAGCTTAACGACAGCGTCCAGGTTAATCAGGAGAAATGCATCGGCTGTAAATCCTGTATGGTTGCCTGCCCGTTTGGCGTGATGCAAATCGTCCTGACGCCGGTACAGGAGGAGAGGGTCAAAGCGACGGCGCATAAATGCGATTTGTGCAGCGGTCGCGAAGAGGGGCCCGCCTGCGTACAAAACTGCCCGGCCGAAGCGCTGGTGCTGGCAACGGACAGCACGCTGGTGAATCTGGCGAAACAGCGGCGTCAGCGCGCGGCGCGTCTTGGCCACCCCGGCGCGGCGATGGCGCCTTGCTCCGCGGGCAAAGTCGCGCAGATGGCCGCGACGCCGCCGCGCGGCGAGCCCGACAAGCTATCCGCCGAGGCGCGTAAGGCCAATTTTAGCGAAATCTATCTGCCGTTCAGCGCCGGGCAGGCCAACCGCGAGGCGGAGCGCTGCCTGACGTGCGGCGAGCACAGCATTTGTGAATGGACCTGTCCGCTGCATAACCATATTCCGCAGTGGATTGAACGCGTGAAAGAGGGGGATATTTCCGCCGCCGTGGAGCTTTCTCACCAGACCAACTGCCTGCCGGAAATTACCGGCCGCGTCTGCCCGCAGGATCGCCTGTGCGAAGGGGCCTGCACGCTGCGCGATGAGCACGGTTCGGTGACTATCGGCAACATTGAACGCTATATCTCCGACCAGGCGCTGGCCAACGGCTGGCGGCCGGATCTTTCTCAGGTCGTTGAAAGCGGCAAGCGGGTGGCGATTATCGGCGCGGGTCCTGCCGGGCTCGCCTGCGCCGACCGTCTGGTGCGTAACGGCGTGAGTCCGGTGGTCTTTGACCGTCACCCGGAAATTGGCGGTCTGCTGACCTTTGGTATTCCTGCCTTTAAGCTGGATAAATCTCTGCTTGCCCGGCGGCGGGAAATCTTTACCCAGATGGGCGTGCGCTTTGAGCTGAACTGCGAGATAGGCAAAGATATCCCGCTGACGACGCTGCTTGATGACTATGACGCGGTATTTATTGGCGCCGGAACCTATCGCTCGATGAAAGCGGATCTGCCGAATGAAGACGCGCCCGGCGTATATGACGCGCTGCCGTTCCTGATAGCCAACACCAAACAGGTGATGGGGCTGCTTGAGCTGCCGGAAGAGCCTTACGTCAACACCGAAGGGCTGAACGTCGTGGTGCTCGGCGGCGGCGATACGGCGATGGACTGCGTGCGTACCGCGCTGCGCCACGGCGCGAAGCAGGTTACCTGCGCCTATCGTCGCGATGAAGCCAATATGCCTGGTTCGAAGAAAGAGGTGAAAAACGCGCGCGAAGAGGGGGCGCAGTTTGAATTTAACGTCCAGCCGGTCACCCTGGAGCTGAACGAAAAGGGACACGTCAACGGCGTACGCTTTCTGCGTACCCGGCTGGGCGCGCCGGACGCTCAGGGGCGCCGCAGCCCGTCGCCAATCCCCGGAAGCGAGTTTGTCATGCCCGCCGACGCGGTGATCATGGCTTTTGGTTTCCATCCGCACGGTATGCCGTGGCTGGAATCGGTGGGCGTTAAGCTCGACAGCCGGGGTCGAATCAAGGCCAATGTGGAAAGCCGCTACCGCTACCAGACCACCCATCGCAAAGTGTTTGCCGGCGGCGATGCGGTGCGTGGCGCCGATCTGGTGGTGACCGCCATGGCGGAAGGCCGCCACGCGGCGCAGGGGATAATGGACTTCCTCGAGGTTAAATCGATTCCGCTTCACTGACGACAAAGCGGGCTTCACAGCGTAGTATGGAATCGTCATTTCACGCTGTGGGGCTCGTATGTCACTCAATATCAACATTATCAAAGATAAAATCCTCTCCGAAAACTGGTTCCTTTTGCGCAACATGACCTATGAACTGACGCGCAGCGACGGCAGCGTGGTTCGCCATAGACGCGAAGTCTACGATCGCGGCAACGGCGCGACCATCTTGCTGTATAACCGCCATAAGCAGACCGTCGTGCTGGTTCGCCAGTTCCGCATCGCGACCTGGATAAACGGCAACGAAGACGGGATGCTGATTGAAACTTGCGCCGGGCTGTTGGACAGCGATGAGCCGGAGGAGTGCGTGCGCAAAGAAGCCATTGAAGAGACCGGTTTCGAAGTGGGTGAAGTGCGCAAACTGTTTGAACTGTTTATGTCGCCCGGCGGCGTCACCGAGCTTATCTATTTCTTTATTGCCGAATATAACGATACTCAGCGGGCCAACGATGGCGGCGGCGTTGATGATGAAGATATTGAGGTGCTGGAGCTCCCTTATCATCGGGCGCTGGAGATGATGGCGAACGGGGAGATCCGCGATGGCAAAGCGGTGATCCTGCTGCAATATTTGCAAACCTCCGGGCTGATGAACGGGGATCTCTGATAAATCCGATTGAGTAAAACCTCGCCGCTGGTGAACATAGCCGCTGTGTATGGCGTTTTCTCCGGGGTTGTGCCGCTCATGTTGCATCGGGTTATTTTGTTTCTGCTTTTCGGTTTAGTGCCGACGTCGCTGGTGCGGGCGGCGCCGGCACAACAGCTCTTCAATGACTGGCAGGTAACCTGCAACAATCAGAACTTCTGCGTGGCCCGCAACGTCGGGCTGCATCACGGCCTGGTCATGACCCTCACCCGCAGCGCCGGGGCGGCTACCAGCGCCAGCCTGCGCATTGAACTCGGCGGCGTGGGCAATCCGGTCGCGGCGCTGGCGCCGATTGCGCCGCGCCTTCGCCTCGATGGTAAACCCCTGTCTCTGGGCGATAAACATTGGCAGATCGCCGACAAACTGCTTGAAACCGACGATAGCGTCACCATTGATGCCTTTCTGCAGCAGGTGCAGGCAGCAAAGGCGATAACCCTCGAAAATGGCCTGCAGGCCATCTCTTTACAGGGGCTGAAAGCCGCCCTGCTGTTTATCGATAGCCGGCAGAAGCGCGTGGGGAACGAAACCGCGTGGGTAGGGAAGGGGGAAGAGCCGCCGCTCAGCGTTCCGCCCGCCCCGGCGCTGCGCTCGGTGGCGAGAATCGACGTGGCGGAGTCCCCCCTCAGCCGCGATGAACTTAACGATCTCATGGATTATGGCAACGAGCGCATGAACAGCAGCGCCTGTTCGCTGGATCCGTTTCGCCGCGAGGTGCGGGTTGCCGCGCTGACCGACGATAGGGTGCTGCTGATGACCAGCTGCGAAGCGGGCGCCTACAACACCATTTGGCTGGCCTGGCTGGTGTCGCGCCAGCGGCCGTATATTGCTCATCCGGTACGGCTCACTCTGCCTTTCCAGCCCCCCGGCGACGGGCCGCGCGATGTCGAACTGGTAAACGCCCGCTACGACGATCGACGCCAGGAACTGGTGACGCTGGATAAAGGGCGCGCGCCCGGCGACTGCGGGACGCAAACGCGCTGGCGCTATGACGGCCAGCGGTTTAGCCTGGTACGCTACGCGCGGCAGCCGCAGTGCGATAACTGGCAGGGGCCAGACGCCTGGCCCACGCTCTGGGTTACCCGTTCAGTACCTCGTCCCCCACGGTAACGATATGCTCAACGGTAAAGCCGAAGTAAGGGAAGAGCTTATCCGCGGGGGCCGATTCACCGTAGCCGGTCATGCCGACGATTTTGCCTTTTAGCCCCACATACTTATACCAGTAGTCGGCGATGCCGGCCTCAACCGCGACGCGGGCGCTGACGTCCGACGGCAGGACCGATTCCCGGTAGGCTTCCTCCTGGGCATCAAACACGTCGGTCGATGGCAGGGAGACCACGCGCACGTTCACCCCTTTGGCCAGCAGCTTCTCCGCCGCCAGCACGGTGATCTCGACTTCCGAACCGGTAGCTATCAGGATCAGGTCCGGCTTGCCGCCAGCGTCCTTCAGCACGTAGCCGCCGCGGGCGATATTCTGTACCTGCTCCGGCGTGCGCGCCATTTGCGCCAGATTTTGCCTTGAGAGGATCAGCGCCGTCGGCCCGCTGTGACGTTCGACCGCCAGCTTCCACGCCACCGCGGCCTCCACCTGATCGCACGGTCGCCAGGTGCTGAAGTTTGGCGTCAGGCGCAGGCTGGCCAGCTGTTCTACCGCCTGGTGCGTCGGACCATCTTCGCCGAGACCGATGGAGTCGTGGGTATAGACCATGATTTGCCGCGCTTTCATCAGCGCCGCCATACGCGCCGCGTTGCGGGCATATTCGACGAACATCAGGAAGGTGGCGGTATAGGGGACAAACCCGCCGTGATGCGCGATGCCGTTGGCGATGGCCGTCATCCCGAACTCGCGTACGCCGTAGTGGATATAGTTACCCGCCGGATCCTCTTTCAGCGAAGTCGACCCTTTCCAGATGGTCAGGTTGCTGGGCGCGAGGTCAGCGGAGCCGCCCAGCAGTTCCGGCAGATGCGGGCCGTAGGCATCGAGGGCATTTTGCGAAGCTTTGCGGGTGGCGATTTTCGCCGGGTTAGCCTGCAGATCGGCAATATACTTCCGCGTCGTTTCATTCCACGACTCAGGCAGTCCGCCGCTCATGCGCCGCGTAAACTCCGCCGCCAGCTGCGGATGGGCCTGCTGATAGGCGGCAAACTTCTCCTGCCAGCTTTTCTGCGCCTTTTGTCCCTTTTCACGCGCGTCCCAGGCCCGGTAGATCTCTTTCGGGATCTCAAACGCCGGGTGATGCCAGCCCAGCTGCTGGCGCGCCAGCGCCACTTCCTGTTCTCCCAGCGCCGCGCCGTGGGCCTCTTCTTTCCCGGCTTTATTCGGTGAACCAAAGCCTATCACCGTACGGCAGATAATCAGCGAGGGTTTGTCCTTCACGCTCTGGGCTTCCAGAATCGCTTTCTTCACGGCTTCGGGGTCGTGGCCGTCAATTTCATGCACCACATGCCAGTGATAGGCCTCAAAGCGTTTTGCCGTGTCATCGGTAAACCAGCCTTTGGTTTCGCCATCAATGGAAATGCCGTTGTGGTCGTAGAAGCCGATCAGCTTGCCCAGTCCTAACGTCCCCGCCAGAGAGCACACTTCGTGAGAAATCCCCTCCATCAGGCAGCCATCGCCCATAAACACGTAGGTGAAGTGATCGACGATCTCATGGTCTGGCTGATTAAACTGGGCCGCCAGCGTGCGCTCGGCGATAGCCAGGCCCACGGCATTCGCCAGTCCTTGCCCCAGCGGACCGGTGGTGGTTTCCACTCCCGGCGTATAGCCAATCTCCGGGTGGCCCGGGGTTTTTGAATGCAGCTGACGGAAGTTTTTTATCTCTTCGATGGGCAGGTCATAGCCCGTCAGATGCAGCAGGCTGTAAAGCAGCATCGACGCGTGGCCGTTGGAGAGAATAAAGCGGTCGCGATCGTACCATTGCGGGTTTTCAGGATTGTGCTTGAGGAAATCGTTCCATAGCACCTCGGCGATATCGGCCATACCCATTGGCGCGCCGGGGTGGCCGGAGTTGGCTTTCTGGACTGCATCCATACTCAGGGCGCGGATGGCGTTGGCTAGTTCTCTACGGGACATAATGTGCTCCTGAAACAATAGGTTACATGAGTTTTTATTGGTTTAGGATAGAGAGGGTGATGAGTTGCATAACTAAAAAGCATAGCAGACGGGGCTATCATTGCTTCTGAAACTAAGTTACATAAACAATATAAATCGATAACAAATATAACTTTGTTATGGCGAGAGTTTGGCGGTGTTCAAAGTTTACGAAGCCGTCAGGCGAGATACTAGGTGGCCCTTTAGGGTGAACACCAGGTACGCGATAACGTTTCACCCCCTACGATCGATACGTGAAAGGAACGATAAAATGGATGAGCAGTTAAAACAAAGCGCCCTTGATTTCCACGAATTCCCGGTCCCCGGAAAAATCCAGGTCTCCCCGACCAAACCGCTGGCTACCCAACGCGATCTGGCCCTGGCCTACTCGCCGGGTGTCGCCGCGCCCTGCCTGGAAATCGAGAAGGATCCGCTGGCAGCCTATAAATATACCGCGCGCGGCAACCTTGTGGCGGTGGTCTCCAACGGCACGGCCGTTCTGGGGCTGGGCAATATCGGCGCGCTGGCCGGTAAGCCGGTGATGGAAGGCAAAGGCGTTCTGTTTAAAAAATTCGCTGGTATCGATGTGTTCGATATTGAAGTCGATGAACTGGACCCGGACAAATTTATCAACGTCGTCGCGGCGCTGGAGCCGACCTTCGGCGGTATCAACCTTGAAGATATTAAAGCGCCGGAGTGCTTCTACATCGAGCAAAAGCTGCGCGAGCGCATGAATATTCCGGTTTTCCATGACGATCAGCACGGGACGGCGATTATCAGTACCGCGGCGATTCTTAACGGTCTGCGGGTGGTGGAGAAAAACATCTCCGACGTGCGGATGGTGGTCTCCGGCGCGGGCGCGGCGGCGATTGCCTGTATGAACCTGCTGGTGGCGCTGGGGATGCAGAAACACAACATCGTGGTCTGCGACTCGAAAGGCGTTATCTATAAGGGCCGCGAGCCGAATATGGCGGAGACGAAAGCGGCCTATGCGGTCGAAGACAGCGGCAAACGCACGCTGGATGACGTGATTGACGGGGCGGACATTTTCCTCGGCTGCTCGGGCCCGAAAGTGCTGACTCAGGAGATGGTGAAGAAAATGGCCCGCGCGCCGATGATTCTGGCGCTGGCTAACCCGGAGCCGGAGATTCTGCCGCCGCTGGCGAAAGAGGTGCGCTCCGACGCCATTATCTGTACCGGCCGCTCCGACTATCCGAACCAGGTGAACAACGTGCTGTGCTTCCCGTTCATCTTCCGCGGCGCGCTGGACGTCGGCGCAACGGCGATTAACGAAGAGATGAAGCTGGCGGCGGTGCACGCGATTGCCGAGCTGGCGCACGCTGAACAGAGCGAAGTGGTGGCCTCCGCCTACGGCGATCAGGATCTGAGCTTCGGCGCGGAATATATCATTCCGAAGCCGTTCGACCCGCGGCTGATCGTCAAGATTGCTCCGGCAGTGGCGAAAGCGGCGATGGACTCCGGCGTCGCGACCCGCCCGATCGCCGATTTTGATGCGTACATCGAGAAGCTCAGCGAGTTCGTCTACAAAACGAACCTGTTTATGAAGCCGATTTTCTCGCAGGCGCGCAAAGAGCCGAAGCGGGTGGTACTGGCGGAAGGCGAAGATACCCGCGTACTGCACGCGACTCAGGAGCTGGTCTCCCTTGGGCTGGCGAAACCGATTCTGATCGGTCGTCCCGGCGTCATTGAGATGCGCATCCAGAAGCTGGGACTGCAGATCAAAGCCGGGGTTGATTTTGAGATCGTCAATAACGAATCCGATCCGCGCTTCAAAGAGTACTGGAATGAATATTACACCCTGATGAAGCGCCGCGGGATCACCCAGGAGCAGGCGCAGCGGGCGGTGATCAGCAACACTACGGTCATTGGCGCGATCATGGTGCAGCGCGGCGAAGCCGATGCGATGATCTGCGGCACCATCGGTGACTATCACGAGCACTACAGCGTCATTCAGCCGCTGTTTGGCTACCGCGAAGGGGTTCATGCGGCCGGGGCGATGAACGCGCTGCTGCTGCCGAGCGGCAACACCTTTATCGCCGACACCTACGTCAACCACGATCCCTCGCCGGAGCAAATTGCCGAGATCACCCTGATGGCGGCAGAAACCGTTCGTCGATTCGGGATTGAACCGCGGGTGGCGCTGCTGTCGCACTCGAACTTTGGTTCCTCGGACTGCCCGTCCGCCAGCAAAATGCGCCAGGCGCTGGAGCTGGTGAAGGCGCAGGCGCCGGAGTTGATGATCGATGGCGAAATGCACGGCGATGCCGCGCTGGTGGAAAGCATTCGTAATGAGCGGATGCCGGACAGCCCGCTGAAAGGTTCGGCCAATATTCTGGTGATGCCGAATATGGAAGCGGCGCGTATTAGTTACAACTTACTTCGCGTCTCCAGCTCTGAAGGCGTCACCGTCGGACCGGTGCTGATGGGCGTCGCGAAGCCGGTGCATATCCTGACGCCAATTGCTTCGGTACGGCGTATCGTGAATATGGTCGCGCTGGCGGTTGTTGAAGCGCAAACTCAGCCGCTGTAATTTTCATTTAATTATTTCAGGCGCGGGAATTCTCCCGCGCTTTTTTATTTCTGTTTATAAGTGATCTATCTCACCTTTCAAATCAACTTGCCGAATTTTGTTATTTACTCCAGCGGAAACTTGTCACGATAAGCGCAAGTTTTAGCGGAGCGGTGAGCCATGGATAAAGAACGCATCATTCAGGAATTTGTACCCGGCAAGCAGGTGACGCTGGCGCATCTGATTGCGCACCCTGGGGCAGAACTGGCGAAAAAGATCGGCGTTCCCGAATCCGGCGCTATCGGCATTATGACCTTAACCCCTGGAGAAACAGCCATGATCGCCGGTGATTTAGCGATGAAGGCCGCCGATGTGCATATCGGTTTTCTCGACCGGTTTAGCGGCGCGCTGGTGATTTACGGCTCGGTCGGCGCGGTAGAAGAGGCGCTGCTGCAGACGGTGAGCGGGCTTGGCCGATTATTAAATTACACCCTCTGCGAGTTAACCAAAAGCTAATTAGAGGCGGCAATGAAACGTATTGCATTTGTCGGTACGGTGGGCGCGGGAAAAACAACGCTATTTAATGCGTTGCAGGGAAATTATTCCCTCGCGAGAAAAACGCAGGCCGTGGAATTTAACGAGAAAGGCGATATTGACACCCCGGGGGAATATTTCAGCCATCCGCGCTGGTACCACGCATTAATTACCACGCTGCAGGATGTCGATACGCTGATTTATGTCCACGCGGCAAATGATACCGAAAGTCGCTTACCCGCCGGGCTACTGGATATTGGCGCGAATAAACGACATATCGCCGCGATCAGCAAAACGGATATGCCGGACGCCGACGTCGCCGCGGTGCGGCAACTGCTGTACGGGATGGGGTTTCAGGAGCCGATTTTCGAACTCAACGCTCACGACCCGCAAAGCGTAGAGCATCTGGTGAATTACCTGAGTGAGCTCAGCCAAAAGGAGGAAGGGGCAGGTGAAGAAACTTATCACAGCTAACGATATTCGTGCGGTCCACGCGCGAGGCGAAGAGGAAATATCGGTTGTGCTGCGCGCCAGCATCATCACCCCGGAAGCCCGCGAAGTTGCGGAGCTGCTGGGCGTCGCCATCCAGGAGTGCGATGAATCCGCGCCAGAGCCGGCAGTCCCGGCGGCAGAGGAAAAAACCGAAAGCCAGCGCATTCGCGAAACCATTATCGCGCAGCTGCCGGAAGGGCAGTTTACCGAAAGCCTGGTGGCGCAGCTGATGGAAAAAGTGATGAAGGAGAAGCAGTCGCTGGGGATGGACGCGATGCAGCCCAGCTTTAAGGCGGTCACCGGTAAAGGCGGCGTAAAGGTCATTGACGGCAGCAGCGTGAAATTCGGCCGCTTCGACGGCGCCGAACCGCACCGCGTCGGCTTAACGGATTTGGTCACCGAGCAGGACGGCAGCAGCATGGCCGCCGGGTTTATGCAGTGGGAAAACGCCTTCTTCCCCTGGACGCTGAACTATGACGAGGTCGACATGGTGCTGGAGGGCGAACTCCACGTGCGCCATGAAGGCGAAACCATGGTGGCCAAAGCCGGGGACGTGATGTTTATCCCGAAAGGTTCGAGCATTGAATTCGGCACGCCGTCGACCGTGCGCTTCCTGTACGTCGCCTGGCCTGCGAACTGGCAATCGCTATGAAAGATTTTATTACCGAAGCCTGGCTCAGAGCGAACCATACGCTCAGCGAAGGAGCAGAAATTCATCTGCCCGCCGACGCCCGTCTGACGCCTTCGGCCCGGGAGCTGCTGGAAAGCCGCCGTCTGCGCATTAAGTTTCTCGACGAGCAGGGCAGCCTGTTTGTCGATGACGACGCGCAGCAGCCGCAGCCGGTACACGGTTTAACCAGCAGCGGTACGCATCCGCAGGCCTGCTGCGAACTGTGCCGCCAGCCGGTAGACAAAAAACCGGACACCCTGACCCATCTGACGGCGGAAAAAATGGTCGCCAAAAGCGATCCGCGGCTGGGCTTTCGCGCCGCCCTCGACGCCACCATCGCCCTGGCGGTATGGCTGCAAATCGAACTGGCGGAGCCCTGGCAGCCCTGGCTGGCGGATATCCGCTCGCGCCTGGGCAATATTATGCGCGCCGACGCCGTGGGTGAACCGCTGGCGGCGCAGTCTATCGTCGGGCTGAACGAGGATGAACTGCATCGCCTTTCCCACCAGCCGCTGCGCTATCTCGACCACGATCATCTGGTGCCGGAAGCCGGCCACGGCCGCGATGCCGCGCTGCTCAATCTGCTGCGCAGCAAAATACGCGAAACGGAAACGGTCGCCGCGCAGGTCTTTATTACCCGCAGTTTTGAGGTCTTACGTCCGGACATTCTGCAGGCGCTCAACCGCCTCTCCAGCACCGTCTACGTGATGATGATTTTAAGCGTGGCGAAACATCCGCTAACCGTCAGTCAGATCCAACAGCGTCTGGGAGGGGAGCAATGATTATTCAACGCGCCCGTCAACTGGCTTTGCGTTCGCCCGCCCGGGTGGTGTTTGCGGACGCGCTGGATATCCGCGTCCTCAAAGCGGCGCACTACCTCCAGCAGCAGGGGCTGGCAAAGCCGATTTTGATCGCCAGCCCTTTTGCCCTGCGCCAGTTCGCCCTCAGCCACCGCCTGCCGATGGACGGTATGCAGATCGTCGACCCGCACAGCAACCGGCAAATGCGTGAAGCGTTTGCCCGGCGCTGGCTTGCCCGCGCCGGAGAAAAAACGCCGCCGGACGCGGAGGAAAAACTCAACGACCCGCTGATGTTCGCCGCCGCCATGGTCAGCGCCGGGAAGGCCGACGTGTGTATTGCCGGCAATCTCTCCTCGACGGCGAACGTGCTGCGCGCCGGATTACGCATTATTGGCCTTCAGCCTGGCTGCAAAACGCTGTCGTCGATCTTTCTGATGCTGCCGCAGTACGTCGGACCGGCGCTGGGATTTGCCGACTGCAGCGTGGTGCCGCAGCCGACGGCGGCGCAGCTGGCGGATATCGCCATTGCCAGCGCGGAGACATGGCAGGCCATTACCGGCGAGGAGCCGCGGGTGGCGATGCTGTCGTTTTCCAGCAGCGGCAGCGCCCGTCATCCCAACGTCGCCAACGTACAGCAGGCCACAGAGATCGTGCGTCAGCGCGCTCCGCAGCTGATGGTGGATGGCGAACTGCAGTTTGACGCCGCCTTCGTGCCGGAGGTCGCCGCGCAAAAAGCGCCCGCCAGTCCGCTGCAGGGGCGGGCCAACGTGATGGTTTTTCCGTCGCTGGAAGCCGGCAACATCGGCTACAAAATCGCCCAGCGCCTGGGCGGCTATCGTGCGGTCGGGCCGCTGATTCAGGGGCTGGCCGCACCGCTCCACGACCTCTCCCGAGGCTGTAGCGTGCAGGAAATTATCGAACTGGCGTTAGTGGCAGCCGTGCCGCGCCGGAGTGACGTAAGCGGCGAGTGCCGCTTACCCACGCAGGTTGAATGAACGGTCCCGTTCTGGACCCCCTTAAGTAAGAGGAAAACACAATGGAAGCATTAGGAATGATTGAAACCCGGGGCCTGGTTGCGCTGATTGAGGCCTCTGATGCGATGGTGAAAGCCGCGCGCGTGAAGCTGGTTGGCGTGAAGCAGATTGGCGGCGGTCTGGTGACCGCGATGGTGCGCGGCGACGTGGCGGCCTGCAAAGCCGCTACCGATGCCGGCGCCGCTGCGGCGCAGCGCATCGGCGAGCTGGTCTCGGTGCACGTGATTCCGCGTCCGCACGGCGATCTGGAGGAGGTGTTCCCCATCAGTTTTAAAGGCGACAGCAACATCTGATGGTCGGGCCGGATAAGACGCGCCAGCGTTGCCCTCCGGCATTAACGCGCGCCATTGCCTGATGGCGCTGCGCTTATCCGGCCCACGACTTACCACGCAATTCAGGGAGGCGGTATGAAACTGGCAGTCGTCACGGGACAGATTGTCTGCACCGTCCGCCATCAGGGGCTGGCGCACGACAAGCTGCTAATGGTGGAGATGATTGATGCCGCGGGCAAGCCCGACGGGCAGTGCGCCGTCGCCATCGACAGCATCGGCGCGGGGCCCGGCGAATGGGTGCTGCTGGTGAGCGGAAGCTCGGCGCGACAGGCACACAGCAGCGAGGCGTCTCCTGTGGATTTGTGCGTCATCGGTATCGTCGATGAAGCGGTGGCCGGCGGTCAGGTGATTTTCCATAAATAGGACTGAACATCATGAATCAACAGGATATTGAACAGGTGGTGAAAGCGGTACTGCTGAAAATGACGGCCAGCAGCCAGCCGGACGACGCCGTTCATGAGATGGGCGTCTTTGCCTCCCTGGATGACGCCGTCGCGGCGGCAAAGGTGGCCCAGCAGGGGCTGAAAAGCGTGGCGATGCGCCAGCTGGCGATTCACGCCATCCGTGAGGCGGGCGAAAAACACGCCAGAGAATTAGCGGAGCTTGCCGTCAGCGAAACCGGCATGGGTCGCGTTGAAGATAAATTTGCCAAAAACGTGGCCCAGGCGCGCGGCACGCCGGGCGTGGAGTGCCTCTCTCCGCAGGTGCTCACCGGCGATAACGGCCTGACGCTGATTGAAAACGCGCCCTGGGGCGTGGTGGCCTCGGTCACCCCCTCCACCAACCCGGCGGCGACGGTAATTAATAACGCCATCAGCCTGATTGCCGCGGGCAATAGCGTGGTGTTCGCCCCGCATCCGGCGGCGAAAAGGGTTTCCCAGCGGGCGATTATGCTGCTCAACCAGGCGGTGATTGCCGCGGGCGGTCCGGCCAATCTGCTGGTCACCGTGGCGAACCCGGACATCGAAACGGCCCAGCGGCTGTTTAAGTACCCCGGTATTGGCCTGCTGGTGGTCACCGGCGGTGAAGCGGTGGTGGAGTCCGCGCGCAAGCATACCAATAAACGTCTGATTGCCGCCGGCGCCGGTAACCCGCCGGTAGTGGTCGACGAAACGGCCGACCTGGCGCGCGCCGCACAGTCCATCGTCAAAGGCGCCTCGTTTGATAACAACATCATCTGCGCCGACGAAAAGGTGCTGATTGTGGTCGATAGCGTCGCCGACGAGCTGATGCGCCTGATGGAAGGCCAGCAGGCGGTGAAGCTCAGCGCGGCCCAGGCCGAGCAGCTTCAGCCGGTGCTGCTGAAGAATATCGATGAGCGCGGCAAAGGTACGGTCAGCCGTGACTGGGTGGGACGTGACGCGAGCAAGATTGCCGCCGCCATCGGCCTGAACGTGCCGCCGCAGACGCGCCTGCTGTTCGTGGAAACCCCGGCCAGCCATCCATTTGCCGTGACGGAACTGATGATGCCGGTGCTCCCTGTCGTACGGGTGGCCAGCGTCGATGACGCTATCGCGCTGGCGGTGCAGCTGGAGGGCGGCTGCCACCACACGGCGGCGATGCACTCGCGCAATATCGACAACATGAATCAGATGGCGAACGCCATTGATACCAGCATTTTCGTTAAAAACGGGCCGTGCATCGCCGGGCTCGGGCTGGGCGGAGAGGGCTGGACCACCATGACCATCACCACGCCAACCGGGGAGGGGGTGACCAGTGCGCGCACCTTCGTTCGCCTGCGGCGCTGCGTGCTGGTGGATGCCTTCCGAATTGTATAAGGGATGACTCATGGCACACGACGAACAACGTTGGCTCACCCCCAGACTGCAAAAAGCGGCCGCCCTGTGTAATCAGACGCCTGCCGCCAGTGAATCACCGCTGTGGCTGGGCGTGGATTTAGGCACCTGCGACGTGGTGTCGATGGTTGTCGACAGCGAAGGGCAGCCGGTGGCGGTGTGTCTGGACTGGGCTGACGTAGTGCGTGACGGCATCGTCTGGGATTTCTTCGGCGCCGTCACCATCGTGCGCCGCCATCTCGATATGCTCGAACAGCAGCTTGGCTGTCGCTTCAGCCACGCGGCGACCTCGTTTCCGCCGGGCACCGACCCGCGTATTTCGATCAACGTACTCGAATCTGCCGGGCTGGAAGTTAGCCACGTGCTGGATGAACCGACCGCGGTGGCGGATCTGCTACAGCTCGACAACGCGGGCGTGGTGGATATCGGCGGCGGCACCACCGGGATCGCTATCGTCAAAAGGGGCGAGGTGACGTACTCCGCCGATGAAGCGACCGGCGGTCACCATATCTCCCTGACCCTTGCCGGTAACCGCCGCATGCCGCTGGAAGAGGCGGAGCAGTACAAGCGCAGCAACGTCCAGGAGATCTGGCCGGTGGTGAAGCCGGTATACGAAAAGATGGCCGAGATTGTTGCTCACCATATCGAAGGCCAGGGCATTGCTGATTTATGGCTGGCGGGCGGCTCCTGTATGCAGCCGGGCGTGGACGCGCTGTTTCGCAAGCGCTTCCCGGAATTACGGGTGCATTTACCGCAGCACAGCCTGTTTATGACCCCGCTGGCGATAGCCAGCAGCGGGAGAGAGAAAGCGGAGGGAATCTATGCAAGCTGAACTGCAGACGGCGCTCTTTCAGGCATTCGATACCCTGAATCTGCAGCGGGTGAAAACCTTCAGCGTGCCGCCGGTGACGCTGTGCGGCCTCGGCGCGCTGGGCGCCTGCGGTCAGGAAGCGCAAGCGCGAGGCGTAAGCCATCTGCTGGTGATGGTCGACAGTTTCCTGCATCAGGCGGGAATGACCGCCGGGCTTGCGCGCAGCCTGGCGATGAAGGGGGTGGCGATGACCGTCTGGCCCTGTCCGCCGGGAGAGCCGTGCATTACCGACGTCTGCGCGGCGGTGGCGCAGCTGCGCGAATCGAAGTGCGACGGCGTGGTGGCCTTTGGCGGCGGTTCGGTGCTTGACGCGGCGAAAGCGGTCGCGCTGTTGGTCACCAACCCGGAGCAGACGCTCAGCGCGATGACGGAAAGCAGCGTACTGCGCCCGCGTCTGCCGCTCATTGCGGTGCCTACCACCGCCGGAACCGGCTCGGAAACCACCAACGTGACGGTGATTATCGATGCGGTCAGCGGGCGCAAGCAGGTGCTGGCCCACGCCTCGCTCATGCCGGACGTGGCGATTCTCGACGCCGCCCTGACCGAAGGCGTTCCGCCGCCGGTGACGGCGATGACCGGGATTGACGCGCTGACTCACGCCGTTGAGGCGTACAGCGCGCTCAACGCGACGCCCTTTACCGATAGCCTGGCGCTTGGCGCGATAGCGATGATCGGCCAGGCGCTGCCGAAGGCCGTGGGCTACGGCCACGACCTCGCCGCCCGCGAAAGCATGCTGCTGGCTTCCTGTATGGCGGGAATGGCCTTTTCCAGCGCGGGTCTTGGCTTGTGTCATGCGATGGCGCATCAGCCCGGCGCGGCGCTGCATATTCCACACGGGCAGGCCAACGCCATGCTGCTGCCGACGGTAATGCAGTTTAACCGCATGGTATGCCGCGAGCGTTTCAGCCAGATCGGCCGGGCGCTGACCGCTAAAAAAACCGACGACCACGAGGCAATCGCCGCCGTAGAGGCGCTGATCGCCGAAGTCGGCCTGAGCAAACGACTCTCTGACGCCGGGGCGAAGCCCGAACATTTCAGCGCATGGGCGCAGGCGGCGCAGGAGGACATTTGTCTGCGCACCAATCCACGCACCGCCACCCGGGAGCAGATTATCGATCTGTACGCGGCGGCGCGCTGATGCGGCCATTTTCCCGGAGGCGTGTGGCTGTCCCGGCTCGCGCTGCGCTTAGCCGGACTACAGGATCGCAGCCGTCTGCTATTCCGTAGCCCGGGTAAGGCGTTCACGCCGCGACCCGGGAAAGCCCCCGGAGCGTGGTTAATGCCCCGGCGTTCACAGTATCTACAAATCATAAATGACAGGGAGTAAAGGCTATGGGAATTAACGAAATCATCATGTACATCATGATGTTCTTTATGCTGATTGCCGCCGTGGACAGGATCCTGTCGCAGTTTGGCGGCTCGGCGCGCTTTCTCGGCAAGTTTGGCAAAAGCATCGAAGGATCCGGCGGCCAGTTCGAAGAGGGGTTTATGGCGATGGGCGCGCTGGGCCTGGCGATGGTCGGGATGACCGCGCTGGCGCCGGTACTGGCGCACCTGCTCGGGCCGGTGATAATTCCGCTGTATGAAATGCTCGGCGCCAACCCGTCGATGTTCGCCGGAACGCTGCTGGCCTGCGATATGGGCGGCTTCTTCCTCGCTAAAGAGCTGGCGGGCGGCGACGTGGCGGCGTGGCTCTATTCCGGCCTGATCCTCGGGGCGATGATGGGGCCGACGCTGGTGTTCTCCATTCCGGTCGCGCTCGGCATCATCGAGCCCTCCGACCGCCGCTACCTGGCGCTGGGCGTGCTGGCCGGGATCGTCACGATTCCAATCGGCTGCATCGCCGGCGGCCTGGTGGCCATGTACTCCGGCGTAGAGATTAACGGACAGCCGGTGGAGTTCACCTTCGCGCTGATCCTGATGAATATGATCCCGGTGCTTATCGTCGCGGTGCTGGTGGCGCTGGGGCTGAAGTTTATTCCGGAAAAAATGATCAACGGCTTCCAGATCTTCGCCAAATTTCTGGTGGCGCTGATCACCATCGGCCTGGCCGCGGCGGTCATCAAGTTCCTGCTCGGCTGGGATCTGATCCCGGGGCTCGACCCGATCTTTATGGCTCCCGGCGACCAGCCCGGCGAGGTGATGCGCGCTATCGAAGTTATTGGTTCGATCTCCTGCGTGCTGCTCGGCGCTTATCCGATGGTGCTGCTGCTGACCCGCTGGTTTGAAAAGCCGCTGATGCGCGTCGGTAATCTGCTGAAAATCAACAATATGGCTGCCGGCGGGATGGTGGCGACGCTGGCCAACAACATCCCGATGTTCGGCATGATGAAGCAGATGGATACCCGCGGCAAAGTCATCAACTGCGCGTTCTCCGTCTCCGCCGCTTTCGCGCTGGGGGACCACTTAGGCTTCGCCGCCGCCAACATGAACGCCATGATCTTCCCGATGATCGTCGGCAAGCTGATCGGCGGCGTCACCGCCATTGGCGTAGCGATGCTGCTGGTGCCGAAAGATGAAAGCGCGCCGGCGGCGGCGAAAACCGAAGCGGAGGCGCAATCGTGAAAACTCGCCAGCTGCTGAGCGTCGGTATCGATATTGGCACCACCACCACTCAGGTGATCTTCTCCCGCCTTGAGCTGGTTAACCGTGCGGCGGTGTCGCAGGTGCCGCGCTACGAATTCATCAAACGCGAAATTAGCTGGCAAAGCCCGGTCTTCTTTACCCCGGTTGATAAGCAGGGCGGTCTGAAGGAGACCGAACTCAAGGCGCTGATTCTGGCGCAGTATCAGGCCGCCGGAGTTGCCCCCGAATCGGTGGACTCCGGGGCGATCATTATTACCGGCGAAAGCGCGAAAACCCGCAACGCAAGGGCGGCGGTGATGGCGCTCTCGCAGTCGCTCGGCGATTTTGTGGTGGCCAGCGCCGGGCCGCATCTGGAATCGGTGATTGCCGGTCACGGCGCCGGGGCGCAAACCCTTTCTGAACAGCGGATGTGCCGGGTGCTGAACATTGATATCGGCGGTGGTACTTCAAACTACGCGCTGTTTGAAGCGGGAAAAATCAGCGCCACCGCCTGCCTGAACGTTGGCGGGCGCCTGCTGGAGACCGACGGCCAGGGGCGGGTGGTTTATGCCCATCAGCCGGGACAAATGATCGTCGATGAGGTTTTTGGCGCAGGCGCCGATGCGCGCGCGTTGAGTGCTTCGCAGTTAGCGCAGGTAGCGCGGCGGATGGCGGAGCTGATCGTCGAAGTTATCGACGGCACGCTCTCTCCGCTGGCGCAACGGCTGATGCAAACCGGCCTGCTGCCCGCAGGCGCGGTACCCGAGGTGATAACCCTTTCCGGCGGAGTGGGCGAGTGCTACCGCAACCAGCCCGCGGATCCGTTCTGTTTTTCTGATATTGGGCCACTGTTGGCCACGGCGCTGCATGAGCATCCGCGGCTGCGGGAGATGAACGTGCAGTTCCCGGCGCAAACCGTACGCGCCACGGTGATTGGCGCCGGCGCGCACACGCTCTCGCTTTCCGGCAGCACCATCTGGCTGGAGGGGGTTCAGCTCCCGCTGCGCAATCTGCCGGTGGCGATCCCGCTTGATGAAGCCGATCTGCTGAGCGCCTGGCAGCAGGCGCTGATGCAGCTCGATCTGGATCCGGGATCGGATGCTTACGTGCTGGCGCTTCCTGCTTCGTTGCCGGTGCG
The DNA here is from genome assembly GCF_040061795.1 of Klebsiella sp. GN_Kp190. Taxonomy (NCBI): domain Bacteria; kingdom Pseudomonadati; phylum Pseudomonadota; class Gammaproteobacteria; order Enterobacterales; family Enterobacteriaceae; genus Klebsiella; species Klebsiella sp. GN_Kp190. The sequence goes on from NZ_JBEAFN010000071.1 coordinate 24,446, forward strand.
CTACGCCGCCCTGCTGGTGGTGATTGACGCGCTGCTGGCTTTTGTCGCGCGCTTTCCCAACCCGCATCCCCTGCTGGTGGTGGCCGAGCAGGACTTTGGCAAAGCGCTGGGCATGCTGCTGCGCCCGCAGCTGCAACAACTCCCGCTGGCGGTCATCGATGAGGTGAGCGTACGGGCGGGGGACTATATCGACATTGGTACGCCTCTTTTTGGCGGATCGGTTGTGCCGGTGACGGTGAAATCACTCGCATTTCCTTCCTGAGGGAACGACTTATGAAACTAAAGACCACATTGTTCGGCAATGTTTATCAGTTTAAGGATGTAAAAGAGGTGCTGGCTAAAGCCAACGAACTGCGTTCGGGGGATGTGCTGGCGGGGGTGGCGGCGGAAAGTTCGCAGCAGCGCGTGGCGGCGAAGCAGGTGCTCTCCGATATGACGGTCGCCGATATTCGTAACAATCCGGTGATTCCTTATGAAGAGGACTGCGTGACGCGCCTGATTCAGGATGACGTCAACGAAACCGCCTATCAGCGGATTAAAAACTGGACTATCAGCGACCTGCGCGAATACGTGCTTAACGATGAGGTCACCAGCGATGACATCGCGTTTGTGCGCAAAGGGCTGACCTCAGAAGTGGTGGCGGCGGTGGCGAAGGTCTGCTCCAACGCCGACCTGATCTACGGCGCGAAGAAAATGCCGGTGATTAAAAAAGCCAACACCACCATCGGCCTGCCGGGCACCTTTAGCTGCCGCCTGCAGCCGAACGATACCCGCGATGACGTGCAGAGCATTGCCGCGCAAATCTACGAAGGGCTCTCGTTCGGCGCGGGCGATGCGGTGATCGGCGTTAACCCGGTAACCGATGACGTGGAGAACCTGACCCGCGTCCTCGATACCGTCTACGGCGTTATCGACAAGTTTAATATCCCGACCCAGGGCTGCGTGCTGGCGCACGTCACCACCCAGATTGAAGCGATCCGTCGCGGCGCCCCGGGGGGGCTTATTTTCCAGAGCATCTGCGGCAGCGAAAAGGGGCTAAAAGAGTTCGGCGTGGAGCTGGCGATGCTCGATGAAGCGAGGGCGGTCGGCGCCGAGTTTAACCGTATCGCCGGGGAGAACTGCCTGTACTTTGAAACCGGGCAGGGCTCGGCGCTGTCGGCCGGCGCGAACTTCGGCGCCGACCAGGTGACGATGGAGGCGCGCAACTATGGCCTGGCGCGGCACTACGATCCGTTCCTCGTCAATACCGTGGTGGGCTTTATCGGGCCGGAGTACCTCTATAACGATCGGCAGATTATTCGCGCCGGTCTCGAAGATCACTTTATGGGCAAGCTGAGCGGCATCTCGATGGGCTGCGACTGCTGCTACACCAACCATGCAGACGCCGACCAGAACCTCAATGAAAACCTGATGATTCTGCTCGCCACCGCCGGCTGCAACTACATCATGGGCATGCCGCTCGGCGACGACATCATGCTCAACTATCAGACCACCGCGTTTCACGATACCGCTACCGTCCGTCAGCTGCTGAATCTACGGCCGTCGCCGGAGTTCGAACGCTGGCTGGAAACCATGGGCATTATGGCAAACGGTCGTCTGACCCAACGGGCGGGCGATCCGTCACTGTTCTTTTGATGACGCGGGGATGACACATGATGGATCAAAAGCAGATTGAAGAAATTGTACGTAGCGTGATGGCGTCAATGGGACAACCGCAGACGGCAGCAGCAGCGCCTGAGGCGACGGTGACGAAGTGCGCCAGCCGGTGCGAGGTCGCGGCGGAGAGCTGCGTGCTGGATTTAGGTTCGCCAGAGGCGAAAGGCTGGATTGGCGTGCAGCAGCCGCATCGTGCGGAAGTGCTGGCCGAACTGAAGCGCAGCACCGCGGCGCGCGTGTGTACCGGCCGCGCCGGTCCGCGTCCGCGCACCCTCGCGCTGCTGCGCTTCCTCGCCGACCACTCGCGCTCCAAGGATACGGTGCTGAAAGAGGTACCGGAGGAGTGGGTGAAAACCCAGGGATTGCTGGAGGTGCGCTCCGAAATTAGCGACAAAAACCTCTACCTGACGCGCCCGGATATGGGCCGTCGGCTGAGTCCGGAGGCTATTGAGGCGCTGAAGGCGCAGTGCGTGGCGAATCCTGACGTTCAGGTGGTGGTATCCGATGGCCTCTCTACCGACGCGATTACCGTCAACTATGAAGAGATCCTGCCGCCGCTGCTGTCGGGCCTGAAGCAGGCCGGACTGAAGGTCGGTACGCCGTTCTTCGTCCGCTACGGGCGGGTCAAAATTGAAGATCAGATTGGCGAAATTCTCGGCGCGAAGGTGGTCATCCTGCTGGTAGGCGAACGTCCGGGGCTGGGGCAGTCGGAAAGCCTCTCCTGTTACGCCGTGTATTCGCCGCGCGTGGCGACCACCGTCGAAGCGGACAGGACCTGTATTTCCAATATTCACCAGGGCGGTACGCCCCCGGTAGAAGCCGCGGCGGTGATTGTCGATTTGGCCAAACGCATGCTGGAGCAGAAGGCTTCCGGCATCAACATGACTCGGTAAGGAGGCATCATGCCTGCATTAGATTTAATTCGCCCTTCGGTGACGGCCATGCGCGTGATTGCCTCAGTGAATGACGGCTTTGCCCGCGAGCTTAAATTACCGCCACATATACGTAGCCTCGGACTCATCACGGCGGATTCGGATGATGTGACTTATATTGCCGCTGACGAAGCGACAAAACAGGCGATGGTGGAAGTGGTCTACGGTCGTTCTCTTTACGCCGGCGCGGCCCACGGCCCTTCGCCAACCGCAGGTGAAGTGCTGATTATGCTGGGCGGCCCGAACCCGGCGGAAGTGCGCGCCGGTCTGGATGCGATGGTGGCGCATATCGAAACTGGGGCCGCGTTCCAGTGGGCCAACGATGCCGAAGATACGGCGTTTCTGGCGCACGTGGTGTCGCGTACCGGCTCTTATCTCTCGTCTACCTCCGGCATTGCGCTGGGCGATCCGATCGCTTATCTGGTGGCGCCGCCGCTGGAGGCGACCTTCGGTATCGATGCGGCAATGAAATCGGCCGACGTGCAGCTGGTGACCTACGTGCCGCCGCCGTCGGAAACCAACTATTCCGCCGCCTTTTTGACGGGAAGCCAGGCCGCCTGTAAAGCCGCCTGTAACGCCTTTACCGATGCCGTTCTGGATATTGCCCGTCATCCAATCCAGCGCGCGTAAGGGGGAAGCGATGATCAACGCCCTGGGATTACTGGAAGTGGACGGCATGGTGGCCGCCGTTGACGCGGCGGATGCGATGCTGAAGGCGGCCAACGTGCGGCTGCTCAGCCATGAGGTTCTTGACCCCGGCAGGCTGACGCTGGTGGTGGAAGGCGACCTGGCGGCGTGCCGGGCGGCGCTGGATGCCGGCAGCGCTGCGGCGCAGCGTACGGGGCGCGTTATCAGCCGTCGGGAGATTGGACGCCCGGAAGAGGATACCCAGCGGCTGATCGCCGGTTTTCAACGGCTGCCGCAAACGCCGGAGCCGCCGGTGGTCGTGGAATCCTCAGAACCCTTGCTGACGCTGCTCTCTTCGACGCGTCAGGGAATGACGGCAGGGGAGGTGGCCGCCCATTTCGGCTGGTCGCTTGAAGAGGCCAGGAAGGCGCTGGAGCAGCTCTTTTCTACCGGAGCGTTGCGTAAACGCAGTAGTCGCTATCGCTTAAAAAATTAACCAGTCGGAGGTGCCGGGAACGCGAAAGCGCTCCCGGTTTATCAGATCATGAAAAAGAAAAAACCGGCCAACCTGCACCATCTTTATCATGAAGCATTACCCGAAGACGTTAAACTGACGCCGATGGTCGAGGTGGACAACGTCCATCAGCGGCGGACCACCGATGTCTATGAACATGCCCTGACGATTACCGCCTGGCAGCAGATTTACGATCAGCTGCATCCGGGGAAATTTCACGGTGAATTTACCGAAATCCTGCTCGATGATATTCAGGTCTTTCGCGAATATACCGGCCTGGCGCTGCGTCAGTCCTGCCTGGTGTGGCCGAACTCCTTCTGGTTCGGTATTCCGGCAACCCGCGGCGAGCAGGGGTTTATTGGCTCACAGTGCCTCGGCAGCGCCGAAATCGCCACCCGACCCGGCGGCACCGAGTTTGAGCTCAGCACGCCGGATGATTACACCATTCTGGGCGTAGTGATCTCGGAGGATGTCATTTCCCGCCAGGCCAGCTTCCTGCATCACCCGGAGCGGGTGCTGCATATGCTGCGTAACCAGTCGGCGCTGGAGGTCAAAGAGGAGCACAAGGCGGCGCTGTGGGGCTTTGTGCAGCAGGCGCTGGCGACGTTTAGCGAGAATCCGGAGAACCTTCATCAGCCCGCGGTGCGTAAGGTGTTGGGCGATAATCTCCTGCTGGCGATGGGGGCGATGCTGGAGGAGGCGCAGCCGATGATTACCGCCGAGAGCATTAGCCACCAGAGCTATCGGCGTCTGCTTTCCCGGGCGCGGGAGTACGTGCTGGAGAATATGTCGGAGCCGCTGACGGTTCTCGATTTATGTCAGCAACTGCACGTCAGCCGCCGTACGCTGCAAAACGCCTTTCACGCCATTCTGGGGATCGGGCCGAACGCCTGGCTGAAGCGCATTCGTTTAAACGCGGTGCGCCGGGAGCTGATTAGCCCGTGGTCGCAGAGCACGACGGTTAAGGATGCGGCGATGCAGTGGGGATTCTGGCACCTGGGCCAGTTCGCTACCGATTATCAGCAGCTGTTCGCCGAGAAACCGTCGCTGACGCTGCATCAGCGGATGCGGCAGTGGGCGTGATGACGATCTATTTAGCGGATGGTGATTCGCGCCGTCATCGCAGGCCTGATAAGCGTAGCGTCATCAGGCAAAACAGCGCCGTATCTGGCCTGCGAACCGCACTATCAGGCAACGTTAAACCCAATCGCGCACCTGAATAAACGCGCTCAGCGCCGCTTCCGGGCTGCCCGCTTCCGGCTGGTAGTCGTATTCCCAGCGCACCAGCGGCGGCATCGACATCAGAATGGATTCGGTGCGGCCGCCGGTTTGCAGGCCGAACAGGGTGCCGCGATCCCACACCAGGTTGAACTCCACGTAGCGCCCGCGGCGGTAGAGCTGAAAATCGCGCTCGCGCTCGCCCCAGACCCTCTCTTTACGCCGCTCGACAATGGGCAGATACGCATCGGTGAAGCCATTGCCCACCGCCTGCATAAAGTCGAAACAATGGTCAAAGTTCGGGGTATTCAAATCATCAAAAAACAGGCCTCCGATGCCGCGCTGCTCGTTACGATGCTTGAGGAAGAAGTAGTCGTCGCACCACTTTTTATAGCGCGGATAAACCTCTTCGCCGAAGGGCTGGCACAGGTCGCGGGCGGTGCGATGCCAGTGAACGGCATCTTCTTCAAAGCCGTAGTAGGGGGTTAAATCGAAGCCGCCGCCGAACCACCATACCGGCTCGGCGCCCGGTTTTTCCGCGATAAAGAAGCGCACGTTGGCGTGGCTGGTAGGGATATAGGGGCTGCGCGGGTGCACGACCAGCGAGACGCCCATCGCTTCAAAGCTGCGGCCCGCCAGCTCAGGGCGGTGCGCGGTTGCGGAGGCCGGCATCGCCTCGCCGTGCACGTGCGAAAAGTTAACGCCAGCCTGCTCAAAGATACCGCCATCGCGCAGCACCCGGCTGCGTCCGCCGCCGCCGCCTTCCCGCTGCCAGCTATCTTCGATGAATTCGCTGCCGTCAACGGCGCTGAGCTTTTGGCAGATAGCATCCTGGAGCTGGAGAAGGAAAGCTTTTACCTGGTGCGCATCGGGTCTCATTAACGTCTCTTCGAGTGGGCTTTCTGGTTATCGAACCAGTGGAAATAGCTGATGATGCCGTTGGCAATCGCCGTGGCGATTTTCTGCCGGAACGCGGTGGTGCCGAGCAGTTTTTCTTCGTTCGGATTGGTAATAAACGAGGTTTCTACCAGCACCGACGGAATCGACGGCGATTTCAGCACCACAAACGCCGCCTGCTCGGTATTGCGGCTGTGCAGCTTGTGCACCGGCTTGATCTTTTTCAGGATATGGGAACCGAGCGTCAGGCTGTTTTTGATGGTATCAGTTTGTACCAGGTCGAACAGCACTTGCTGCAATAGGTGGTCTTTATCCGTCGTTTTCTTGCCGGCCACTTCATCCGCCCGGTTTTCACGGTCCGAGAGATACTTTGCCATGGCGCTACTGGCGCCGCGGTTGGAAAGGGCGAAAACGGAAGCGCCGGCCGCGCTCGGGTTGGTGAAACCATCGGCGTGAATTGACATAAAAAGATCGGCGCCGTGCTGGTGGGCGATCTCCACCCGGTCATAGAGCGGAATAAAGGTATCGCCGCTGCGCGTCAGGCGCGCATCGATGCCGTTGCTGCGCAGAATGCTGCGCACGTTTTTAGCGATCGCCAGCACGACGTGCTTCTCTTTTGAACCGTTATGGCCGATAGCGCCGGTATCAATACCGCCATGGCCCGGGTCGAGCATCACGACGCGTTTGGCGCCTTTTTTCTTCGCTGCGGGTTTGCTGTGCCCATTGGATGTTTTCAATGGCTGTTGTTCTTTCGCGCTGGCCTGTGAGGCGATCCCTGAAAGCGTGATTGCTGCCAGCCCGGCTTTCAGCACCTGGCGGCGCGAAGCAAGTATTTTTAATGGTTTAAAAGTGCTCATTCGGCCTGAATTGCAAACAAGTGGTAACCAATGTTATATCGTATCGTCTTTTCTGATACGACCATTCAAAATAAGAATTGTTTTACTTTTCATTTCAATACATGACAAAGTCATAGTATGCCATTTTTTGCGGCTCATTGCGCCTGATATTGGCTATCGGGCACAATCACGCCATAATCTCTGTTTTTAACCGTCAATGGTGGGGAATACCATGGAGATACGCGTTTTTCGCCAGCAAGATTTCGAAGAGGTCATCACCCTGTGGGAGCGTTGCGATCTCCTTCGCCCATGGAACGATCCGGAAATGGATATTGAACGTAAGCTGAACCACGATGCCAGCCTGTTTCTGGTCGCCGAAGTTAACGGTGAAGTGGTTGGCACGGTGATGGGCGGTTATGACGGGCATCGCGGGTCTGCCTATTATCTTGGCGTGCATCCTGAATATCGCGGTCGCGGTATTGCTAATGCGCTACTTAATCGGCTGGAGAAAAAGCTGATCGCCCGCGGCTGTCCGAAAATAAATATTATGGTTCGCGAAGATAATGATGTGGTGCAGGGGATGTACGAACGCCTTGGCTATGAGCATTCAGACGTGCTGTGCCTCGGCAAGCGCTTAATTGAAGATGAAGAATACTGAGTTTATCCCCGCCGATTTCGATACCCACGGCCGCCTGCGTTTGCCGTTTCTCTTTTGGTGCGTGCTGCTGCTTCAGGCGCGGACGTGGGTGCTATTTCTGATGGCCGGCGCGTCACGCCAGCAGGGCGACGCGCTGCTGAATCTGTTTTATCCGGACCACGATAATTTTTGGCTGGGATTGCTCCCCGGCATTCCGGCGGTGCTGGCGTTTATCATTAGCGGGCATCGTCAGCGCTTCCCCCGGCTCTGGCCCATGATGCGCTGGCTGCTGGTGCTTTCCCAGCTCTTGCTGTTGGTCTGGCAACCGCTGTTGTGGATGAGCGGCGAGTCGCCTTCGGCGGTGACCATCGGCCTGCTGGCGGCGGATCTTTACGCGCTCTGGTGGCTGTTAAGCAGCCGTCGGCTGAAAGCCTGTTTTCGCGAAGAACAGGTTTAACGGCACTTTTTGCCGATCGCGCACTCCAACTTGCGTTGAATACATCAGAAAGGACACTCAGTCATGAAATCGCTACGTTTACTTCTCTGCGCACTACCGCTGGCTTTAACCGGCTGCTCAACGATGAGCTCGGTGAACTGGTCGGCGGCTTATCCGTGGAACTGGTTTGGTTCCTCTATGGAGGTGAGCGAACAGGGCGTAGGCAACCTGACGGCGTCAACGGCGCTGAGCGAGCAGGCGATCGGCGACGCGCTCGGCAGCAGCTACCGCCTGCGCAGCGGCATGAAAACGGCTAACGGCAATATTGTGCGCTATTTCGAAGCGTTAAAAGATGACAAGGTCGCGCTGACCATCAACGGCGAGAGCGGGACTATTAGCCGCATCGACGTGCGCGATAGCAATATCAAAGCCGCCAGCGGCGTGAAAATCGGTACCCCGTTCAGCGATATCTACAGCAAAGCGTTTGGTAACTGCCAGAAAGGCAGCAACGATAACGGTGCCGTGGTGGAGTGCAAGGCCGAGGGTAGCCAGCATATTAGCTATGCCTTCACCGGCAACTGGAGCGGCCCTGATGAGCTAATGCCCTCCGACGACACGCTGAAAAACTGGAAGGTGAGCAAGATTATCTGGCGTCGCTAATTTGATCTGAAGTGATTCGAGGTCCTGAAAAAGCGGGTACAATAGCGCCTTAAAAAGCCACAGCGTTGTGGTTGTACTATTTCAGGAGGAGCGATGTCTCAGGTTCAGAGCGGCATTTTGCCGGAACATTGCCGTGCGGCGATTTGGATTGAAGCAAATGTCAAAGGCGATGTTGACGCCCTGCGCGAAGCCAGCAAGGTGTTTGCCGATAAGTTAGCCACCTTTCAGGCGAAATACCCGGAAGCGAAGCTGGGGGCGGTGGTCGCTTTTGGCCATAACGTCTGGCGTCAGCTAAGCGGTGGCGTCGGGGCTGAAGAGCTAAAAGACTTCCCGTCCTATGGCAAAGGTCTGGCCCCGGCCACCCAGTATGATGTGCTAATCCACATTCTGTCCGCGCAGCATGAGCTGAATTTTTCTGTCGCTCAGGCGGCCCTCTCCGCTTTTGGCGCAGCGATTGATGTTAAAGAAGAGATTCACGGCTTTCGCTGGATTGAAGAGCGCGATCTGAGCGGCTTTGTCGACGGTACTGAAAACCCGGCGGGGGAAGAGACCCGCCGTGAAGTGGCGGTGATTCAGGATGGCGTCGATGCGGGCGGCAGCTACGTATTTGTGCAGCGCTGGGAGCACAACCTCAAGCAGCTTAATCGCATGAGCGTTCCCGATCAGGAGATGATGATCGGCCGTACCAAAGAAGCCAACGAAGAGATTGACGGCGACGATCGTCCGGATACCTCTCACCTGAGCCGCGTGGATCTGAAAGAAGAAGGTAAAGGGCTGAAGATTGTGCGTCAGAGCCTGCCGTACGGTACCGCCAGCGGCACCCACGGCCTCTACTTTTGCGCCTACTGCGCGCGTCTGCACAATATTGAACAGCAGCTGCTGAGCATGTTCGGCGATACCGACGGTAAGCGCGACGCGATGCTGCGTTTTACCAAACCGGTGACCGGCGGATACTACTTCGCGCCTTCGCTGGATAGACTGCTGGCGCTGTAAGATCTTCTCCTGACCCTCTCCCCCGCAGGGAGAGGGGACCGTTCGGCGCGGCCGGCAGGCGTCGAACGTTTTCCGGTTCTGCATGCGTGATTCAGATAAGCTTTGCCATTCCCTTATTCTCTTTTCGACTTCCAAATCGCCAAACGGTATATAAAACCGTTACTCCTTTCATAGCCGTTATAAATATGATGATCAGCAGAAAATCATCATATTGATAAGGGTGCGCAATGGCCGTTAAATCACTAAAAAAAGGATATCTGGCGCTGGCTGCTTCTGTGCTGCTGGTCGCACAGGCGCAGGCGACGGAATTGCTGAATAGTTCCTACGATGTTTCCCGCGAGCTGTTTGCCGCCCTTAACCCGCAGTTCGAACAGCAGTGGGCGAAAGATAACGGCGGCGATAAGCTGACGATAAAACAATCTCATGCCGGGTCATCAAAACAGGCGCTGGCGATTCTGCAAGGGCTGAAGGCTGACGTGGTGACCTACAATCAGGTGACCGATGTCCAGATTCTGCACGACAAAGGCAAGCTGATCCCCGCCGACTGGCAAAGCCGTCTGCCGAATAACAGCTCGCCGTTTTACTCCACCATGGGCTTCCTGGTGCGTAAAGGTAACCCGAAGAATATCCACGACTGGAATGACTTAGTGCGTTCCGACGTGAAGCTGATTTTCCCGAACCCAAAAACCTCCGGCAACGCGCGTTACACTTATTTAGCGGCGTGGGGCGCGGCGGACAAGGCTGACGGCGGCGATAAAGCGAAAACCGAGCAGTTCATGACCCAGTTCCTGAAAAACGTCGAAGTGTTTGATACCGGCGGTCGCGGGGCTACCACGACCTTCGCCGAGCGCGGTCTGGGCGATGTGCTGATCAGCTTCGAATCGGAAGTGAACAACATCCGCAAACAGTATGAAGCGCAGGGCTTTGAGGTGGTTATCCCGAAAACCAACATCCTGGCCGAGTTCCCGGTGGCGTGGGTGGATAAAAACGTCCAGGCCAACGGTACCGAGAAAGCGGCAAAAGCCTATCTCAACTACCTGTACAGCCCACAGGCGCAGACCATCATTACCGATTACTACTACCGCGTGAATAACCCGGACGTGATGAACAAACTGAAAGATAAATTCCCGCAGACCGAACTGTTCCGCGTGGAAGATAAATTTGGCTCCTGGCCTGATGTGATGAAAACCCATTTTGCCAGCGGCGGTGAGCTGGACAAACTGCTGGCGGCGGGGCGTAAGTAATGTTTGCAGTATCGACTAAACGCGTGCTGCCGGGCTTTACCTTAAGCCTCGGGACCAGCCTGCTGTTCGTCTGCCTTATCCTGTTGTTGCCGCTCAGCGCGCTGGTGATGCAGCTTGCCCAGATGAGCTGGGCGCAGTACTGGGACGTGGTGACCAACCCGCAGGTGGTGGCGGCCTATAAAGTGACGCTGCTGTCGGCGTTTGTCGCCTCCATTTTTAACGGCGTGTTCGGCCTGCTGATGGCGTGGATCTTAACCCGCTACCGCTTCCCGGGCCGCACGCTGCTTGATGCGCTGATGGATTTGCCGTTTGCGCTGCCGACGGCCGTTGCCGGCTTAACCCTCGCCTCGCTCTTCTCCGTGAACGGGTTGTACGGCGAGTGGCTGGCGAAATTTGATATTAAAGTCACCTATACCTGGCTCGGTATCGCGGTGGCCATGGCCTTTACCAGCATCCCGTTTGTGGTGCGTACCGTGCAGCCGGTGCTGGAAGAGTTGGGTCCGGAATATGAAGAGGCGGCGGAAACCCTGGGCGCCACGCGCTGGCAGAGCTTTCGCAAGGTGGTGCTGCCGGAGCTCTCCCCGGCGCTGATGGCGGGCGTTGCGCTGTCCTTTACCCGCAGCCTCGGTGAGTTCGGCGCGGTGATTTTTATCGCCGGCAACATTGCGTGGAAAACGGAAGTGACCTCGCTGATGATTTTTATTCGTTTGCAGGAGTTTGATTACCCGGCGGCGAGCGCGATTGCTTCGGTGATCCTCGCGGCCTCGCTGCTGCTGCTGTACTCGATTAACACTCTGCAAAGTCGCTTTGGTCGACGTGTGGTAGGTCACTGATGGCGGAAGTTACGCAATTGAAGCGATACGATGCGCCCCGCATCAACTGGGGTAAATGGTTTCTGATCGGTGCGGGCGTGCTGGTTTCCGCGTTTATTCTCGTCGTGCCGACGGTGTATATCTTCGTTCAGGCCTTCAGCAAGGGGCTGATGCCCGCGCTGGAAAACCTGGCGAACCCGGATATGCTGCACGCCATCTGGCTGACCGTGCTGATTGCATTGATCACCGTGCCGGTGAACCTGGTGTTCGGCACGCTGCTGGCGTGGCTGGTGACGCGCTTTAACTTCCCGGGACGTCAGCTGCTGCTGACCCTGCTGGATATTCCTTTTGCCGTGTCGCCGGTGGTAGCGGGCCTGGTGTATCTGCTCTTTTACGGCTCCAACGGGCCGCTGGGCGGCTGGCTGGATGAGCACAACCTGCAGATCATGTTCGCCTGGCCGGGCATGGTGCTGGTGACGGTCTTTGTGACCTGCCCGTTTGTGGTGCGCGAGCTGGTGCCGGTGATGTTAAGCCAGGGGAGCAACGAAGACGAAGCGGCGGTGCTGCTGGGCGCGTCAGGCTGGCAGATGTTCCGCCGCGTGACGCTGCCGAATATCCGCTGGGCGCTGCTTTACGGCGTGGTGCTGACCAACGCCCGCGCGATTGGCGAGTTTGGTGCCGTTTCCGTCGTCTCCGGCTCTATTCGCGGTGAAACCCTGTCGCTGCCGCTACAGATTGAGCTGCTGCAGCAGGACTACAACACCATCGGTTCGTTTACTGCCGCCGCGTTGCTGACGCTGATGGCTATTTTGACCCTGTTTTTGAAGAGTGTGGTGCAGTGGCGTTTAGAAAATCAGGAAAAACGTCAGCATCAGGAGGGAAATCATGAGCATTGAGATTGCCAATATTAAGAAGTCTTTTGGTCGCACCCAGGTGCTGAATGATATCTCGCTGGATATCCCTTCCGGACAAATGGTGGCGCTGCTCGGGCCGTCTGGCTCCGGTAAAACCACGCTGCTGCGTATTATCGCCGGGCTTGAGCATCAGACCAGCGGGCACATCCGCTTTCACGGCACCGACGTGAGCCGTCTGCATGCCCGCGATCGCAAGGTGGGCTTTGTATTCCAGCATTACGCGCTGTTCCGCCATATGACCGTGTTCGACAATATTGCGTTTGGCCTGACCGTACTGCCGCGCCGCGAGCGCCCAAATGCGGCGGCCATCAAAGCGAAAGTCACCAAACTGCTGGAGATGGTACAGCTTGCGCATCTGGCGGATCGCTTTCCGGCACAGCTCTCCGGCGGGCAGAAGCAGCGCGTGGCGCTGGCGCGTGCGCTGGCGGTTGAACCGCAAATTCTGCTGCTGGATGAACCCTTCGGCGCGCTGGACGCCCAGGTGCGTAAAGAGCTGCGTCGCTGGCTGCGTCAGCTGCATGAAGAGCTGAAGTTCACCAGCGTCTTCGTCACCCACGATCAGGAAGAGGCGATGGAAGTTGCCGACCGCGTGGTAGTGATGAGCCAGGGGAACATTGAGCAGGTTGACGAGCCGGAGCAGCTCTGGCGCGAACCGGCGACCCGCTTTGTGCTGGAATTTATGGGCGAGGTGAACCGTCTGCAGGGCACCATTCGCGGCGGACAATTCCACGTGGGCGCGCACCGCTGGCCGCTGGGCTATACCTCCGCGCATCAGGGGCCGGTCGATCTGTTCCTGCGTCCGTGGGAAGTTGACGTGAGCCGCCGAACCAGCCTCGATTCACCGCTGCCGGTGCAGGTGCTGGAAGCTAGCCCTAAAGGTCACTACACGCAATTGGTGGTACAACCGCTGGGCTGGTATACCGAGCCGCTGACCGTGGTCATGCGCGACGACGTCCCGCCGCACCGGGGAGAGCGCCTGTTTGTCGGTCTGCAGCATGCCCGTATTTATCACGGGAAGGAACGCATTGAGACGCGCGAGGATATTGCTCTGGCGGAGTCAGCCTGATAGGTTATCGCGTATGTTTTTCGCCCGGTGGCGTAATGCTTACCGGGCTTTTTATTGGGCAAAACCGTGAATACATTAGAACAAACAATCGGCAACACGCCTCTGGTCAAACTGCAGCGCATGGGGCCGGACAACGGCAGCGAAATCTGGGTCAAACTTGAAGGCAACAATCCGGCGGGGTCGGTGAAAGACAGGGCGGCCCTGTCGATGATTGTCGAGGCCGAAAAGCGCGGAGAGATTAAACCCGGTGATGTGCTGATTGAAGCGACCAGCGGCAACACCGGCATTGCGCTGGCGATGATCGCCGCGCTTAAAGGCTATCAGATGAAGCTGCTGATGCCGGACAACATGAGTCAGGAGCGCCGTGCCGCCATGCGCGCCTACGGTGCGGAGCTGATTCTGGTCACCAAAGAGCAGGGAATGGAAGGCGCGCGTGACTTAGCGTTAGCCATGGCGCAGCGCGGCGAAGGCAAGCTGCTCGATCAGTTCAACAACCCGGACAACCCGTACGCGCACTACACCACTACCGGGCCGGAAATCTGGCAGCAGATCGACGGGCGGATCACCCATTTTGTCTCCAGCATGGGTACCACCGGCACCATTACCGGCGTATCGCGTTTTCTGCGCGAGCAGGATAAAGCGGTGAGCATCGTGGGGCTGCAGCCGGAAGAGGGGAGCAGTATTCCCGGAATTCGCCGCTGGCCTGCCGAATATATGCCGGGCATTTTTAACGCGCAGCTGGTGGACGCGGTGCTCGATATCCATCAACAGGATGCCGAAAACACCATGCGGATGCTGGCGGTGAAGGAGGGAATTTTCTGCGGCGTCAGTTCCGGCGGCGCGGTGGCGGGCGCGCTACGCGTGGCGGGTGAAAATCCTGGCGCGGTAGTGGTGGCGATCGTTTGCGATCGCGGCGATCGCTACCTTTCTACCGGCGTATTTGGCGAAGAGCACTTTACCCAGGGCGCGGGAATTTAAACCTCGGGCGCGTCGAGCAGGTCCGTACCGTAGGAGTTATCCACGGTGCAGAGCCAGCGTTCACCCTGCTGACGAAAGACATAGGTTGCGCGCCGCGTGACCTGTGTTATCCCGGCTTCCGCCGTCGGGATATCCAGCCGGGTTTCCATAATCACCAGCGCATTGCCGCCGCCTTCGATAATCTCCATTTTTCCCTGCGTCACCACCAGCCGGTGCTGGAAATAGTCGGCAATGGCGATAAACGCGTTGCGGATATTTTCTTTGCCCCGCACCACCATGCCTGGCTTGACGACCAGCGCGGCGTCATCAGCGTAATACTCCATCAGTGTCGCGTAATCCTCCTGGGAGATAGCGCGATCGCAGGCTTCGATGGCGGCTTTAAGCTGTGGGTTGGGATTGGGCATTTCTGGCGATCCTTAAATTGTCGGGCTTTAATAAAAGCCTTTTGCTTACTTTGCCGTCAGCTTATCAAGAAACGCCCATAGCTTCTCATTCATTTCGCGATAATCCCAGGCACGCATCTCCTGTTCACTACGAATGAAACGCCTGCCTCTGGCGGCGCTAAGCTCCTGCTGCGAATGGGCGATCAGCAGCTCAATGACCTCAGCATCAAACTCCATGTGGCACTGGAAGCCATAAACCCGGTCGCTGTATTTCACAATTTGCCGCGGGCAGCCTTCGCTGGAGGCCATCACTTCCGCCTCCGGGGTCAGGCCTGGCATATCGTTATGCCAGTGGCCGACGACCAGCGAGGGGCCAAAATGGGCCAGTTTGTCATCCTGCAGGCCCGCGGTGGTGAGCGTGATGGGATAGTGACCCACCTCTTTTTCCGGACTTTGCATGACCGGCGCGCCCAGCGCTTCACCGATAAGCTGCGAGCCCAGGCATATCCCTACCACGATCCGTCCTGCGGCAATGGCCTGCGCAATCAAACGCTGCTCGGCGTGGCTATCAAACCAGGGGCACTCAGATAATGTCGTGCGCGGCGACTGCGGACCGCCGAGCACAACCAGCATATCAAAAGCGTTGGCGTTTTCCGGTAGCCTGTCCCCCGCGTATACCCGCGACCAGCTGATACCGTAGCCGCGCGCCTGCGCCCAGTGCAGGTAAGCTCCCGGCGCTTCAAAGACTTCATGGACGATAAAGTGGATCTGCATAGCGTTAACTCCCGTCACTGTTGTTGTAATATCTGGTATAAGTCATTGGCGAGCTTATTCATTTCATTGTCGCTGAGCGTCGCAAGCGACAGCCTCAGCCCGTGCGAAGGGGCGCGAATGCCGAACGTTTCGCCTTCGCGAACCAGCCAGCCGGCGTGCGCCAGACGGAGCGCTACCGGCTGGCTCGGCTCTTCCAGCGGGAACCAAAAATTAAGGCCGTCTCCCGGCGTCAGATGGGTGATTCCGCGGCTGGCGAGGGCGGCAATCAGCTTTTCATGCTGCTGACGATAGTGGCGCCGGGTTTCCGCCAGAGAGGCCATAAAGGTGTTGTCGTTAAGGCAGGCGATGACCAGATCCTGCAACAGATGGCTGACCCATTGGCTACCGGAATTAAGCCTCAGTCGCAGCGCCGCCGACGTGTCAGCGTCGCTGGCGACGATGGCCAGACGCAAATCTGGTCCCAGGGTTTTTGACAGGGAGCGTACCAGCGCCCAACGCTGACTTTCCGCGGCGATAGGGGAGTACCAGGGCGTGGCGGAGAGCAGCGCGAAATGGTCGTCAACAATCACCAGAACCTGCGGATAGCGGGCCAGTATTTCGCGTATTGCCCGGGCGCGGGATTCGCTGAGGCTACAGCCGGTCGGATTGTGCGCGCGCGGGGTAATAATGACCGCCCGGGCGCCGTTGCTCAGCGCCTCTTCAAGGGCTTCAGGCTGCATGCCTTCCCCGTCGACCGGTACCGGCGAAGGGCTAAAACCGGCGTAGCGCAGCATATTGATGCTGCTGAGAAAGCAGGGGTCTTCGATGGCCACGCTATCGCCGGGCAGCAGCAGGGCGCACAGCAGGCGCTCAAGCGCATCGACAGCGCCGCTGGCAAGGTTAATATCGGCATCCAGGTTCACATCGTTGTTAACCCAGCGGCTGGCCCACGCGGCCAGCCGTGGTTCAACCGCCGCATCGCCGTACAGACGAGGCGCTGGCGCAATTGCGCTGAGATAGTGCTTGAGGTTTGCCAGGCGAGCGGGGTCGGGATTGCCGCTGGAGATATCCTTCAGCGGCGAAGAGGGATCGCCACCTTCAAGGGCGGGCAGGGTATTATGCGTTTTAATGGCGGTACCATTACGCCCCTGGCTGATAGCCAGGCCAGAGGTCACCAGTCGCTTATAGGCGGCAGCGACGGTATTGCGGTTAACCGACAGCTTGCCCGCCAGCTCGCGGACCGGCGGTAAAACATCGCCAGGCTTGAGTGCGCCGCTTTGTACCAGATGGCGGATGCTATCGAAGATCTCACTGGCAGTTTTTCCAACGATCATTATTGACCTATGACAAAATGAATTTTAGCATAGGACGAATGATAATCAGAGTATGACCCGCTGTCCAGCGGGGGGAGAAAGGATGGGCCAGCAAGATGAAATACAATCGGTGCTCTTCAACGATAAAAGTCGGGCGCTTCAGGTCGATATTGTGGCCGTGCAGTCGCAGGTGGTCTACGGCAGCGTAGGCAACAGTATTGCGATACCGGCTATAAAGCAGCACGGCCTGCGGGTCATCGCGGTGCCGACGGTGCTGTTCAGCAATACGCCGCACTATGATACTTACTATGGCGGCGTTATCCCGGAAGAGTGGTTTGCCGGCTATTTAAAGGCGCTGGAGGAGCGTGACGCCCTGCGCGAGCTGCGGGCGGTAACGACCGGCTATATGGGCAGCGCCGTGCAGATTAAGCGTCTGGCGCAATGGCTGCTGCGCATTCGCGAGCAGCATCCTGAACTGTGTATTCTCGTTGATCCCGTCATTGGCGATGTGGATAGCGGTATTTACGTCAAGGCCGAGATCCCTGAAGCCTATCGTACGCATTTGCTCCCGCTGGCGCAGGGGATCACGCCCAATCTGTTTGAGCTGGAGACGCTAAGCGGTCTGCCTTGCCATAATCAGCAGGAGGCGATTATTGCCGCCCGTAGTCTGCTCTCTGATTCACTGAAATGGGTCGTTATCACCAGCGCGCCGGGAGAAAATAGCGCCACGATCAACGTGCTGGTGGTTAGCGCGCAGTCGGTCGAGGTGGTTGAACATCCGCGCGTTGAAACCGATCTGAAGGGAACGGGCGACCTTTTTTGCGCCGAGCTGGCGAGCGGTCTGGTATGCGGAATGCCGCTGGGCGAGGCCGCCCACGCTGCCGCGCAGCGGGTGCTGGCGGTTATGACCTGGACCAATGAACAGGGCTGCGATGAGCTCATTCTTCCGCCGCATAGGGAGGGAGAATGAAGAGCTATCGTTTAGTGGTGCGTCAGCAGGGAAGAGTCGTCGGCCATTTTGAGACCACCGGCAGCGAAGCCCTTGAGGATGTCTGCGAAGTGGGATCTTTATTTGGCGCCGTTGGCGGATATCAGTGTGATTTGCAGGTTTCTGACAGCGAGAAGCGGATTCTGGAAAGCGGCCCGGAAGGGATGAAAATACTTTCGCGGGAGAAGTGCTATCGGCCGTTTAAAGCGGCGAGATAAAAAAATGGCGCCCGAGAGGCGCCATTCTTCTGCGGCAAGAATTACTTCTTGATGCGGATAACCGGTGTTTCACCCACGGTTACGCTACCGGACAGTTTGATCAGCTCTTTGATCTCGTCCATGTTGGAGATAACAACCGGAGTCAGGGTAGACTTGGCTTTCTCTTCCAGCAGCGGCAGATCGAATTCGATAACCGGGTCGCCGACTTTCACACGCTGGCCTTCTTCGGCGATACGTTTGAAGCCTTCGCCTTTCAGCTCAACGGTATCAATACCGAAGTGAACGAACAGTTCAATGCCGCTATCAGATTCGATTGAAAAAGCATGGTTGGTTTCAAAAATTTTACCGATGGTACCATCTACCGGCGCAACCATTTTGTTGCCAGTAGGTTTGATAGCAATGCCATCACCCACAATTTTTTCCGCAAAAACTACATCCGGCACGTCTTCAATGTTGACGATCTCGCCAGAGAGCGGGGCAACAATCTCAATAGTTCCGGTGTCTTTTTTATCATCAGAAACCAGAGATTTCAATTTATCGAACAAACCCATGATCTTCTCCTAAGCAGTAATTTGGGCCGCGCATCTCGTGAATTAGCAGATTGTTTTTTCTTCAATGAACTTGTTAACCAGCGTCATTAACTCGTCCGTTGTCGGTTGAGCAAGAGCCTGCTCTGCTAATACTTTCGCATCTTCGAAGTTCGTGTTACGGATAATCTTCTTGATGCGCGGGATGGAAATGGCGCTCATAGAGAACTCGTCCAGACCCATACCCAGCAACAGAAGTGTAGCACGTTCATCGCCCGCAAGCTCACCGCACATGCCAGTCCATTTGCCTTCAGCATGAGAAGCATCAATAACTTGCTTAATCAGCGTCAGCACGGACGGGGACATTGGCTGGTAAAGATGTGAAATCATATCATTACCACGGTCAACTGCCAGAGTATACTGCGTTAAATCATTGGTACCGATACTAAAGAAATCAACTTCTTTGGCTAAGTGACGCGCAATTGTCGCAGCGGCTGGGGTTTCCACCATCACGCCAATCTCAATTGCCTCATCAAAAGCCTTACCTTCGTCGCGCAGTTCCTGTTTGTAGATTTCGATCTCTTTCTTCAGTGCACGTACTTCTTCAACAGAGATGATCATCGGGAACATGATGCGCAGTTTACCGAAAGCGGAAGCGCGCAGGATGGCACGAACCTGGTCGCGCAGAATCTCTTTGCGATCCATGGCGATGCGCACTGCGCGCCAGCCGAGGAACGGGTTCTCTTCTTTCGGGAAGTTCATGTACGGCAGCTCTTTGTCGCCGCCGATGTCCATGGTGCGAACGATAACCGCCTGCGAGCCGCACGCTTCGGCAACGGCTTTGTATGCTGCGAACTGTTCTTCTTCAGTCGGCAGCGAGTCGCGGTCCATGAACAGGAATTCTGTACGATACAAACCAACGCCTTCCGCGCCGTTACGTTCGGCACCTTCAACGTCGCGTACGGTACCGATGTTGGCGCAGACTTCAACCTGATGGCCGTCCAGCGTAATGGCCGGCAGGTCTTTCAGCTTAGCCAGTTCCGCTTTCTCTTCAGCGACCTGAGCCTGCAGGTTGCGCAGTTCTTCGATTTGTTGATCGCTCGGGTTAACCAGAACCTGATTATTCACCGCGTCGAGAACCAGATAATCGCCGTTTTTCACCTGGGTAGTCACGCTACCGGTGCCCACGATGGCCGGCAGTTCAAGGGAACGCGCCATGATGGAGGTGTGGGAAGTACGGCCGCCCGCGTCGGTGATGAAACCCAGCACCTTGTTCAGGTTCAGCTGTGCGGTTTCAGACGGGGTGAGGTCAGCGGCTACCAGGATAACTTCATCCTGAATCGCGCTCAGATCGATGATGGCCAGACCGAGGATGTTGCGCAGCAGGCGCTTACCGATGTCGCGTACGTCAGCGGCACGCTCTTTCAGGTATTCGTCATCCAGTTCTTCCAGGGCAGTAGCCTGACCTTCGATAACTTCATTGGCTGCCGCATCGGCAGTCATATGCTTATCTTTAATCAGGGCTATGATTTCCTGCTCAAGCTCCTCATCTTCCAGCAGCATGATGTGCCCTTCGAAGATGGCTTCTTTTTCTTCACCGAAGGTTTCACCAGCTTTGGTTTTGATGACCTCCAGCTGGGCGGAGGCCTTGGTGCGGCCATTCAGAAAACGTTCAACTTCCTGATCAACCTTATCGGCAGAAATTTTCTTCCGGTCGATGACAATTTCATCTTCTTTCAGCAGAAGTGCCTTGCCGAAAGCGATACCCGGGGATGCTAAAATGCCTGAAATCATAACCCTACCTTACTTGTGACTGATATTAAAAAGAACCCGTGAACTTACTCGAGTTCAGCCATCAGTTTTACCAGATGCTCAACTGCTTTTTGCTCGTCTTCGCCTTCGGCAGAGAGAGTGACAACGGTACCCTGGGTCAGGCCCAGAGTCTGCAGTTTGAACAGGCTTTTGGCGCTGGCGCTTTTGCCGTTGGAGGTTACAGTGATCTCAGAAGTGAAGCCTTTTGCTTCTTTAACAAACTGAGCAGCAGGGCGGGTGTGCAGACCGTTCG
Organism: Klebsiella sp. GN_Kp190; assembly: GCF_040061795.1. NCBI lineage: Bacteria > Pseudomonadati > Pseudomonadota > Gammaproteobacteria > Enterobacterales > Enterobacteriaceae > Klebsiella > Klebsiella sp. GN_Kp190. Next base: position 45,113 of record NZ_JBEAFN010000071.1, read on the forward strand.
GAGCGGTAATAGTAACTTCTTGCTGGAACATTATATTTCCCCAACTTATAGGTTTAGTGTTGTGGACCTAAAGTTTAGCCTAACGGCCAAACTTTAGCCTGTATCGTTAGCGCCGGCATCACGTATCCGGCTCCGGCACCATCAGCGGAAAATCGCTGTGGAAACCTTCAGGCCGTTAACGTCTACCACGTCATTAAACATTATGCCGCTAAAGGAAGACTTGAACCAAATCATAAAATCGATTCAGCTTATGGAAATCCAAATCGGAATAATTTCGCGCATCGAAATAAATGTGCTGGTTAAATACCAGACCCAACGAAGTGAATCAATGCCAGGAGGGGTAAAAGTTTGATGTGCGCCACAAAAAAGCACCTGAAAAGGTGCTTTTTTACACGATATTAACAAGCTGGCATTACTGTTGCAGTTCTTTCTCGGTGAAGAGATCGGCAAACAATGCGGTGCTTAAATAGCGCTCACCTGAAGAGGGTAGGATAACCACAATATTCTTGTTGGTAAAGGCTTCATCCTCCTGCAGCTTCAGCGCAGCGGCAACGGCAGCGCCGGAAGAGATGCCGGCCAGAATGCCTTCCTCTTCCATCAGGCGACGGGCGGTGGAAATGGCTTCATCATTGGTAATAGCCACTACTTTATCCACCAGCTTCAAATCCAGGTTGCCTGGGATAAAGCCTGCGCCAATACCCTGGATTTTGTGCGGGCCTGGCTTCAGCTCTTCGCCTGCCAGCGCCTGGGCGATAACCGGGGAGTCGGTAGGTTCAACGGCAACGGTAATCAGATCTTTTTTACCTTTGGTGCCTTTGATATAGCGGCTCACGCCGGTCAGCGTACCGCCAGTACCGACGCCGGAGATGAAGACGTCGATTTGACCATCGGTATCTTCCCAGATTTCCGGGCCGGTGGTTTTTTCATGAATTTCCGGGTTGGCCGGGTTGCTGAACTGCTGGAGCAGGAGGAATTTTTCCGGGTCGCTGGCGACAATTTCTTCGGCTTTCTGGATGGCGCCTTTCATCCCCTTGGCGCCTTCGGTCAGCACCAGGTTAGCGCCCAGGGCCTTCAGCAGCTTGCGGCGTTCGATGCTCATGGTCTCCGGCATCGTCAGCGTCAGTTTATAACCGCGCGCCGCAGCCACGTACGCCAGCGCGATACCGGTATTACCGCTGGTCGGTTCCACCAGCTCAACGCCGGGCTTCAGCACGCCGCGTTTTTCGGCATCCCAAATCATATTGGCACCGATACGGCATTTTACGCTAAAGCTCGGGTTACGAGATTCTACCTTTGCCAGGATGCGTCCGTTACCGATGCGGTTCAGTCGTACCAGCGGCGTATGGCCGATAGTCAGGGAGTTATCTTCAAAAATCTTACTCATGGCCCGTCCTTAACTGTATGAAATTTGGGAGTACGGCTTCAGCATACCCGCTTAAAGAATATGCGGAAGTAAGGATTTAGCATATCTATATTCAGAAGAGAAATAATGGCAAGCCAGAAGTAATAAGGAGCGGCATAAGCCGCTCCGAAAGCGATAGCGCTACTTCCACATGGCGTGTTTGTCACGGTAGCAATCGACCCACATCGCCGTCGCGCCGCAAATCGCGACGGGCAGGATGACCAGGTTTAGCACCGGGATCATGGTAAACAGGCTGGTCAGGGCGCCAAACTGCATATTGGTCACTTTGCGCGTGCGCAGCGCCTGACGCATCGTTTTAAACGGCACCTTATGGTTATCAAAAGGGTAATCGCAGTACTGAATCGCCAGCATCCAGGCGCTGAACAGGAACCACAGCACGGGGGCGACGGTCTGGCCGATACCGGGGATAAAGTAGAGAAGCAAAAGGACGATGGCCCGCGGCAGGTACCAGGCGAACTTCTGCCATTCGCGCTTCATGATGCGCGGCACATCTTTCAGGATGCCGAAAACCCCGACGTCCGGCGGCGTCGCGCCCGTCAGGCGCGCTTCAAGCTGCTCGGCCAGCAGGCCGCTAAAGGGCGCGGCAATCCAGTTGGCGATTGTCGAGAAGAAGTAGCCGAAGACAAGCAGAATAGAAATGACCACCATGGGCCACAGCAGATAGTTAAGCCATTGCAGCCATTCAGGAACATGGCTCATCAACGAAGGGATCCAGCTGTCCAGACGCGTGAACAGCCACCAGAATGCGCCGCCCATCAGAATAATGTTGACGAGTAAAGGGAGGAATACGTATCGACGGATCCCCGGCAGCCCGATCAGCTTCCAACCCTGCGAAAAATAGTAGACGCCACTGCGCGGGGTCGTTACGGATGATGAAACCATAGTCAGGTAATGCTCCTTTTTTGACATCCAGGCTGAATGCCGGGCTATTTTATCGGGTTAGCAGACAATAACCAGTTAGGAAATGTTCGAAAAAACAGCAAAAAGCACGATTTAGTTCATCTTTATGTAGTGAAAGCCCCCGACGCACTTGCACTTGATGTAATCGGCAAATACTCTTAGTGAGTAAATGTTTGCCGTGGTGGCAAGGTGTTAGAACAACAGAGAATATAATGATGCAGGATTTGCGTCTGATATTAATCATTGTTGGCGCGATCGCCATAATCGCTTTACTGGTGCACGGTTTCTGGACCAGCCGTAAAGAACGCTCCTCGATGTTTCGCGATCGCCCACTGAAACGTATGAAGTCTCGCGACGATGAAGCGTCGGAAGGCGACGACTTTGATGACGATGTTGAAGGCGTTGGTGAAGTCCGGGTTCATCGGACCAGTCATGCGTCGAATGGCGTTCATGGGGAGCATGAAGCACCTCGTCAGCCGCAGCACCAGTATCAGCCTCCTTATGAGCGTCAGGCGCAACAGCCACCTGTGCGCCCGGAAGAGCCTGTCCGTGCACCGCAGCCGCCGCAACATCAGCCCGTTCACGCCCAGGCCCCGGTCCAGCAGCCGCAGCGCGCCGTGCCGCCTCAGCAGCCGGTACAGCCGCAGCCCGTTCCGCATGTGCAGCAACCCGTTCAGCATGCGCAGCAGCCCGTTCAGCATGCGCAGCAGCCCGTTCAGCATGTGCAGCAGCCGGTTCAACAACCTGCCGCCGCTCCAGAGCCGCAGCCGGCGCCGGAACCTCAGGCCCCTGAGCCGCAGCAGGCCGCGCCGCAGCCTAAAGAGCGTAAGGAGACGGTCATCGTGATGAACGTCGCTGCGCACCACGGTTCGCAGCTCAACGGCGAGCTACTCATCAATAGCATCCAGCAGGCGGGCTTCAAATTTGGCGATATGAATATTTTCCATCGCCACCTCAGCCCGGACGGCAGCGGTCAGGTGCTCTTCAGTCTGGCCAATATGGTTAAGCCTGGCACCTTCAATCCTGACAGCATGGCGGATATGATGACGCCCGGGGTGACTATCTTTATGCAGGTTCCGTCCTTTGGCGATGAACTGCAAAACTTTAAGCTGATGCTGCAGTCCGCGCAGTACATTGCCGATGAAGTCGGCGGCGTAGTGCTGGATGACCAGCGTCGTATGATGACGCCGCAAAAATTGCGTGAATATCAAGACCGAATTCGTGAAGTGAAAGAGGCTAACGCCTGATTCATCTTCTTGCGTTTCATCTACTTATCCTGAACCCCCGCCCGTCGGGGGTTTTTTATCATTGATGGTGTGATATGGAATCGAACGAACAAAAACTGACTGAACTGCGAACCACGCTTCGCCATCATGAATATCTCTACCACGTCATGGATACGCCGGAAATCCCTGATGCGGAATACGATCGGTTAATGCGCGAACTGCGCGAGCTGGAAGCTCAGCACCCTGAGCTGATCACCCCGGACTCGCCCACCCAGCGCGTCGGTGCCGCACCGTTAGCCTCTTTTAGCCAGATTCGCCATGAAGTCCCGATGCTGTCGCTGGACAACGTTTTTGATGAGGAGAGCTTCCTCGCGTTCAACAAGCGGGTACAGGATCGCCTGAAAAATACCGATAACCTGACTTACTGCTGCGAGCTCAAGCTGGATGGCCTGGCGGTCAGTATCCTTTATGAAAACGGCCTGCTGGTGCAGGCGGCGACCCGCGGCGATGGAACGACCGGTGAAGATATTACCTCGAACGTGCGTACCATTCGCGCGATTCCCCTGAAGCTACGCGGTGACAATATTCCGCAGCGGCTTGAGGTGCGCGGAGAGGTGTTCCTGCCGCAGGCAGGGTTCGAAAAAATTAATGAAGAGGCGCGGCGAACCGGAGGTAAAGTCTTTGCTAACCCGCGTAACGCGGCGGCGGGGTCTTTACGCCAGCTCGATCCGCGAATTACCGCGAAGCGTCCGCTCACTTTCTTTTGCTACGGCGTGGGCGTGCTGGAAGGCGGCGAGCTGCCTGCCAGCCACTCGGCGCGCTTGCAGCAGTTTAAGTCCTGGGGGCTGCCGGTCAGCGAGCGTGTAAAGCTCTGCCATACGCCAGAGGAAGTGCTTAATTACTATCGCCAGGTTGAAGAGGATCGGCCGAAGCTGGGGTTTGATATCGACGGCGTGGTCATCAAGGTCGATTCGCTGGCGCTGCAGGAACAGCTTGGCTTCGTAGCACGCGCGCCGCGCTGGGCGGTGGCGTTTAAGTTTCCGGCGCAGGAACAGATGACTTTCGTGCGCGACGTTGAGTTTCAGGTCGGGCGCACTGGCGCCATCACGCCGGTTGCGCGTCTGGAGCCGGTACACGTCGCCGGGGTCCTGGTCAGCAACGCGACGCTGCATAATGCTGATGAAATCGAGCGTCTGGGGCTGCGTATCGGCGATAAGGTGGTCATTCGCCGCGCCGGCGATGTTATCCCTCAGGTCGTGAACGTCGTGCTCTCAGAACGCCCGGAGGAGACGCGTGAGATCGTGTTCCCCACCCATTGTCCGGTATGTCATTCCGACGTTGAACGCGTGGAAGGCGAAGTGGTGACGCGCTGTACCGGCGGTCTGATCTGCGGCGCCCAGCGTAAAGAAGCGCTCAAGCATTTTGTCTCCCGTCGCGCCCTGGACGTTGACGGTATGGGCGATAAAATCATCGATCAGCTGGTTGAAAAAGAGTACGTGCATACGCCGGCCGATCTCTTCCAACTGACGCCGGGTAAACTCACCGGGCTCGATCGCATGGGGCCCAAATCAGCGCAGAACGTGGTGGATGCCCTGGAGAAGTCCAAAGAGACCACCTTTGCCCGTTTCCTTTATGCGCTGGGGATCCGCGAAGTCGGTGAGGCGACGGCAGCCGGTTTAGCGGCCCACTTTGGCACCATTGAGGCGCTGGAGCAGGCTTCAATTGACGATCTGCAAAAAGTGCCCGATGTCGGGATTGTGGTTGCCACGCACGTGCGTAATTTCTTTGCCGAAGAGAGCAACCGCGAAGTGATTGCTCAGCTGCGTAAAGAAGGCGTCCGCTGGCCGGCGCCGGTCGTGGTCAATGCGGAAGAGATTGATAGCCCCTTTGCCGGCAAAACGGTGGTTCTGACCGGTAGCCTGAGTCAGCTCTCCCGTGACGATGCGAAAGCCCGGCTGGTTGCGCTGGGGGCGAAGGTGGCGGGCAGCGTGTCGAAGAAGACCGACCTGGTCATCGCCGGGGAGGCGGCGGGCTCTAAGCTTGCCAAAGCGCAGGAGCTGGGAATTGCGGTGATCGATGAAGACGAAATGCTGCGTTTGCTCGGAGAGTCGCGTGGATAAAGATCAGCTTATTGAGATTGCCAACACGGAAATGCCGTTTGGTAAATACAAAGGGCGGCGCTTAATCGATGTGCCGGAAGAGTATTTGCTGTGGTTTGCCCGTAAGGATCAATTTCCCGCCGGGCATCTTGGCGAGCTGATGGCATTAACGCTATTGATTAAAACGGAGGGGCTGACCAGCCTGGTCGAGCCCCTTAAGCGCCCGCGTTAGGCTTCGGAGGCGCGGCTTTTCTCCTGCGCCTGTAACGCTTCGGCCTGGCGCTTATAGCGCCGCGCCAGCACCGCACAGACCATAAGCTGAATCTGATGGAAGATCATCAGCGGCAGAACCATTATCCCCAGGATAGAGGTCGGGAAGAGAATGTTGGCCATCGGAATGCCGTTCGCCAGGCTCTTTTTCGACCCGCAAAAGACAATCGTAATTTCATCCGCTTTATTAAACCCGCACCTGCGCGCCACAAAGACGTTAATCGCAATCACAATCGCCAGCAGCACCATGCTGACAATAACGATAAACAGCAGCGAACCGACGCCGACTTTGTGCCAGATACCGTTAACAACCGCCTCGCTGAACGCCGAATAGACCACCAGCAGGATGGAGGTCTGGTCGGTTTTCGAGATCCACTTTTTATGTTTTGCCACCCAGTTGCCAATCCACGGACGAGAGAGATGTCCCAGCACAAACGGCAGCAGCAGCTGCAGCATGATTTTGCCAACCTGCTCCAGACTCCCCCCCGCACCGTGCAGGTTCATCAACAGGCCGACCAGCAGCGGCGAAATGAAGATCCCCAGCAGGCTTGAGGCCGAAGCCGAGCATACCGCAGCCGCCACGTTGCCGCCCGCCAGAGAGGTAAACGCAATGGCTGACTGGACGGTGGCGGGAAGAATGCAGAGATAAATAAACCCGGAATAGAGCGCCGGATCGACGTTAACGGGCGCCCACCAGGCGAATAGCACGCCAAGTACGGGAAAAACGATAAACGTGCTGCACATGACCCAGAGATGTAAACGCCAGTGGCTGCCCCCGGCAACGATCGCCTCACGGGAGAGCTTGGCGCCGTGCATAAAGAAAAGCAGCGCGATGGCGGCGGTGGTTAAATGTTCAAAGAAGGGGACAAATCCGCCGCGCGCAGGAAAAAAGGAGGCCAGCAGGACGACGGTGACTAATGTCAGGGTGAATGGATCAAGAATGCGGAAAAATTTCATAAACGCTCCTGAAAATCGATGTCGCTATTGTGCTTTCTTTAGTTTGAGAAATAAAATCGATTTATTGCATCTATTCATGAAAAAAAGAGATGAATTATTCGCTACGTCAGTTGAAGGTTTTTGTGACCGTTGCTCGCGTCAAAAGCTTTAGCCGGGCAGGGGAGAGTATTGGCCTGAGTCAGTCAGCGGTAAGCCACAGCGTGAAAGAGCTGGAACATCAGACCGGCGTACGCCTGCTTGACCGAACGACGCGCGAAGTGGTGCTCACGGAAGCCGGACAGCAGCTGGCGGCCCGGCTTGAGCGCCTGCTGGATGAGTTAAACGGCACGTTGCGTGAGGCCGGGCGCGTCGGGCAGCAGCTTATGGGAACCGTGCGGGTGGCGGCCAGCCAGACCATTTCCGCCCATCTGATCCCGCAGTGCATCGCCTACAGCAACCGTCGCTATCCGGAGATAGATTTCGTTTTGCACGATCGCCCCCAGCAGTGGGTGCTGGAGAGCATCCGTCAGGGAGAAGTTGATTTTGGCATTGTTATCGACCCTGGCGCCGCGACCGATTTGCAGTGTGAGGCGGTTCTCGCTGAACCTTTCCTGCTGCTTTGCCGTCGCGATCACCCTTTCGCTAAAAGGGACGCGGTGAGCTGGCATGCGCTGCATGACCAGCGGCTGGTTTTGCAGGATTATGCTTCGGGTAGCCGGCCGCTGATTGACGCCGCGCTCGCGGGATTCGCCGTTACCGCAAATATCGTGCAGGAAATCGGTCATCCGGCCACGCTATTTCCAATGGTTGAGTCGGGGATAGGCATCAGCATCCTACCTGCGTTAGCGCTGCCGCTCCCTCAGGGAAGTCATCTGCAGGTGAAGCGACTCACCCCGGTGGTGGAACGCCAGCTGATGCTGGCGCGGCGTAAAAACCGCTCGCTATCGACAGCCGCAGAGGCGCTGTGGGAGGTGGTGCGGCAGCAGGCTGGCCAGCTGACCGCCTTACGCGAAAACGACCCCTTGTATCAGAAATGAAATCAATAGCTTTTTAATATCAAACGTCCGGGAAAACTGTATTGGTAATCGATTGCGTAGCATCGTTATAACAGCATGGTAGCCAATCACTTTATCGATCTTTCAGTTTTTAAGGACAGCTTATGAGCGACACGCTTTTCTCACAGAATCCCTGGTATAGCGCCGATATTATTCGCGGATATAAGCCGGATTTTACGCCGCGGGTGGCCTTTATCCTGGGGTCGGGTCTCGGGGCGCTGGCGGAACAAATTGAAGATGCGGTGGCGATATCTTACGAGAAGCTGCCCGGCTTTCCGGTGAGTACCGTGCACGGCCATGCCGGCGAACTGGTGCTTGGAAATCTGGCCGGCGTACCCGTTGCCTGCATGAAAGGGCGTGGGCACTTCTATGAAGGTCGGGGCATGACGGTGATGACTGATGCCATCCGGACGCTAAAGCTGCTGGGGTGTGAACTGCTGTTTTGTACTAACGCGGCCGGTTCTTTACGTCCGGAAGTGGGGCCGGGAAGTCTGGTGGCGCTCAGCGATCATATTAACACGATGCCGGGTACGCCAATGGTGGGCCTGAATGATGAGCGCTTCGGCGAACGCTTCTTCTCCCTGGCCAACGCCTATGACGCGGATTACCGCGCCGTTCTGCAGCGCGTAGCGGAGGAGGAGGGGTTTCCGCTGACTGAAGGCGTATTTGTCTCTTATCCCGGGCCGAATTTTGAAACGGCGGCGGAGATTCGCATGATGCAGATTATCGGCGGCGATGTGGTGGGGATGTCCGTCGTGCCGGAAGTCATCGCTGCCCGCCATTGCGAGCTGAAAGTGGTGGCCGTCTCAGCCATTACCAATCTGGCTGAGGGCCTCGGCGATGTGAAACTATCTCACGCGCAAACCCTGGCAGCGGCCGAACTCTCCCGGCAGAACTTTATTAACCTGATCTGCGGCTTCTTACGCAAACTGGCCTGAAAAAATAATAAATATTGACCCCGCTTGCGGGGTCTTACTTTAATGGCAAGGAACGGAAAAATGGGTATCGCCTCTCGCTTAAAACTCATGTCGTTTTTGCAATATTTTATCTGGGGTAGCTGGCTGGTCACCCTGGGTTCTTACATGATAAACACACTGCATTTCACCGGGGCAAATGTCGGCATTGTCTATAGTTCCAAAGGGCTGGCGGCCATTATCATGCCCGCCATTATGGGGATCGTTGCCGATAAATGGCTACGTGCAGAACGGGCCTATATGCTCTGCCACCTGGTCTGCGCGGGCGTGCTTCTTTATGCAACGACCGTCACCGATCCGGAGACGATGTTCTGGGTAATGCTGATTAACGCGATGGCCTATATGCCGACTATCTCGTTGTCTAATAGCATCTCCTATTCATGTCTGGCACAGTCCGGCCAGGATCCGGCGACCGCGTTTCCTCCTGTTCGCGTATTTGGCACTCTTGGTTTTATTGTCGCCATGTGGACGGTGAGCCTGATGGGGCTGGAGCTGAGCAGCGCGCAGCTGTATATCGCCTCTGCCGCGTCGTTATTACTGGCGATTTATGCGCTTACGCTACCGAAAATTGCTGTGACCGAGAAGAAACCTGGCGCCACATTGGCCACGAGGCTGGGACTGGATGCATTCGTATTGTTTAAAAATCCGCGGATGGCCATTTTCTTTTTCTTCGCGATGATGCTCGGGGCGGTACTGCAAATAACCAACGTCTTCGGTAACCCCTTTCTGCATGATTTCGCCCGCAACCCGGCGTTTGCCGACAGCTTTGTCGTACGCTATCCCTCTATTTTGCTTTCGGTTTCGCAGATGGCGGAAGTCGCCTTTATTCTCACCATTCCATTCTTTCTGAAACGCTTTGGCATTAAAACGGTCATGCTGATGAGTATGCTGGCGTGGACGCTGCGCTTTGGCTTTTTTGCCTTTGGCGATCCGTCTCCGTTCGGTTTTGTTCTGCTGCTGATGTCGATGATCGTTTACGGCTGCGCATTCGACTTTTTTAATATTTCAGGATCGGTGTTCGTAGAGCAAGAGGCGGGGGCGCATATTCGCGCCAGCGCGCAGGGGTTGTTTATGACCATGGTGAACGGTGTTGGCGCATGGGTAGGTTCGGTTCTCAGCGGCATGGCCGTGGATTACTTCTCTGTTGATGGCGTAAAAGAGTGGCAGACCATCTGGCTGGTGTTCGCGGCCTATTCATTGCTGCTGGCGGTTATTTTTGCCGCGTTCTTCAAATATAAACATGAACCTGAGAAGTTAATGAAAAAAGCGCTGACGCATTAATCCTCTTCCGCGGCGGGCACATGTTCCGCCGTTTCATTTTTTCTGATGCAGTGTGGTAACTTTGCGCATTATCTTTATGCCTCAGGAGCGCATGACCCATGGAACGCACGCATCGTATCGATCTGAAGTTATTGCGCTATTTTCTGGCTGTTGCCGAAGAGCTGCATTTTGGTCGTGCGGCGGCCCGTCTGAACATGTCGCAACCTCCGCTCAGCATTCACATTAAAGACCTGGAGCAGCAGCTTGGCACGCTGCTGTTTGTTCGCCACTCCCGCAGCGTAGCGTTGACCCACGCAGGAAAAATCCTGATGGAGGAGTCCCGTCGTCTGCTTTCCAGCGCGAATCAGGCGTTGGCGCGCGTGGAACAGATTGGGCGGGGTGAGGCGGGACGGGTAGAGTTGGGCGTGATAGGTACGGCTATGTGGGGAAAAATGCGTCCGGTGATGCGGCGTTTTTTGAAAGAGAACCCTAACGTAGAGGTGCTTTTCCGCGAGAACATGCCCGCCATGCAGATGGCGATGCTGGAACGACGCGAGCTGGACGCCGGCGTCTGGCGAATGGCGACAGCGCCTTCTCCTGGATTTACCAGCCTGCGATTGCACGAATCCTCTTTTCTGGTGGCCATGCCGGAAGAGCATCCGCTTGCCGCGCGTAAGGCGATCCCGCTTGCGGCGTTGCGTAACGAATATTTTGTCACCATGCCTTCAATACATACCGACTGGACGTTTTTGCAGCGCGTGTGCCAGAGCGCCGGATTCTCACCGATGATTATCCGTGAAGTGATGGAGCCGCAAACGGTTCTGGCGATGGTCAGTATGGGGATAGGTATTACGCTCATCGCTGATAGCTATGCGCAAATGACGTGGCCGGGGGTGGTGTTTCGCCCGCTGGAAGAACGCATACCCGCAGATTTGTATATCGTCTATGACCAACAGCAGGCGACGCCCGCGCTGGAGAAGCTGATTGCGGCGCTGGTGAATTGATGGTCTGTGCCGGATAGCAAGATGAAGGCCCGTGTCGGCTTTGTCTATCGCAGATAGCAAAAAAGCGCCTTTAGGGCGCTTTTTTACATTGGTGGGTCGTGCAGGATGACTCGCTTCGCTCGCCCTCCGGGCTGTCGCCGCAGGCGGCTCCGTTGTCTCTCTTCGCTACTCGTCTCATCCTGAGACTCGCCCTTCGGGCAACGCTACGCGTTGTGCAAAATTGTTCCCGACAATTTTGTCGACTCGAACCTGCGGCAGGTTCGAATCTTATATATCGCAGATAGCAAAAAAGCGCCTTTAGGGCGCTTTTTTGCATTGGTGGGTCGTGCAG